>JBJOKR010000034.1:0-28643 GCA_046045995.1 Pseudomonadota bacterium | reverse complement strand
CAGCACCGGCACGGCGAACAGCCGCGCCAAGGTGATGATGTTCGGTAGGTTGACGATCAAGATGCGCATACTCGGCCCCTCCCCCGCCGCGGTCAGGGCGTACCGCCGGGTATCTGGTCCGGGGATTGGGCGGGGTTTCCGATCATGGGAACGTCACCAGCATCGGCCGGGGGCATATCGACCGGCGCCGTTCCCCCCATCCCCGGGGAATCGGCCGGGGCTGCGGCGGGGACGGCAAAGGGCATGGCGGCGGTGCCGCGCAGTTCCAGCAGCCAGGGGGCGGTGCCGGTCGGACTGGCGGGGCCGGTGGCGGGGGCCGGGAAGGCACCCGCGGTGGCCGCCGCAGCCGGGGTCAAGACCAGATCGCGCTGGGCCAGGGCGGTGCGCAGCCTCTCCTCATCGCCCAGATACTGGATCTCCACCTCCGCCGCGGCGCGGGACAGGGTCAGCACCCGGGCCCGGGTGATCGTCGGCACCTGGGACAAGCGCGTCCGGGTCGCCATCCACTGGTCCGCCCCGGTCAGGGGCACGCGGGCGACCAGGGTACCCTGACGCCCGGCATCCAGCAGGTTGGCCCGGATCCAGCCCTGTTCCAGCGAATCGGCGACACGGTCCACCGCCACGGGCATCAGCTCCGCCACACCGGGCGGCAGCGGCGCCGGGCCAGCTACGGCAGCCCCCTCCGCCGGGAGCCCCAGGGCGGGATCGGCCTGGGTCGATGCCGGTGCCGCAGGGGTCGGGGTCGGCGCAGCGCCCGTTCCGGCGGCCCCGGGCGGCAGGTCGATGGTCAGCACCTCCGGCATGCCCTGGAACCGGTGGAGGGAGACGACAGCCATGACGCCCCGCGGGCGGGTCGGGTCGGGCGGGACCCCGGCTTCCGGTGCGGGCCCCACCAGGGGGACCGGCCCGGGCGCGGCCGGATCGGCCGGGAGCGGCGTGACCAGGGGCTCCGCTGCGGGCGGGGCGTTGGGATCGGGGAAGACGGGGATTGTCAGCGCCCCGTCCAGGCCGATGCGGGCCACGGCAACGGCACCAGCGCCGTAGCGGTCGGCGATGCGGCGCAGCGCCGCCTCATCCCCCGCCAACGCCTCCGCCACCCCGATATCGGTCACATCCTGCAATTCACCATAGGGCACCAGGATGGGAAGCAGGCCGACGGGCGGGGTGAACGCCTCCCAAGCCTGGCGCCAGGGGGTTTCGGTCTGCCACAGCACCGGCTCCGGCCCGGTCATGTCCACCGGCAGGATCAGCACGGGCTTGGACTTCACCTCCGCGAAGCGCACCCCCTGCCCCGCCAGAAGCTGGCGCACGGCGGCGGGGCGGTAGCGCACCGTGATCTCCGCCACATAGCGGACGGCGGAGCTGCGTTCGCCCACCACCTCAAAGCTATCCACCGCCTGCTCCACCGCGGCGGGGTCGAAGCCGGGCGGGACGGGATAATCCGCATCCGCCGTCAGCCGGTCGAACAGCACGGCGAACCCGTCGCGCTGGGCCTGGGCGATGCCGCGGTCGCGGGCCACGGCCGCGTTGTCGGCCGTCACATCCACCGGCACCCGTTCCACCATGAACACATCCGCGGTACCGGGGCCCGCAGCGGAAGGCGTTGCGGCGGGTGCCGTCTGGGCCTGGACCGAAGCGGGCTGGAGACCGGAAAGCGCCAGCAGGAGGGCCACCGCCGGAAGGGCGCGGCGCAGGTGGGGAATGCAGCGGACCAGCATTGATTTGGATTCCGATCTTGCTATGGTCTCGGCCGGTTTCAACGACCGGCGTCCCTGGGAATTGGTCAGGTGTGACATGGGCAGGCAGGCCCGGCTTTTTGAGCCACACCCCGCCCGATAACGACATCGCCGCCCATTTAGCCCAGCCGCCGCCGCGATTGCCAGAAGCGAGGATACCTTGAACAGCTACTCCTACAAGGACGCCGGCGTCGATATCGATGCGGGCAACGCGCTGGTCGAGGCGATCAAGCCGCTGGCGAAAAGCACCGCCCGCCCCGGGTCCGATGCCGGGCTGGGGGGGTTCGGCGCCCTGTTCGATCTGCGCGCCGCCGGGTTCCACGACCCGCTGCTGGTCTCCACCACCGACGGGGTCGGCACCAAGCTGAAGGTCGCCATCGATGCGGGCCGCCATGACACGGTCGGCATCGACCTGGTCGCCATGTGCGTGAACGATCTGGTAGTCCAAGGGGCGGAGCCGCTGCTGTTCCTGGATTACTTCGCCACCGGCAAGCTGGACGTGGCCGCCGGCCGCGCCATCGTCGCCGGCATCGCAGAGGGGTGCCGCCAGGCCGGCTGCGCCCTGGTCGGCGGGGAAACGGCGGAAATGCCGGGCATGTACCATGATGGCGACTACGATCTGGCCGGTTTCGCCGTGGGTGCTGTGGAGCGCAGCCAGGTCCTGACCGGTGCCGGTGTGGCCGCGGGCGACGTGGTGCTGGGCCTCGCCTCCTCCGGTGTGCATTCCAACGGCTATTCCCTGGTGCGCAAGCTGGTGGAAGTGTCGGGCCTGATCCATGCCGATACCTGCCCCTGGGACGGGTCGAAGACCCTGGGGGAGGCGCTGCTGACCCCCACCCGCATCTATGTGAAGCCGCTTCTCGCGGCGGTGCGGGCGGGCACGGTGAAGGCCATGGCCCATATCACCGGCGGCGGCCTGATCGAGAATATTCCCCGCGTCCTGCCCGATGGCACGGGGGTGGAGCTGGATACCGACACATGGGCCCTGCCCCCGGTCTTCCGCTGGCTGATGCGGACCGGCAGCGTCGCCCCGCAGGAGATGGCGCGCACCTTCAACTGCGGCATCGGCATGGTCGTCGTCTGCGCAGCCGAGCGCGCGGCGGAGGCGGAGACGATCCTGGCCGCGGCGGGGGAGACGGTGACCCGCATCGGCCAGGTGGTGGACGCCGATGCCGGGGCCGATCGGGTCCGCATCGCCGGCCTGGACCGCTGGCAGGATTGAGATGGCGCGCCTGAAGCTTGGTGTCCTGATCTCCGGCCGGGGGTCCAATCTCCAAGCCCTGATCGATGCCTGCGCCGACCCCGCCTTCCCGGCCACGGTGTCCCTGGTCCTGTCCAACAAGGCGGGGGCCCCGGGGCTGGACCGGGCGCGGAATGCGGGCATCCCCACCGCCACGGTGCTGGCCAAGGACCATCCCGACAAGCCGTCCTTCGAAGCGGCGATGACGGCGGTGCTGGAGGAGGCCGGGGTGGACCTGGTCTGCCTTGCCGGCTTTATGCGCCTGCTCACCCCTTGGTTCGTCGAGCGTTGGCACGATCGGCTGATTAACATCCATCCCAGCCTGCTGCCCGCCTTCCCCGGCCTGGATACCCACGCACGGGCGATCGAGGCGGGGGTGAAGTTGCATGGCTGCACGGTGCATTATGTCCGCGCGGCCATGGACAGCGGCCCCGTCATCGCCCAGGCGGCGGTGCCGGTGCTGGCGCAAGACAGGGCGGCGGATCTGGCCGCCCGCGTCTTGGCGCAGGAGCATCGCCTGTACCCCCTGGCCGTCCGCCTGATCGCCGAATCCCGGGTGCGTGTGGTGGATGAACGGGCGGAGATCACGGGCGGGATGGATGCCGGGGCCGGAGACGCCGCCCTGATGAACCCGCCCGGTTGAAACCGGGCGCCCGACCCCACCGATCCGACTTGCCATCACCGCCGTACTCGGCTTAAACCCAAGCCAACGGGCTCGATCCAACCGAGGGAACAAGAGACATGGCCGGCCACGACAACACCGCCGTCAGCGACAAGCTCGTCCGTGAGCATGCGGAAGAGTACGCCTTCTTCACCAAGTTCCTGACCGTCGGCGCGATCTGCGTCGTCCTGGTGCTGCTGATGTTCCTGCTGCAGTTCTTCATCGGCTGGGGCTATGCGTTCCTGTTCATGCTGCTGGGCATGGTCGTGACCATCATCCTGGCCATGCTGGGCAAGATCTGACCTGTCCGCCGACGGGCGCAGGCCTGACGGATCAAGGGGCCGCCGGGGCGATCCAGCGGCCCTTTTGCATGTCCCGTGTCAGTCAGTTGGTGACGGAGAACAGGCCGGTGATGTCAGGGGAACGGACGGCGCGGGCGGCGGCGGCGCGCAACTCCTCCCCCTGCACGGACCCGCCCGCCATGGCCGCGCATTCCACACTGTACCGCCCAACGACGCCCATCCGGATCAGGCCGGCACCGGGCCGTGCGGCGCCCAGATCCTGGAACGCCCGCTCCTCGATCAGGCCATAGGGCAACCGCCCCCGTTCCACCATGGTGAAGACCGCTTCCTCGCTCCGGGAATCGATGCGCTGCACCCGTCCGGACGCTATCGCTTCATCCAGCATGGCATAACGATAGCCGAGGATGGCCCCCACCGGCCCGGACAGGTGCTTGGGATGGTCGACCGGCGGGCTGTCCGGTCGGGCGAACAGGATGGTGGTGACGGTATAGACCTCCCCGCTCCAGATCAGATCCTCCGGCCTCTCCAGCCAGGCGGGTGCCGCGTGGCACAGCAGATCGGCC
Source organism: Pseudomonadota bacterium (assembly GCA_046045995.1). GTDB lineage: Bacteria > Pseudomonadota > Alphaproteobacteria > Azospirillales > Azospirillaceae > Indioceanicola. The sequence continues at coordinate 24,141 of JBJOKR010000034.1, read as the reverse complement.
TGGCCGGCGCGCAAAGTGGGTTCCACCCGACGGCGCGGCAAGGTGGCGATGATGGCAGTACGGCCCAGTTCCCGGGCCAGTGCCCGGGCCAGGCGCGGACCGATCCCATCGGTCTGCCCATCGACCCCCATGGTCAGATAGGGGGCCGGCAATGCCTCACTGAAGATGATACGCAGCGGCGGCTCCACCGGTGTCGAAGCGATGGCTGCGGTTCCGGCGAAGCCCTGGCCACCGGCCGCCAGGAAGAGGGCGACCGCCAGGGCACGTCCGCCGCCGCGCGGCCCGCGGCTGGTCGATAGCGGCCCAGCCCATAGGCGCCGCATTCCCAAGCCCGCCTGCATCGGCCTTCCTCCGTCGCTGCAACCCGGATGAAGCGTATCACGCCGGCTCTGCACATCAACAGCGGTCGTGCCGGCCAAGAAAAAGGGCCGCAAGCTGTCGCCTGCGGCCCGTCTCCCGATCGGGTAGCAATCGTCAGGATCAGCCGACGATCTCGATCTCGCTGAAGAAGAAGGAGACTTCGCGGGTCGCATTCTCCAGGCTGTCGGAGCCGTGGACGGAGTTCGCCTCGATGCTCTCGGCGAAGTCCTTGCGGATCGTGCCGGGGGCCGCGTTGGCCGGGTTGGTGGCGCCCATGATCTCACGGTTCTTGGCAACCGCGTTCTCGCCTTCCAGCACCTGCACGACGACCGGGCCGGAGATCATGAAGGAGACCAGCTCGCCGTAGAACGGACGCTCGGCATGGACCTCGTAGAACTTCTCGGCCTGCTGCTTGGTCAGCTGCACGCGCTTCTGGGCGACGATGCGCAGACCGGCCTCCTCGAAGCGGGCGTTGATCTTGCCGGTGAGGTTGCGGCGGGTCGCATCGGGCTTGACGATCGACAGCGTCCGTTCGACGGCCATGTCACTTCTCCTGAAACCTTGGGATTTGCGGGCGAGCTTATAGCCGCGGTTCAGAGCCCGGGCAACGCCATTCTGCACCGCCGAAACGACAGGCAGACCTGCGCCCCCGTGGGTGCGGGAGCCCCGGGTGCGGGCCCCTGCCCGCCTGCCCTTCTGTCGGCGCGGCGGGCATGGTATGAGCCTGCCCCATGCTGCAGATCACCGACCTGACATACCGCATCGCCGGCCGCATGCTGCTGGATCAGGCGAGCGTCACCATCCCCGACGGCCACCGCGTCGCCATTGTCGGCCGCAACGGCACGGGCAAATCCACCCTGCTGAAGCTGATCGTCGGCGAGCTTCAGCCCGATGGCGGCGATATCCGCCTGAACAACGGCGCCCGTATGGGCTGGGTCCGGCAGGAGGCGCCGAGCGACAGCCGCACCCTGATCGAGACGGTGCTGGCCGCCGATACGGAGCGGGCATCCCTTTTGGCGGAGGCGGAGACAGCGACCGATCCCGACCGCATCGCCGAGATCCATGAGCGCCTGGTCGTGATCGAGGCCCATTCGGCCGAGAGCCGGGCGGCCCGCATCCTGTCCGGCCTGGGCTTCGATGCCGATGCCCAGGCACGGCCGTGCAGCGATTTCTCCGGCGGCTGGCGCATGCGTGTGGCCTTGGCGGCGGTGCTGTTCACGGAGCCGGACCTGCTGCTGCTGGACGAGCCGACCAACCACCTGGACCTGGAGGCGACGCTGTGGCTGGAGGATTACCTGAAATCCTACCCGCGCACGATCATCATCGTCAGCCATGACCGGGACCTGCTGAACAAGGTGCCGACCACCATCGTCCACCTGGACCGGCTGAAGCTGACCGCCTATGGCGGCAACTACGACACCTTCGTCAAGACCCGGACCATGCAGCTGGAGCTGCTGAAGGCCCAGGCACAGAAGCAGGAGGCGCAGCGCAAGCACCTGCAGAGCTTCGTCGACCGGTTCAAGGCCAAGGCGTCCAAGGCCCGCCAGGCCCAGAGCCGGGTGAAGGCCATCGAGCGCCTGGGGCCCCGCATCACCGTGCTGGAGGATGCGGAGATCACCTTCAACTTCCCCAGCCCGGAGGAACTGGCCCCGCCCCTGATCGCGCTGGACGGGGTGGATGTGGGCTATGACGGGCGGGCGGTGCTGCGGAAGCTGAACCTGCGCATCGACGGGGATGACCGCATCGCCCTTCTGGGGGCCAACGGCAACGGCAAATCAACCCTGGTCAAGCTGCTGGCGGGCAAGCTGACCCCCCTGGCGGGGGAGGTGAAGCGGTCGGGCCGGCTGCGCGTCGGCTATTTCGCCCAGCACCAGACCGACGAGCTGCGGCTGGACTGGACGCCGGTGCAGCAGCTGTCCACCGTCATGCCCCAGGCGAACGAAACCCAGCTCCGCTCCCATCTGGGTCGCTTCGGCCTGGGCCAGCAGAAGGCGGAAACGAAGATCGCCAGCCTGTCAGGGGGGGAGAAGGCGAAGCTGCTGCTCGCCATGATGACCCGGGACGCGCCCCATATCCTGATGCTGGACGAGCCGACAAACCACCTGGACATCGACAGCCGTGAAGCGCTGGTGGAGGCGCTGAACGATTACCAGGGGGCGGTGATCGTCATCAGCCACGATCCCCACCTGATCGAGCTGACGGCCGACCGGCTGATCCTGGTCCATGACGGGGCGGCAAAGCCCTTCGACGGTGATCTGGAGGAGTACAAGAAGCTGCTGCTGGACCGGGCCCGCGCCGTCCGGGCGGAAGCGAAGAAGGCCAAGGACGGCCGCCCGGCGGAGGTGAAGGACACCCGTACCCGGGAGGAGCGGGAGGCCGAACGCCGCGCCGCGGCCGACCTGCGCGCCCAGCTGGCGCCCCTGCGCCGCAAGCTGGAGGATGTGGAGAAGCAGCTGTCCCGCCTGACCGCCAAGCGGACGGAGATCGAGGGGAAGCTGGCCGATCCCGCGCTGTACACCGGCCCGGCGGACAAGCTGACCAAGCTTCAGGTGGAACTGGGGGCGCTCACCCGCCAGATCGAAACAGCCGAGTCGGCCTGGCTCGACCTGTCGGAACAGTTGGAACAGGCCAAGGCGGCGCTGTCCGCCTGACCCGGCGGGCGGGGAACCTTACAGCGGGGGCGGGGTTCTTACCGCGGTGCGAAAGGCTGCGCTGCGGGGCGCCGGTCTGGTCATTGCAATGCCACGCTTTCGGTGTCATCTCTCACCCACCCGCTCGACCACCCCCCCACAGAAAGGGTCCATCCGCGATGCCGCTGGATCGTGCCGAGGCCAGGACGGCCGTGAAGCCGCAGAACCCGGCCCTGCTCTTCCTCAAGCGATGGTTGGCCAATCCCAAGGCCGTGGCGTCCATCACGCCCTCCGGCCCCTCCCTCTCCCGACTGATCGCCAGCCATGTGCGCCGCGACCCGGATGAGGTGGTGGTGGAATATGGCGGCGGGACCGGTGCCATCACCCAGGCCCTGCTGGAATCGGGCATCCCTCCGTCCCGCCTGTACACGGTGGAGATGGACCGGGAACTGGCCGGTTACCTGCGCACCCAATTTCCCGACGTGAACGTGCTCCAGGGCGATGTTCGGAACATCCGCTCCCTCCTGCCGCCGCAGTTCATCGGCAAGGTGGGCACGGTGGTCGTCGGTATCCCGATGATCCTGATCCCGGCGGAGGCCCAGCGGAAGATCGTGGATGAGATCTTCGCCATCATGCCGGAGGGACGGCGCTTCCTCTCCTACACCTATTCCGCCCGCTCCCCCCTGAAGCGCCGGGCGCTGGGGATCGAGGGCAAGCGCGTGGGCTTCACCGTGGCGAATATTCCGCCGGCCAGCGTCTGGGGCTTCACCCGCCGGGGCTGATCCCGGCCCGGCCTGTCACCCGATCATGGGCCCCGTAATGGGGCCGGTCAGAAAAACGGGCCGCCCGGTTCACCCCGGCGCGGCCCGTTCGCAATTCTGAGCCTTTACCCCCGGCCGATGTGGCTGGCTGGGGGGGAGCCGTTTCCGAACCGGTCAGGACCCGCGCTGGGGAGGGACAGTGACGCAGCCGATTCCGCCTTTGGACAGGCGGGAGCAGGCGCGGCGGGCCGTCTTCTCATCCAGGCCCATCAGCCGGGCGCGGTACAGGGTGTTCCCGCTCGCCTTCACCTCCACCACATGGGGGATGGCGCTGTCAAGAAGGCCGGAGGCGCGCTGGGTCGCGGTGGCGACGGCGCGCTGGCCAGCCGTCTGGTTGTTGAAGGCCCCGACCTGGATGCCCCAGCCGCCGGGTGCGACCGCGGGCATCGGGGCGGCCAGGGTTCCGGCGACGGCAGGCTTCGGCAATGCCAGTTCCCCCGCCCCGGTGGCGATGGCTCCAGCGACGCGGACGACTGTGGCGGCCACATCCGTTTCCGCCTGCCCCGGCTTGCGCGCAGGCACCGGGGCCCGGGCGGCTTCAGCGGTCGCGGTGGCGGCACGGCGCGCGGCCGGAGCGGACGCGACGAGCACCGGCGCCGACCGGCCTTCGAACGCACGGTCCAGCAGACTGGCCATATGGTCGTCACGCCACCGGGCCGTCTGCCCGCCGAAGACGACACCAACCAACCGCCGCCCGTCGCGCACGACGGAGGAGGCCAGGTTGAAGCCGGAAGCGTTGGTGAACCCGGTCTTCAGCCCGTCCATCCCGTCATAGCGGGCCATCAGGCGGTTGTGGCTGTTCATGGTGACGCCGGCATACGTGAAGCTGCGGCGGCTGAAGAAGTGGTAATGCTCCCCATGGTCGTCGACCAGAGCCTGGGCCAAGCGGGCCATATCCCGGACGGTGGAGAGCTGCCCGGCATTGGGCAAGCCCGAGGCGTTGCGAAAGGTCGTGCGGGTCATGCCGAGGGACCGCGCCTTCTCCGTCATCTGGCGGGCGAACTCCACCTCCGTCCCGGCCAGGGCCTCCGCCAGGACGACGGAGGCATCATTGGCGGACCGGATGACAAGGCCCAGGATCGCATCCTCCACCCGGATGGTCTGACCGGCGCGCAGGCCCAACTTGGTCGGCGCCATGCCTTCAGCCCGCCTGGAGACGGGCAGGCGGGTGTTCAACGTCAGCTTGCCTGCCTCCAGCGCCTCGAACGTCATGTACAGCGTCATCATCTTGGTCAGGGAGGCCGGGAACAGCCGTGTGTCGGCATTCGCCGCGTGCAGCACCTGACCCGTGCGGGCATCGATGACGATGGAGGCGTATTTGGCCAGCGCCTGGACCGGCATCAGGGCCAGCAGGAAGACAGCGGCCAGGACCGCCATCAGGGAGCCAAGATGGAAGGCTGATCGTTCCGGCATCGTAGCGACAGCGGTCCGGTCGCGGCGGCCTGTCCTGCCCTGTGTGTCGATGGGGTTAACCCCGACGTGGCGTGCTGAATTCATCGTCACGGAAAAAGGCCCCCTCACCGCCGCTGCCCCATTTTGGTCACCAGGGTAAATGTGAATGGAATCAGTGTCTAGCAGAGAAGCGTTCAGAAATGATTTTCACAGCCTCAGCCATCCGGCCCCATCCCTGCCCCGGTGGGCCGAACCGGCAAGCGGGACGATAGCCCGATCGGGCCTGCCCGTGTCGTGACAACCGCCCTGTCGGCACCTCGCCAGGAACGGCCAATGTGACTATCTTCGTCCCATCATGTCCGATCCGGTCGCCCTCCGCCGCCCCCTCCTTTCCCGCTGCGTCCCCGGCCGCCGCGCCCGGCCCGGGACCGTGGCGCTGCTGCTGGTGGCTGTCACGGTTCTGGCGGGCTGTGCCGGGTCCGGAACGGAACCCACCCGCGCAGCGCCAGGCCTGACCTGGGCCGGCTACCTGTATGGGGAGGATCTGCGCCAGGGCTGCCACAGCGGGTCGGATGACCGGTACCGTCTGGTCTTCAACGCCGGCCGACCGGACCAGCCGGTGCGCATCCTGGAACTGGTCGGCCATCCCGACCGGGGCGGCATCATGCGGATCTGGACCCTGCCGGTCAGTTCCGTCGCCCAGCTACGGCCGGCGGAACAGGCCATGCCCCCCACCAGCGCGCCCACGGACCAGGACACCCTGACCCCGGACCAGTTCCAGCGGGTGGCGCGGCGGTTGGCCTATGGCGGGGTGTTCCTGCCCCCGTTTTCCCAGCTCGACCTGGGGGCATCCAAGCTGCGATGGTTCGCCACCGGCTGCTTCGACGGCTTCTATTTCCTGTCGGCCTACACGGTGCGCCCCGGGGCGGTATGGGATATCGGCTTCATTCCGCCTATGGAATGAGCTTGCTGCCGGGCAGCAGACGATCCGCCCAAGGCTGGTCGGGAAGCTGCATGGACAGTTGCGTGATGTGCCGGTTCCACCAGTGCCGCTGTTCAACCAGATCATCGTAATCGTACTGTGCTTCCCGCCAGTGGCGGTCGGCATTGCTGAAGGTCACCAGATCGACCGGGAAGCCCACATCCGCGCTGGAATAACGGCTGCTGTCGAAGGACAGATAGGCGATTTTGAGCGCCACCTGCATCGGGGTGTCATGGGAGAGGGCCCGGTCCAGGATCGGCTTGCCATAGGCCGTTGCCCCGATGGACAGGTAGGGCGTGCGCTCGTCCACCTCGATCCAGTTGCCCTCCGGATAGACCAGGAACATGGTCGGCTCCGCATCGCCGGGCAGGCGCCCGCCCAGGATGGCGTGCAGGTTGAAGGCCAGCTTGGATTCCGCAAGCGCCTCCCGATCCTCCGCCGCCACCTCCCGCAGGCAGGCGGCGAAAACGGTCACCGCCTCCAGCATGGTTTCGAAGGGCTTCGACCCGGGCTTGGACCGATGGCGGCGCAGATAGGCCAGCGTCTTGTCGCGAACGCTGCGCAGACCCGACGTCATGATGAAGAACCGGTCCCCGCCGGAGCCGATCAGCGTCACCTTGCGGGCGACCGACACCTGGGTTCCGGCGGTGATGCGTCCATCCGACAGGCCGATGAGCCCTTCGCGGATCTTGATGCCGAGACAATAGGTCATGCGCAGGCTGCCGGGACCGGAGGTGGAAAGGGCGGCGCATCCTGTCATTTCCCCCGGGCGCGCTCAAGCCCGACGGCGCCCTGGAAACGGCATCCCCGGCCCGGGGGAGCGGCTATGCTGCGCCGCACAATTTACCCTTGACCACCGACCTGCCGGTTCGATATAACCCGCTATGTTGCATTGCAGCATGAAAACGGATCGACCCCCGCCATAGGGTCCGGTCCCGGCCCATGCAGGATCCGGGAGGGCCGGTCTGGCCCGGGATCAGACCCGCGAACGGGGCAGCGATGCTGGAGAGTCCAGACCGGAGCGGCACCCGGTGCCGGGGCCGATCTGGACCGGCACAGACCTGAGCGCAGAGGAGATCACGAGCATGGTAACCCGTACACCCCGGACCCCCCGGACCCAGACCACGGCCCCGGCCGTGACGACCACCACCCCCGCCGCCGAGGCGACGGTCGTTGATAGCACGGCCGGTGAGACGCCTGTCGCCGCCGCGACCGCCGTTGCCACCGCCGTGGTGGACACCATCGAGGCCAGCGTGACGGCGGCCCAGGATCAGGCGACCAAGACCGTGGAGCAGGCAATGACCTACACGAAGGAGCAGGCGGACAAGATGGGCAAGCAGGCTTTCCGCGCCTATGAGGACGCGACCGTGTTCCACAAGCAGAATGTGGACGCCGTGGTTCAGTCGACCACCATCCTGGCGAAGGGTATGGAAACCCTTTCCAAGGCCATGATGGCCTATAGCCAGGCCCAGTACGACCAGGGCGTCACCGTGGCCAAGGCGGTCATGGGCGTCAAGTCGCTGCGGGAGCTGGTGGAGCTGCAGACCGAATACGCCCGGACCAGCTTCGACGCCATGGTCGCGGAGGCCACCAAGGTGTCCGAGATCTCCGTCAAGGTCGCCAATGAGGCGATCGAGCCGATTTCCGCCCGCATCAACGCGACGGTGGAGAAGCTGGCCAAGCCGAGCCTGGCCGCCTGATACCCGGACCGGCCCCGGCCCGCCCCGGGCCACCGCGATCCCTTCGAAGGCCCGGCGGTTCACCGTCGGGCCTTTTTTCGTTGCCGGGGCCGGGCAGCGGGACAGACAGCGGGCCGGGTGACGGGCCGGGCAGCGACGGTGGAGGGTTGGGGGCCATCCTGCGGCACTTTTGCCGTCTCTTTTCGTGCCCGCTGCCTCTCCCCTTCCCTGTCACGTCCGGGTCGGGTAGGGACAAAGCTGCGGAACTTGGTCGCCAGTGCAGATGCCCCCTTCCAACTGGCGCCCCGGATTTCATATGATTGATGTGGGATGACTTGCGTGATGACGATTACCGAAGCCATGGCGGATCAGGACAAGAACATTGACGGGGGCACGTCGACCGGCGTGGTCGTGAAGGCCAAGCCGAAGACCAAAAAGCCGTCCATGTACAAGGTCTTGATGTTGAACGACGATTACACCCCGATGGAGTTCGTCGTTCATGTGCTGGAACGGTTCTTCAACAAGAACCGGGAAGAGGCAACGCGCATCATGCTGCATGTGCACAGGCGCGGCGTGGGCGTCTGCGGAGTTTTCACCTATGAGGTGGCGGAGACGAAAGTGACCCAGGTCATGGACTTCGCCCGCCAGCACCAGCACCCTTTGCAATGTACCCTTGAGAAGGATTAGCCATGCTGTCGCGTAACCTCGAGCAGACGCTCCATCGAGCCTTGGCCTTCGCCAACGAGCGCCGCCACGAGTACGCCACCCTTGAACACCTCCTTCTGGCCCTGACCGAAGACCAGGACTCCGTCGCCGTCCTCAGGGCCTGTGGTGTGGATCTCCAGAAGCTCCGCACCGAGTTGGTCGAATATCTCGACAACGAACTGTCCAACCTGATCACCAACCGGCCCGATGATGCCAAACCGACCGCAGGCTTCCAGCGCGTCCTGCAGCGGGCGGCGATCCACGTCCAGAGTTCGGGCCGCGAAGAGGTGACGGGAGCCAATGTGCTGGTTGCCCTGTTCTCCGAGCGGGAGAGCCATGCGGTCTATTTCCTGCAGGAGCAGGAAATGACCCGGTTCGACGCAGTCAACTACATCTCTCACGGCATCGCCAAGGCTCCCGGTCGTACCGAAACGAAACGTGTCTCCGGAGCCGACGACGACGCCCAGGCGGAGAAGGTCGTGAAAAAAGGCACCGAGGCCCTTGAAGCGTATTGCGTCAACCTGAACAAGAAGGCCGCCAGCGGGAAGATCGACCCGCTGATCGGCCGCGAGCAGGAGGTGGAGCGGACGATCCAGATCCTCTGCCGCCGCTCCAAGAACAACCCGCTTTATGTGGGCGACCCCGGCGTCGGCAAGACCGCCATCGCCGAGGGGCTGGCCCGGCGCATCGTCCATGGCGAAGTGCCGGAGATCCTTCAGAATGCCACCATCTTCGCCCTCGACATGGGCTCGCTGCTGGCCGGGACCCGCTACCGCGGCGATTTCGAGGAACGGCTGAAATCCGTCGTCTCCGAGTTGGAGGCGCTGGAGGGTTCCATCCTTTTCATCGATGAGATCCATACGGTGATCGGCGCCGGGGCGACCAGCGGCGGGGCGATGGATGCTTCCAACCTGCTGAAGCCGGCGCTCGCCTCCGGCTCGCTGCGCTGCATCGGCTCGACGACGTACAAGGAGTACCGGAACTATTTCGAGAAGGACCGGGCCCTCGTCCGCCGCTTCCAGAAGATCGACGTCAACGAGCCCAGCATCGATGACGCGATCAAGATCCTGGAAGGCATCAAGTCCTATTACGAGCAATACCACAAGGTCCGCTACACCAAGGATGCCGTGAAATCGGCGGTGGAGCTGTCGGCCAAGTACATCGGCGACCGCAAGCTGCCCGACAAGGCGATCGACGTGATCGATGAGGTGGGTGCCGCCCAGGCCCTGCTGCCCGACAGCAAGCGGAAGAAGACCATCACACAGAAGGATGTGGAGGCGGTGGTCGCCAAGATCGCCCGCATCCCACCCAAATCGGTCAGCCGCGACGACAAGGAAGTGCTCCAGAACCTGGAGCGCGACTTGAAGACCATGGTCTTCGGCCAGGATGCCGCCATCGATGCCCTGGTTTCCGCCATCAAGCTGGCCCGGGCCGGTCTGCGCGATGCGGAAAAGCCGATCGGCAACTACCTCTTCTCCGGCCCCACCGGTGTCGGCAAGACGGAAGTGGCGAAGCAACTGTCCCGCACCCTGGGGATCGAGCTGATCCGCTTCGACATGTCGGAATACATGGAGCGGCACACGGTCAGCCGCCTGATCGGCGCCCCCCCGGGCTATGTCGGCTTCGACCAGGGCGGGCTGCTGACCGATGCGGTGGACCAGCATCCGCACTGCGTGCTGCTGCTGGATGAGATCGAGAAGGCCCATCCCGACCTTTACAATGTCCTGCTCCAGGTCATGGACCACGGCAAGCTGACCGACCACAACGGCAAGACGGTCGATTTCCGCAACGTGATCCTGATCATGACCACCAATGCCGGTGCCGCCGACATGGCCAAGGCCGCCATCGGCTTCGGACGGGAGATGCGGGTGGGTGAGGATGAGGAGGCGATCAAGAAGCAGTTCACGCCGGAATTCCGCAACCGGCTTGACGCGATCGTTCCCTTCGCCGCCCTGAAGCCGGAGGTGATCGCCCGGGTGGTGGACAAATTCATCATGGAGCTGGAGGCCCAGCTGTCCGACCGCGGTGTCACCATCGAGCTGTCGGATGAGGCGCGGGAATGGCTGGCCGTCAAGGGCTACGATCCCGTCATGGGTGCGCGTCCGCTGGCACGCACCATCCAGGAGCATGTGAAGAAGCCCCTGGCGGAGGAACTTTTGTTCGGCAAGCTGGTCAAGGGCGGGGCCGTCAAGGTCGTGCTGAAGAACGACAAGCTGGATTTCATCTATGCCGAGCCGAAGGGCGGCCGGGAAGATGAGAAGCTGCCCGAACTAGTTGAATGACCGCCATCATTCCGCCAACGGAACAGAAAAGCCCCGGGGTAGTCCCGGGGCTTTTTTTCTGGGCCACCGCCTTCTTCCCCCTCCCCATCCGGGCTATACTCCCTGCATCGGTGGCACGAAGGGGGATCGGCATGGGCAGGGGCATCATCGCGGCCGTCACGGCAGTGCTGCTGCTGACCGCGCCCGCCGTCCACGCCCGACAGGCCCCTGCCCCGGCGCAGCCCTCCGTCCCGGCGGCACCGGCTCCCACGGCCACCCCTGCCCCGCCAGACCAGTCGGCGGGTCCGGAAATCTCCCAATTCCTGGCCACCACCCCGGTCACCCTGCTGGACTGGGGCATGATGCGGCTGGAGCGGGATCTGGACCGGGCGATGCGGCGGTTGCAGCTCGACCGCACCCGGGGGGAGGCACCGCGGGCGGGAACCCTCTTCCGCTTCCAGGATCGGCGGGTGCTGGTCTATTTCTCCACCGTCGCCACCGATGCCACCCGGACGGAGGAGGGCTGCCGGGAGCTGTTCACCGCCCTGCGGGAGGAGCTGCTCGCCGGGGCACCGAACGGCCCGGAAGGGGCACAATGGTACTTGTCGCGCCTGTTCGGCTCAGACGCCTGGCGGGGGCGGGACAGGCCGGAACCCTTCGGGCCGAGGGTCGTGGACATGGTGCTGCTGGAAGTGACCCTGCGGCCCCCGCCGGCGGATGCCTTCGCCGCCAATCCCGGCAAGATCGCCTGCGCCGGACGGTTGGACGCGGAGGTTGCCTATATCGTCCCACCCCCGCCGAAGCCCCAAGGGTAACGGGGGCGACGGTTGGTGCATTGGGGCCGTCGGCCCTCGCTTTGCTCGTTCCGACCAACGGGATTTCCCTGGCCGTGGGTCGCAAGCAGCGAAGCGGATTGCGACACCGCCCCATTCCGGGTCCATACGCGCCGTCGCAATGCGGGGCTTCGCCCCTTCTTGCGACCTACGGGGCCGGGCGTTACGCCAGCTTCTGTTCCAGGGCGGCGTTCTTGATGCTCTTCTGCAGCTTTTCAAAGGCCCGCACCTCGATCTGGCGCACCCGTTCACGACTGATGCCGTATTGCTGGGAAAGATCCTCCAGCGTGGTCGGGTTGTCCTTCAGGCGGCGCTCGATCAGGATATGCCGCTCCCGCTCGTTCAGGGTCTTCATAGCAGCGGCCAGCAGCTTCTTGCGCTTGCCCAGTTCCTCCTGCTCGGCCAGGCGGATTTCCTGGGATTCCTGTTCATCCACCAGCCAGTCCTGCCACTCCCCATCCCCATCCACGCGCAGCGGCGCGTTCAGGGAATGGTCCGGGGCGGCCAGCCGGCGGTTCATGTTGACGACATCCGCCTCCGGCACGTCCAGCTTGGTGGCGATGGCGGTCACCGTTTCGGGCGGGAGGTCGCCGTCATCGATGGCCTGCATCTGGCCCTTCAGCTTGCGTAGATTGAAGAACAGCTTCTTCTGCGCGGCCGTGGTGCCCATCTTCACCAAGGACCAGGAATGCAGGATGTATTCCTGGATCGCGGCGCGAATCCACCACATGGCATAGGTGGCAAGGCGGAAGCCGCGGTCGGGGTCGAACCGCTTCACCGCCTGCATCATGCCCACATTGCCTTCGGAGATAAGCTCCGCCAGCGGCAGGCCGTATCCGCGGTAGCCCATGGCGATTTTCGCAACCAGGCGCAGATGGCTGGTGACCAGGGTGGCGGCGGCGTCCGGGTCCTCATGTTCCTGCCAGCGCTTGGCCAGCATGAACTCCTGATCCGGTTCCAACATCGGGAACTTCCGGATCTCCTGGAGATAGCGGGCCAGATTGCTTTCGGCATTGATGACGGGGACGGGCGGGGTCGGCATGGTTCAAACCCTTCAGTCCAAGCGGCCGACGGAATACCCCACCGGCTGACTCGGGCATTTATACTATACGGATTCCAGCTTCGCGATTAAGTGACGAATATCATCGGGCAGGTCGGACTCGAACATCATCTCCCCCCCGGTCACGGGATGGATGAATTCCAGGGCCGCGGCATGCAAGGCCTGCCGGGGGAAGGACAAGGCCGCCTCCCGCGCTTCCGCCTGAATGGTCTTCAACCGGGCGGGCCGGATCTTTCCATACAGGGGATCCCCCACCAGCGGATGCCCCATTTCCGTCATGTGGACGCGGATCTGATGGGTGCGACCGGTCTTCAGGCGGCATTCCACCAGCGTCGCCTGCAACCCGGTCGGCCGGACGACGCGGTAGAGCGTCACCGCCGGCTTGCCGCCCCGGGCCAGAACGGCCATGCGCTTGCGGTCGCTGGGGTGGCGGCCGATATTCGCCTCCAGCTCCCCCTCCCGCACGGCGGGCATGCCCCAGACCACGGCCAGATAGGTGCGCGACAGGGTGCGGTCCACGAACTGGTCGGTCAGCCCCTGATGCGCCCGGTCGGTCTTCGCCACCACCATCAGGCCGGATGTGTCCTTGTCCAGCCGGTGGACGATGCCCGGCCGCCGCACCCCGCCGATACCGGACAGCCGATCGCCGCAATGGAACAGCAGGGCGTTCACCAGCGTCCCGGTGGGATTTCCGGCCCCGGGATGGACGACCAGCCCGGCCGGCTTGTCGATGACCAATAAGTCCGTATCCTCGTAAAGGATTTCCAGCGGGATATCCTCCGCCGCGGGGACGGGGGCGATGGCGGCGGGCACGTCCACCACCGCCGCCGCGCTTTCTTTGACCCGGTGGGAGGCATCCACTATGGTCTGACCGCCCACCGCCACGCGGCCCTGCTCGATCAAGGACTTCAGGCGCGACCGGGACAGGCCTTCGGCCAACGCCCCGCCTACCCCGGCCAGGGCGTCGGCCAGGGCCCGATCCAGCCGGTCCCCTGCGGAGACCTGCACGCTCAGCACGCCGCCGGCGGCCAGGGCGGCGCCCTCCCCCCCCTCCCCGTCCGGGCCTGCGCCCTCGGGGGGAAGGAGGTCGTCGTCGATATCCTCAGCCTCCGTCCGGCCGATCGGGCCGGTGCGGTCTGGCTCAACGCGGGATGCACTCCGTGGCGGCACTCAAAACACTCCTGGCCGTGATGGGCGCCCTGATCCTGGGCGGATTCGCCTTCATCGGGTATGAGATATACCAACGCGCCACAGACCCCAACCATCCCCGCGCCTTCGGCAAGGACAAACCGGCGGAGGCTGTGGCCGCCCCCGGTACCGTTCCTGGTGCCGGCGCGACCGCGGCCACGCTGCCCACCCTGCCGGCGGGCAGCCGGATCGAACGGATGGTGACGACCGATACCCGCGCGATCCTGCACATCACCCTGCCGGACGGGACCCAGCAGATCCGTGTGCTGGACCCGCGGGACGGCAAGACCAGCGTGCCGATCACCATCCCGCCGGGAAGCAGTGCGCCGGGAACCAGCCCGAATGGCGATCCCGCCGCCGCCAATCCCGGCGCGATCCCGACCGGGGCGCCGGGAGCGGAGGGAAGGCCCACCATCTCCGACAGCTTCCGGCCGCCGGCCACGACAGGCCAGTAACGCTTCCCCGTAATTGTATATCACAGAATGCTGATCGGCGGTCCCCTTCCGTCGACACAGATAGCCGCAGGGTATCCGGCATGAACTTCAAATCCGACAACGTCACTGGTGCCGCACCGGCAATCATGGACGCGGTGGTGGCCGCCAACGGGGCGGGTCCCCTTCCCTCCTACGGGGAGGATCCGATCACCGCGCGCATGGCCGCCCGCATGGCGGAGGTGTTCGAACGGGACTGCGCCGTGTTTCCGGTGGCGACCGGCACCGCAGCCAATTCCTTGTCCCTATGGGCCATGACCCCACCCTGGGGCAGCGTCTGGTGCCACCGGGAAAGCCATGTGACCATGGATGAATGCGGCGCGCCGGAGATGTTCACCGGCGGGGCCAAGCTGGTCCTGCTGGACGGCGACCACGGCAGGATCGCCCCCGCCACCTTGGAGCGTGGGCTGGAGAAAGCGTGGTATGGGTCGGTCCACGCGGTGCAGCCCGCCGCCCTTTCGCTGACCAACGCGACCGAGTCAGGAACCGTCTATTCGCCGGAGGAGGTGGCGGCCCTGTCCGCCATCGCCAAGGCCCGGGGCATGACGGTGCATATGGACGGGGCCCGTTTCGCCAATGCCGTGGCCCATCTGGGCTGCCGCCCGGCGGATGTGACCTGGCGCGCCGGGGTGGATATCCTGTCCTTCGGCGCCACCAAGAACGGCTGTCTGGCGGCGGAGGCGGTGGTGATCTTCAACCCCGACCTGGCCCGGGATCTCGGCTACCGGCGCAAGCGGGCGGCGCAGTTGTTCAGCAAGATGCGCTTCTTCTCCGCCCAGTTGGACGCTTATCTGGCCGATGGGCTGTGGCTGGACCTGGCCCGCCATGCCAATGCAATGGCAAGCCGCCTCGCCGACGGGCTGGCCCGCCTGCCCGGGGCCGCCCTGCGCGACCCGGTCCAGGCGAATGAGGTGTTCGTGGCCCTGCCCGAACCGGTCATCGCGGGGTTGGAGGCGCAGGGCTTCGGCTTCTATCGCTGGGACGGCACCGTCATCCGCCTGGTCTGCGCCTGGAACACCACCGCGGCGGAGGTGGACGGGATCATCGCGGCCGCCGCCGCCCTCGCCCGACCGGCATAGCCGCCCCGCCCGCAAGCGGGGGGTGCCCTTCCGCCCCGCCGCTGCTATATCGCAGGGGCACCACAGCACCGGGTTCCGCCTTCATGCCATTGCTCAGCCCCATCGGCCGCACCTTCCTGTCCTTCCTGGAGGCGACGGGCCGGCTTGCCATGTTCACGCTTCTGGCCCTGTCCCATTGTGTGCGCCCGCCCTTCTATTTCCGGCATATCGGGCGGCAGATGCTGGACATCGGCTATTACAGCCTGCCGGTGGTGGGGCTGACCGCCATCTTCACCGGCATGGTCCTGGCGCTACAGAGCTACAGCGGCTTTTCCCGGTTCGAGGCGGAAAGCGCCATCGCCACGGTGGTGGTGCTGTCCATCACCCGGGAGCTGGGGCCGGTGCTGGCCGGGCTGATGGTGGCCGGGCGCATCGGCGCCGCCATGGCGGCGGAGCTGGGCACCATGCGGGTGACGGAACAGGTTGACGCGCTGACCACGCTCAGCACCAACCCGTTCAAATACCTGATCGCCCCGCGCCTGATCGCCGGGGTCACCATGCTGCCCCTGCTGGTGCTTGTGGCGGACATCATCGGTGTGTTCGGCGGCTTCCTGGTCAGCGTTTACCGGCTGGACTTCAACCCTTCCACCTACATCCGCAACACCTGGCAGTATCTGGAGGTGATGGACGTGGTCTCCGGCCTGGTGAAGGCGGCGGCCTTCGGCTTCGTCATCTCCCTGATGGGCTGCTACCACGGCTACCACTCCCGCGGCGGGGCGCAGGGTGTGGGCACGGCCACGACGAACGCGGTGGTCAGCGCCTCCATCATGATCCTGGTGCTGAACTACCTGCTGACGGGGATCTTCTTCTCATGAGCACGACCGGCAACGGCAACGGCAACGGCGACATCCCGAAGATCAGCCTGGAGGGCGTGCGCAAGGCCTTCGGGCCGAAGGTTGTGCTGGACGGCGTGGACCTGACGGTGAAGCGCGGCGAAAGCGTCGTCATCATCGGCGGGTCCGGGACGGGCAAGTCGGTGCTGCTGAAATGCATCCTGGGCATCCTCCAGCCCGACCGCGGCACCATCCGTATCGACGGGGAGGATACGACCCATGTGGGCGGGCGCGACCGGGAGCGGATGCTGACCAAGTTCGGCATGCTGTTCCAGGGCGCGGCCCTGTTCGACAGCCTGCCCGTCTGGGAGAACGTGGCCTTCGGCCTGATCCAGGGCCGCCGCATGCCCCGGAGGGAGGCGAAGGACAGGGCCATCGCCACCCTGGCCGCCGTCGGCCTGAAGCCGGAGGTGGGGGACCTGTTCCCCGCCGAACTGTCCGGCGGCATGCAGAAGCGGGTAGGCCTGGCCCGCGCCGTGGCGACCCAGCCGGAGATCATCTTCTTCGACGAACCCACCACCGGCCTGGACCCGATCATGGCCGACGTGATCAACGACCTGATCGTGAAATGCGTGAAGGACCTGGGCGCCACCACCCTGTCCATCACCCATGACATGGCATCGGCCCGCAAGATCGCCGACCGCATCGCCATGCTGTACCAGGGCAAACTGATCTGGGTGGGCCCGGTGGGCGAGATCGACCGGTCCGGCAATCCCTATGTCGACCAGTTCATCCACGGCCGGGCGGAGGGCCCGATCCAGATGCAGGTGCGCAACCTGTAAGCGGGAGCCATCGCCCCCCTCTCCCCTCCCCCCATCGGCGTGATCTGGAACAGTTCACCCCCTCCGGCGTTGTCGCCCGTACATCCGATGGGCGGACTTGGCGGGGTGGGACGTGGCGGGACAGGGGGGAACGGGCCAGGGGGAAACGGGGGAAACGGGGCAGGCAGGGGGCCGGGCGCGGGCGCGGCAGGTCCGGGTGGCCCTGGTCGGTATAGGCAATTGCGCCGCCGCCCTGGTCCAGGGGCTGCACCATTACCGCCATGCTGCCGCCGGCGATCCGATCCCCGGGTTGATGCATCCGGTCCTGGGGGGCTATGCCATCGGCGATATCGCCGTCAGCGCCGCCTTCGACGTGGCCCAGGCCAAGGTGGGGCTGGACCTGTCGGCGGCCATCGGGGCGGCTCCCAACAATACCCATCGCTTTGCCGAGGTGCCGGAGTTGGGCGTTCCCGTCCGGCGCGGCCCCTCCCTGGACGGGCTGGGCCGCTACCTTCAGCCCATGATTCGCGAAAGCGACGCGCCCATCGTGGACGTCGCGGCGATCCTGCGGGAGACAGGCACGGAGGTGGTCGTCAACTACCTGCCCGTGGGCGCGGAGCGGGCGACGGAATTCTATATGGAGCAGGCGATCCGTGCGGGCTGCGCCGTCGTCAATTGCATCCCCGTGTTCATCGCCGGGCGCCCGGCCTGGCGCGACCGCTTCACGGCCGCGGGCCTGCCCCTGATCGGGGATGACATCAAGTCCCAGGTGGGGGCGACCATCGTCCACCGGGCGCTCGCCCGCCTGTTCCGCGACCGCGGGGTCCGGTTGGACCATACCTACCAGCTGAATTTCGGCGGCAATGCCGATTTCCTGAACATGCTGGAGCGGGAGCGGCTGGAGAGCAAGAAGATCAGCAAGACCGGCAGCGTCGTCAGCCAGATGGGCTCGCCCTTGTCGGCAGAGGATGCCCATGTGGGCCCCAGCGACTTCGTCCCCTGGCTGACCGACCGGAAGTGGGCCTATATCCGGCTGGAGGGCACCGGGTTCGGCGGCGTTCCCCTGGCCGTCGAGCTGAAGCTGGAGGTGTGGGACAGCCCCAATTCCGCGGGCGTAGTCATCGATGCAATCCGCTGTGCCCGGCTGGCCCTGGACCGGGGCATCGGCGGGGTGCTGGCGGGGCCCAGCGCCTGGTTCATGAAATCCCCCCCGGTCCAAATGGGCGACGGGGAGGCCATGGCCGCCACGGAGGCCTTCATCGCCGATACACCCGCGGAGGACATGGGCGCAGGTGGTTCAGCGCTAGGCGGGGGGACCGGGGCATGAAGCTGCTGGTCTTCGGGCTTTCCGTCTCCTCCTCCTGGGGGAACGGACATGCGACCTTGTGGCGGGGGCTGGCCGCGGCACTGGCCCGGCGGGGGGACAGCCTGGTCTTCCTGGAGCGGGACCGGCCTTGGTACGCCGCGGCGCGGGACCTGACCGCCCTGCCCGCCCCCGGGCAGTTGATCCTGTATTCGGACTGGGCGGAGGCGGTGGCAGCTGCCCGGCCCCGTCTGGCCGATGCGGACGCCGTGGTGGTCACCAGCTACTGCCCCGACGGGGTGGCGGCGACGGAGCTTGTGCTGACCGAAGCGCGGGGGCGGCGGCTGTTCTACGACCTGGACACGCCCGTCACCCTGGCCCGCTTGGCGGCGGGGGAGGATCTGGATTACATCGGCCCGCGCGGGCTGGCGGATTTCGACCTGGTGCTGAGCTATACCGGCGGGTGGGCGCCGGACCTGCTGCGGGAACGGCTGGGTGCCCGGCGGGTGGTGCCGTTCTACGGCCATGTGGACCCGGAGATCCACCGCCCGTCCCGCCCGGCACCGCAGTACCGCTGCGACCTGTCCTATATCGGCACCTTCGCCGCCGACCGGCAGGAGGGGTTGCAGCGCCTGTTCATCGATGCGGCCCGGGACCGCCCGGCGGGGCGGTTCTGCATCGCCGGTGCCCTGTACCCGCCGGATTTCCCCTGGGCCGACAACATCTTCTTCGTCCGCCACCTGCCGCCGGGGGAGCATCCGGGATTCTTCGCCGCCTCCCGCCTGACCCTGAACGTCACCCGGACGGCCATGTCAGCGGCGGGATGGTGCCCGTCAGGCCGGCTGTTCGAGGCGGCGGCCTGCGGCTGCCCGGTCCTGACCGACGGGTGGGAAGGGTTGGACCGCTTCTTCACCCCGGGGGAGGAGATCCTGGTCGCCTGCGACACCGCCGACACACTGGCGGCCCTGGACCAGGACGACCGCATCCTGCGCCGCATCGGGGAGGCGGCGCGGGCCCGGGTCCTGGCCGATCACACGGCCGCCGTGCGGGCGGAGCAGTTGCGCGCGCTGCTGTCCGATCCGCCCGCCCCCCGTCCTTCCGGAGCTTGAGCCCATGTGGGGAATCGTCCCGGCCGCCGGCAGTGGCACCCGCATCCAGCCGCTTGCCTTTTCCAAGGAGCTTCTGCCCGTCGGCTCCCGCCTGGATGGGGAGACGGAGCGGCCGCGCGCGGTCAGCGAATACCTGCTGGAGCGGATGGTGCTGGGCGGAGCCGACAAGGTCTGCATCGTCATCGGCCCCGGCAAATCCGACATCCTGGAGTATTTCGGCGGCCAGTACGGCACGGCCAGCCTGGCCTATGTGGTCCAGCCCCAGCCGGACGGGCGGCCCCATGGCCTGTGCGATGCGATCTTCCGCGCCCTGCCCCTGATCCCGGCGGGGGAGCCGGTGATCGTCGGCCTGCCGGACACGGTCTGGTTCCCGGATGACGCCCTGCGCCACCTGCCCGATGACGGGCTGTCCTTCCTGCTGTTCCCGGTGGAGAACCCGGCCCTGTTCGATGCCGTCATCACCGACCGCACCGGCCGGGTGGAGGAGATCCGGGTGAAGCACGCCGATGCCGGCACCCCCTGGATCTGGGGGGCGTTCAAGATGCCGGGGCGGGTGCTGGCGGAACTGCATGCCCTGTGGCGGGCGCGGGACCGGCGGGATGAATACATGGGCACCCTGGTCAATGCCTGGATCGCCCAAGGGGGCCGGGCGATGGGCGTGCGGGCGGGGGAGGCCTATGTGGATGTGGGGACCGTCCACGGCTACCGCGCGGCGATGGGCCTTCTGGCCGCCCCGCCCCGGCAGGGCAGTTCCGCCGCCGCTTCCGCCCTGCGCGCCGTCGATACGGGAGGGGAATGGTGAGCGTTGATCTGGAGCGGCGCATCCGGGATCTGGACCCCTGGTTCCATAATCTGAACCTGGGCGGCATCCGCACCGCCCCGGACCATTTCCTGTTCGATTACCCGGGGGAGAAGTGGCGCCGCTTCGCCCATGCCATCCCGGCCGACCTGACCGGCCGGACGGTGCTGGATATCGGCTGCAATGCCGGGTTCCACGCGGTGGAGATGAAGAAGCGGGGGGCGGACCGGGTCGTCGGCATCGACAGCGATCCCCGCTACCTGGCCCAGGCCGCCCTGGTGGCGGAGGTGCGGGGGGTGGAGATCGAGCTGCGGAACCTGTCCGTCTATGACATCGCCACCTTGGGCGAGCGGTTCGACCTGGTCCTGTTCCTGGGCGTCTTCTACCACCTGCGCCATCCGCTGCTGGCCCTGGACCTGATCCGGGAATACGGGGCCCGCGATCTTCTGGTGTTCCAGTCGATGCTGCGCGGATCGGCGGAGCTGCGGGACTGGGCCGGGGATTACAGTTTCCAGGAGCGGGAGCCGTTTGACGATCCCGCCTGGCCGCGGATGCATTTCATCGAACATGCGTATTGCGGGGACTGGACTAATTGGTGGGTGCCGAACACGGCCGGGGCGGCGGCGATGCTGCGATCTGCCGGCTTCGCCATCCTGGACCAGCCCGAGGAGGAGGTTTTCCTGTGCCGGGTGGATGAAGCCCCCTACGGCCCCGGTGCCGTCCACCCCGTCCGCCCCGGCGACCCGCCTTCCAAATCGTAAGGAAAGACCGATGATCGAAGCGGCGATGATCTGGAATGAGCCGAACAACAAATCCCATTGGGACCTGGACCTGGACCCCGACTGGTCCCGCTTCGCGGAGATGGCGATCGCCGCCGGACGGGCCATCGGGGCGGCGTCGCCGGGCCTGACCCGCGTGCTTGGCGGCATTTCCCCCGTCGATGCGGGATTCATCCGCAACATGGCGGGCAAGGGCGTGCTGGACCATGTGGACGCGGTGGCTGTCCACGGCTTCCCCCTGGACTGGAACCACTGGCAGATCGACGCATGGCCGGATCGGCTGGCGGAGATCCGGGCGGTGACCGACCTGCCGCTCTGGGTGTCGGAGGTGGGGATTTCCACCTTCGGGGCGGAGGAGGTGCAGCGATTCGGTCTGGCCCGGACGGCGGAACTGCTGATCGGGCGGGTGCCGCGCATCCACTGGTACAGCCTGTTCGACCTGCCCAAGGCCTGGCCCGCCACAACCCGCCACCGGGAGGCGGAGGGGTCGAGCTATTACCGCCATTTCTACATGGGCCTGTACCGGGAGGATGGATCGCCCAAGCCCGCGGCGGCGGATTTTGCGGCCCACACGCCGGAGATCGGTATCTGCCAATGGTTCCATTTCCAGGACCACCGGCTTGATCTGGCGGTTGAGCGGATGCGGGCGCTGGGTGTGACCTATCTGCGCACTGGCCTGTCCTGGGCGGATTACCACCGGCCGGGGGCGCTGGACTGGTTCGACCGGCAGATGGAAGCCCTGGCGGAGTTCGAGGTGACCGTCACCTTCTGCTTCACCCCCGACCATGAGGGGGTGGAGCCCCATTACACCAGCCCGCCCCGGGACGCTTCCGCCTTCGCCGATTTCTGCGCGGCCATGGTGGAGCGTTATGCCCACCAGATCCGCCGGCCGGCGGCGGCAACAGCACCGCTCGTACCGGCCCGGCTGGTCACCAGCCCGGCATGATCCCCGACCCAGGCCCGACAGGCGCCACCCCTCGCAACGAACGGCTGGCACGGTCAGTGGTCCAGGGGCTGGCGGGGCCAAGCCCGCCGGTGATCGATGCCCGCCGCATCGCCATCGTCGCCGCCCACCCCGATGATGAAACAGTGGGGCTGGGCGGCCAGTTGTCCCGGCTGTCGGGCCTGCGCATCGTCCATGTCACCGACGGGGCGCCTGCCGACATGGTGGATGCCCGGCGCCGCGGCTGCACCACGCGGGAGGAATACGCCGCCCTGCGGCAGGAGGAACTGGTGGATGCCATGGCGCTGGCGGGCCTGCCCCCCGCCCGGCTGATCCCGCTGGGCATCGCGGATCAGGAGGCGGCGGCCGTCATGGCCGGGCTGGCCCAGCGCCTGGCCGACCTGATCGACGGGGGCGATATCGGCTGCCTCATCACCCATGGGTATGAAGGGGGCCACCCCGACCATGACGCCGCCGCCTTCGCCGTCCAGGCGGCAACGGCCCTGCTGCGCAGCCGGGGCCTGCCCGTGCCGGCGGTGCTGGAGATGGCGGGATACCATGCCGACCCGATCCAGGGAGGGCTGGTGACGGGCCGCTTCCTGCCCGCACAGGGGAGCATGCCGGAGACCGTGCTGCCCCTGTCGGCGGAGGCGCGGGCCCAGAAGCGGCGGCTGTTCGCGGCCTTCACCAGCCAGGCCGCCGTGCTGGACCACTTCCGGGTGGATGAGGAACGGCTGCGCCCCACCCTGCCCACCGATTTCATGGCCCCGCCCCATCCCGGCCGCCTGTGGTACGAGCGGCAGCCCTGGGGCTGGACGGGCGAGTCCTGGCGGGCCAAAGCGGCGGAGGCCATCGCCCAACTGGGGCTGGAGGCACCGCCATGGTGAGGGGACGCGCCGCAATCGATGGGACCGGCCACGGGGGCGGGTCATGGCGCTGACCATCCTTCAAGTGGCCTATCCCCTGGCCCCGGTCGGCCCGGACAGTGTGGGCGGGGCGGAGCAGATCGTGTACCACCTGGACCGGGGGCTGACCGCCCGCGGCCACAGCTCCCTGGTCCTGGCGGCCCGGGGTTCCCGGCCCTGCGGCACCCACATCCCCGTTCCCGCCGCCCCTGCGCCCTATGATGACGGGGCGAAGGCTGCGGCCCAGGCGACCCACCGCCGGGCGATCGTCCAGGCGCTGGAGAACCACCCGGTCGATCTGGTGCATCTCCACGGGATCGACGCCCTGGAATACCTGCCCCCGCCGGGGGTGCCGGTGCTGATCACCTTGCACCTGCCGCCGGATTGGTACCCGCCCGCCATCTGGGCGACCGGGCGGCCGGATACCTGGCTGGTCCCGGTGTCGGACAGCCAGCGCCGGGCCTGCCCGGACAGCCCCGCCCTGCTGCCCCCGGTGCCGAACGGGGTGCCGGTGGCCGATCTGGCCTGGCGGGGTACCAAGGCCGGGTTCACCGCCGCCCTGGGCCGCATCTGCCCGGAGAAGGGGTTCGATCAAGCGGTGGCGGCGGCGAAGATGGCGGATGTGCCCCTGCTGATCGCCGGCCGCCTGTACCCCTATGCCGCCCATCAGGATTACTTCCGCACCGTCCTGGCCCCGGCCCTGGACCGGCGCCGCCGGTTCCTGGGTCCCCTGGGACCGGTGGGCAAGCGCCGGCTGATGGGCATGGCACGGGCCGTGCTGATCCCCAGCCTGTGCGCGGAAACGGCAAGCCTTGTGGCGATGGAGGCCGCGGCCTGCGGCACGCCGGTCATCGCCTTTCCCCACGGCGCCCTGCCGGAGGTGGTGGTCCAGGGCAAGACCGGCTTCCTGGTGCCCGACGCGGCCGCGATGGCGGATGCGATCGGCCAGGCGGGGCGGATCGATGGGGAGGAGTGCCGGGCGGTGGCCCAAGCACGCTTCTCCCTGGACCGGATGGTGGACGGATACCTGGACACCTACCGCCGCATCCTGAACCAAGCGACTGCCCAGCCCGCCCCGGCCCTGCCCACCCCTGCCCTGCCCACCCCTGCCCTGCCTGGCCATGGATAGCATCCGCCTGTACCGGGGAGCCGCGGCCCTGGCGGAAATGGCCCCGGCCTGGGACGGGCT
>JBJOKR010000033.1:0-29195 GCA_046045995.1 Pseudomonadota bacterium | reverse complement strand
CGGTGCAGCACCACCACGCCCATGTGGCCGCCGTCCTGGCCGAACACGGGGTGATGGAGCCGTGCGTCGGCCTGGCCCTGGACGGTTATGGCTATGGCGACGACGGCGGTGCCTGGGGGGGGGGGGGAACTGCTGCGGGTGGAGGGGGTGCTTGCCACCCGCCTGGGCCACCTGCGCCCGCTGGCCCAGCCCGGCGGCGATGTGGCCGCCCGCCAGCCCTGGCGCATGGCCGCTTCCGCCCTGCACGCCCTGGGCCGGGGGGCGGAGATCGCGGGGCGTTTCGCCGCCCATGGCCCGGCCGCCGGTGTCGCCCGCCTTCTGACCCTGGGCCTGCGCAGCAAGGAGACCAGTTCCTGCGGCCGCTGGTTCGACGCCGCCTGCGGCCTTCTGGGTCTGGTCCCGGTCGCCGGATTCGAGGGGGAGGCACCGATGCGGCTGGAGGCGCTGGTGACCCGCCCGCGCATCGCCCCTGGAACCTGGACCGTCCAGGACGGGGTGCTGGATCTGCTGCCCCTGCTGGCCCGGCTTGACGGGATGGACCCGGCCGATGGGGCCGATCTGTGGCACGGCACCCTGATCGCCGCCATTGTCGACTGGGCCCTGCCCGCCGCAGCCGAAAGGGGGCGCATCGCGCTGTCCGGCGGCTGCCTGATGAACCGGGTGCTGGCGGAGGGGCTGGTGGACGGGTTCGCCCGCCACGGCGTCACCGTCCTGCTGCCCCGCCTGGCACCTGCCAATGACGGCGGGCTGGCCCTGGGCCAGGCCTGGGTCGCGGCATTGACCTGCATGAAGGGGGAGGATGCGCCATGTGCCTAGCCTTGCCGGCCCGGGTCGTGGACCTGCGCGCGGGCGACACCGCCGTCGTCGATCTGGGGGGCGTGCGCAAGACCGTGTCGCTGGCCCTGGTGGAGGGCATCGCGATCGGCGACTTCGTCATCATCCATGTGGGTTATGCCTTGAGCCGCCTGGACCCGGAGGAGGCGGAGCGGACACTGGCTCTGCTGGCCGCCCTGCCGGAGCCAGAGCGGGATGCCCATTCCACCCGGGCGCTGGAGGCTGCGGAATGAAATACGTGGACGAATTCCGCGACGGCGCCCTGGCCGCCCGCGTCGCCGCCGCCATCGCCGCGGAGGTGCGGCCCGACCGGCGCTATGCGATCATGGAGTTCTGCGGCGGGCATACCCATGCCATCTGCCGCTACGGGCTGGAGGACAGGCTGCCCCCGGGGGTGGAGCTGATCCACGGGCCGGGCTGCCCCGTCTGTGTCCTGCCCATCGGGCGGCTGGAGATGGCGATCCAGATGGCCCTGCGCCACGGGGTGATCCTGTGCACCTATGGCGACATGATCCGGGTGCCCGGCAAGGACCGGCGCAGCCTGTTGACGGCCAAGGCGGCCGGGGCCGACATCCGCATGGTCTATGGCAGCCTGGATGCCCTGCGCATCGCCCGCGCCAATCCCGACCGGCAGGTGGTGTTCTTCGCCATCGGATTCGAAACGACGACCCCCACCACCGCCGCCGCCGTGATCGCCGCCGCGGCGGAGGATCTGGGCAATTTCAGCGTCTTCTGCAACCACGTCCTGACCCCGTCCGCCATCGCCGCCATCCTTGACCAGCCGGAAGGGGACGGGCCGGAAGGGAACGGACAGGGGGGCCGGGTGCGGGTGGATGCCTTCATCGGCCCCGGCCATGTCAGCACCATCATCGGCGCGGAACCGTATGAGCATTTCGCCCGCCACTACGGCAAGCCGATCGCCGTGTCGGGGTTCGAGCCGCTGGACATCCTGCAATCGGTGCTGATGCTGGTCCGCCAGTTGAACGAGGGCCGGGCGGAGGTGGAGAACCAGTTCACCCGCACCGTCGGCCATGGTGGCAACGCCAAGGCCAAGGCCATGGTGGACACGGTGATGGAAACCCTGCCCCGGTTCGATTGGCGCGGCCTGGGCACCCTGCCGGACAGCGCGCTGCGCCTGCGCGACGCCTATGCCCGCTTCGATGCGGAACGGCGCTTCGCCGTGGAATCCCTGAGCATCCCCGACCACAAGGCCTGTGCCTGCGGCGATATCCTGCGCGGGCTGAAGAAGCCCCAGGACTGCCGCATCTTCGGCACCGCCTGCACGCCGGAAAGCCCGGTCGGGTCCTGCATGGTATCGCCCGAAGGGTCCTGTGCGGCCCATTACGCCTATGGCCGGCTGCGGTCCCCCGCCGCCCGCACCCCAATCCCGGCGGAGGCCTGACCCATGGATGGCATGATGATGCGCACGCCGGTTCCCGGTTCAGGCCCCGCTTCCGGGCCCACTTCCGGGCCCAGGCCCCGCCGGCTGGACATCGCCCGCGGCCGGGTGGACCTGTCCCATGGCAGCGGCGGGCGTGCCATGGAGCAGCTGATCGGGGAGCTGTTCCTGCCCGCCTTCGCCAATGACGCCCTGTCACGGCGGGACGACAACGCCGTGCTGACCCTGCCGCCGGGTGAGTTGGTGGTCAGCACGGACAGTTTCGTTGTCTCCCCCCTGTTCTTCCCCGGCGGGGATATCGGGTCCCTGGCCGTACACGGCACGGTGAACGATGTGGCCATGGCGGGGGCGGTGCCCCTGTACCTGACCGCTGGATTCGTGATCGAGGAAGGGCTGCCCCTGGCGGACCTCAAGCGCATCGTCGACAGCATGGCCGCTGCGGCGCGGGAAGCGGGTGTCGCCATCGTCACCGGCGATACCAAGGTGGTGGAGCGGGGGAAGGGCGATGGCATCTTCATCAACACCACCGGCATCGGCGTGCGCCGCCCAGGCATCGCGCCGTCCGGCGACCGGGCCCGGCCGGGGGATGTGATCCTGCTGAGCGGCAGTATCGGCGACCACGGGGTGGCCATCATGTCCACCCGCGAAAGCCTGGATTTCGAGGCCCCGGTCCTGTCCGACAGCGCCGCCCTGAACGGTCTGGTCGCCGATCTGGTCCAGGCGGTACCGGGTGTGCGGACCTTGCGCGACCCCACCCGCGGCGGCCTGTCGGCAAGCCTGAATGAAATCGCGGAACGGTCCGGCGTTGGCATGCTGGTGCGGGAAGCGGACATCCCCGTTCAGCCGGCGGTGGAAGCGGCGTGCGAGCTGCTGGGCCTGGACCCGCTGCATGTGGCGAATGAGGGCAAGCTGGTCGCCATCGTCGATCCGGGCGCGGCGGAAGCAGCCCTGTCCGCCCTGCGTGCCCATCCCCTGGGACGGGATGCCGCCATCATTGGCACGGTGACGGGGGAAGCACCGGGCATGGTCCAGATCGACACTCGCTTCGGCGGGCGCCGCATCGTCGACTGGCTGGCGGGCGAACAACTGCCGCGGATTTGTTGACCCCGCGGCGGCGGTTCCGTCTTGCGACACCAGACGCCTTTCCAGAAAACCGATGCCAGGGACGGGCCCCGCTGAGTATGGGAACCCGGCATCAAGGTTGAAAGACTATATGATCAAAAGCATTCGATTATAAAAGACCGCCTTGGGGCTGGTCAAGTACGGCTTCCGGGCACTGTTTCCGACGCCTGGAAATTCGGATTTACTGGGAATGGCTGGTATTCGGGACCGGTGCCTTTGGGGGCATACCGTCCAGTACGAGCATGTCCGCCCCGGGGTAATCGTGGCGGCGGGTGACCGCCCGGCCGCCCTGCCCAGTCCCCGACCGGGACTGTGCGTTCTTGGTTTCGGCCCCGCCAGCGGAATGCCCGGTCGGGTCGCCGGCCCCTGCCGTTCCGGGCAAAAGGGGCCGCCGCTACCCCTATCTTGCGGAGGGCGGGCCGACCCTTTGGATTGGGTGCGACGGTGGACCCGAAGCCTCCCATATCTTAGGTCAAACTGTCACAAGTTGCCCCCCGCTTTCGGTCTGCCCCGTCATTGTCACAGGGCATTACCGGCATCGGATTACACTTCCTGGTTACAGATTTAGAGCGCCTTCCGCGGAAAAGTCCTGTCCCGTACTCCTCTCTCCGCCGCCGCCGGGATCACGGGCGGTCGGCCATCATGAAAATCAGGAAAGGGATATCGGAATGCGCGCGACTACTTTTGCGTTTGCCTCCCTGCTGGCTTCCGGCCTTACCGCCACGGCTGCTTTCGCCGCCACGAACGAGGGGCTGGGTGAGCAGAGCGCGGTCATCAACATCGAGGCGAAGGTGCTGTCCTATTGCAGCATCGCGCCGGCCGTCCAGACAGCCGAATTCGACATGCCGCGGGACGGCGACCCGGACATCGAGCTGGGCACCCTGACCTATGGCTGCAATGGCCCCTTCAAGGTTTCGGTGGAGGGTGACAACGGCTACCTGCTGCACAAGGATGCGCCGAACTGGCGCTTCAACTACTCCCTGGTCAAGCCGAACGGTGATCGCCTGGGCAACAGCCAGCAGAAGTTCGCCGGCGGCACCTTCGACGAGGCGGGCCTGATCAACTTCCTGTCGGCCAATATCGGCCCCCGCGATGTGGACCTGAACATCAACTTCTTCGCCTCCAACGCGGCGGCCGGTACGTCGGAGACGACGAACCGTGACATGGTCGCCGGCCTCTACAAGGAGACGCTGACCTTCACCATCACCCCCGACCCGATGTACTGAGCCCGCAACCCCGCGGCATCGCCCCGGCGGGGCCGCGGGATAACAGGCCATGCCCAGCTTCAGCATGCCCGGTTTCGGCATGCCCGGTGTCAGGAGGCGGTCCGCCGCCTCCTGATCATCCGCATCGCAGGGGGATCACCATGCCTAACTGTCCGTCGCCGCAGTCACCCGCAACAGGGCGCGCCATGCGGGCGCTGTCGCCGCGCCAACTCTCCCGGATTCTGCTCCTGGCGGCTTTGCCCTGGATCGCCAACCCGGCCGCGGCGTTCGAGTTCGGACCGGCCCGGGCCGAACTGCCGGCCGAGCAGGCGGCACCGGCCCAGACCTATTCCATCACCAACACGCAAGGCCGCATGATCGCCGTGCAGGTGGAGGTGTTCGAGCGCACCGCCGACCTGGATGGCGAGGAAGTGCGGCGCGACGCGGGCGAAGATTTCGTCATCGTGCCCATGCAGATGGTGCTGGAACCCGGTGCCTCCCAGACCATCCAGGTCCGCTACCTGTCGGACGGGGCGGCGGCACAGGAACGGGCCTTCCGCGTCGTCGCCCGGCAGATCCCGGTGGATTTCACCGGCAGCCAGACCGAAGGGCTGCTGGTCAACATGAACTTCATCTACGAAGCGGCCCTCTACATCACCCCGGCCCGCGCCCGCCCGCAAGTGGACGTGATTCGGGCGGAGCCCTTCGTCGATCCGGAGGGCAAGCGCCATCTGGCCGTGCATGTGCGCAACAGCGGCGGCCGTCGTGCCAATATCCGGGAGGTGGATCTGCGCATCGGCGCCGGCGACCGGCTGGAGCCCGTGGCCCCGGACCTGATCGCCCCGATGCAGGGCGCCCTGCTGCTGGCGGGGATGGAGCGGCGCTTCCTCCTGCCCTGGCCGCCCACCCTGGACGGGGGACCGATCCGGGCGGAGGGGACCGTCGGCCTGATCGAATTCTGATCCGGCCGATGACGCCCCGATCTTTCCGCCGCCGCCCGCGCGGTTGCCGCCCCTACCGGCGCTGCGGGCAGTTCGGTGCCGTCCTGTCCATCCTGCTGTCCACCACCGCCGCCGCCGCCGCACAGGAGAAGGCCCCCGCACCCGCCGCGGCGGATCTGTTCCGGCAGGTCTTCGGGCGGGAGCGGCCGGCACTGCCGTCGGGGGCCTATCCGCTGGTGATCGACCGGGTGCGGATGGCGGATGTGGATGTCACCTTCGGCCAGGACGGGGCGTTCACCCTGTCCTGGCGGACCCTGCGCCCCACCTTGGAGGGTACCCTTGCCCCGGATCGGCTGAAGGCCCTGGCCGGGGCGGCGGGGGAAGGTGCAGGCCTGTCACCCGCCCAGATGGCGGAGGCCGGGATCACCGCCCGGTTCGATCATCAGGCGGTGGCCGTGATCCTGGACATTCCCGCGGGGCTGCGGGAGTTGCGCGGAATCTCCCTCGACCGGCGGATGGAACCGCCGGCGGTGACCCATGGCCCGGCCGGCCTGTCCGGTGCGGTCAACCTGCTGGGATCCGCGGAATATGTCTGGAAGGGGGACACCGGCAGCGGCAACGGGTCCGGACGGGGGTGGGGGGAACGGGCCCTGCTGGTGGACGGATTCGTCAACATCGACGGCGTCGTGCTGGAAGGCGGGGGCCAGGTCAGCAGCCGCCGCAGCGGCTTCCGCCGGACGGACATCGCCGCCACCCTGGACGATCCCGACAAGGCGGTGCGCTACCGGGTGGGGGACATCCTGCCGCCGACCACGGGATATCAGTCATCGGTCCCGATGCTGGGGGTGGCGGCGGGCCGGGTCTTCAGCATGCGGCCCTTCGACACTTTCCGCCCCGCTGGCGGGCGGGAGATCGAGCTGCAGACGAATGCCCGGGTGGAGGTGTTCGTGAACGGCCGCTTCCTGCGCGACCTGCGCCTTGCCCCCGGCCGCTACCGCCTGGCGGACATCCCCCTGGTGCCGGACGGCGCGAACCAGATCGAGTTGCGGATCACGGATGAATTCGGGCGGGTGGAGACGGTTGTCTTCTCCTCCTTCGCCAGCTTCGACCTGCTGGCGGAGGGGGTGAGCGCCTTCGGCGTGGCCGCAGGCTTCGTGCGCAGCACCGGGCAGGACCGCCGCTATGGCACCGACCAGCCGCTGCTGACCGGCTATTACCGCCAGGGGGTGACGCCGGCCCTGACCTTGGGCATCGATGGGCAGGTCAGCCGGCGCGGCTGGCAGGTGGGGCAGGAGCTGCAGACATCCACCCCCATCGGCAATATCGGCCTGTTCGGGGCCGTTGGGGCGGACCGGGACGACCAACTGGGCTATGCGATGCGGGCCGATTACCAGCAGCGCATCCCCGCCCTGGCCGATGGCCAGCTGGCACTCAGCGCTGAATGGTTCTCCCGTGATTTCCGCCGGGGTGGGCTGGGCCGCGACCTGGTCGCGGGTGAAAGGTTGGTGCCCGACCTGCTGCCGCCTGATCGGATGACCCTGGCCGCCTCCTTCGCCGCGACCATCGATGACGCCCTGTCCCTGCAACTGGGGGGCAGCCTGGTGGAGGATCAGGCGGGTGAAACCTTCCACACCGCCTTCGGGTCCGCCAGCCGGACCTTCGGCCGGGTCCGCGCCACCGTCGGCGTGCAGGTGGAGGAAGGAAGGCGGCGCAGCGGCACCAGTCTGTTGTTTTCCCTGTCCATGCCGCTGTCGGACGGGATCGGTGCCCGGGCCAGCTATGACACCCGCGGCCGGGTGCTGCGCGCCGGGCTGGACCGGCCGTCCGGCAGCTCGGTCGACAGTTGGGGCTGGCGCGCGGAAGGGGTGCGCAGCCGGACGGGCGATGCCCTGAGCGGGGAGGTGGCCCATACCGCCAACCGCTTCGCCGCCACCCTGCGCCAGGATGCGGCCAACCTGGGTGTGGGCGGGGGCGAGGCGGAGGAGGATATCCGCACCATCGCCGCCGCCGGCACCGCCCTGGTCTTTGCCGACGGGGCCTGGGGACTGAGCCGCCCCGTCGGCGATGGCTTCGCCATCATCCGCCCCGTTCCAGCCCTGCGTGATGCCGTGGTGGCGGTGGAGCCCTACCGGCTTACGGGGGAGGTGGAGACGCGCAGCATGGCCCGGTCGGACGGGTTGGGTGCCGCGGTTTATCCCGCCCTGTCCGGCTATGCCCCGCGGGAAATGCCGATCGAGGTGGGGAACCTGCCACCCGGCACCTCCATCGACGGGGCGCGGATCGTGCTGGGGCCACGCTACCGGTCCGGCATCCTGGTCGACCTGGGCAATGACGCCAACGCTTCCATCATGGGGTTCCTCACAACCGCCGACGGGGCCCCGGTCGCCAATCTGGGCGGAAGGGCGGAGCGGGTGGTGACAGAGGAGAAGGCGACTACGCCGGAGGCCGCTGATCCGGCGGACCCGGTTCCGTTCTTCACCAATGCGTCCGGCCGCTTCTTCCTGGAGGGGCTGCGGGCTGGACACCGCTATCGGCTGGTGCTGGCAGGCGGCCGGGGTGTCGCGGAACTGGAGATCCCCGCCGATGCCTTCGGCCTGGTCCGGCTGAACGCACCGATCATCGTCGCGACCAAAGCGGATGGGGGATGAGATGACGCGGAACCGGACAACCGGCGACCGGGCGGGCCCGTACGCCCCGTACGTGCTTGCTGGCCTGAGGATGTGGAAGCGGGCGTACATGCCCCGACGCCTGTACGTCTGGCTTGGGGCGGCCACCGTCATGCTGGCTGCCGTTACCGCCCGGGCCGATCTGGCGGGGCCTGTCTCCACCCTGCCGACCCTGGAGGTGGGAGGCGGTCCGGGTGGCGACCGGGGCACCGCCATCCGGCCGGAGCCGGGCGGGGAAGCCGGGAGGGAGCCGGGGGAGGCGCCCTGCCGCCTGGGCCTGGACACCCCCGGCTGGGTGGAGTGGCGCGGGGCGGGCGGCGGCTATGCCCCCCTGGGCGGCAATCCCTGGCTGGAGCCGGTGCGGCTGGACATCCGCAACAGCGGCGGCCCCTGCGACTATGCGCTGGAGATCGCGGGCCGGGACGCCGCGGGCACCCTGGTCCTGGACGGGCCGGGGCACCGGCTGGAGGGTAGCCTTCAGGTGGTGGAGGCGGGGGGCGGCGCCTTCGCCGCCGGGCCCGGCCTGATCACCGGCGCCCTGGGGGCCGGGATGGTGCAATCGGCCCGGTTCGTCCTGGCCTTGGGGGAGGGGCAGTTCGTTCCCCCCGGATCCTATGCCACCAGCCTGGACGTGCGGCTGATGGAGATCCGGCCCGGTGCCGCACCGGTGGAGCATGACAGCCGGCGGATCCAGATTGGCGCCCGCGTGGCCGGTGTCGCCCGGCTGGCCCTGGGGTCCGGCCTGGGGGATGAGGGCCGCCACGCCCTGCTGCGCTTCCCCCAGGCCCGGTCCGGCGGCGTGGTGGAGGTGCCGGTGACCGTCCACGCCAACGGTCCCTATACCCTGCATGCCCGGTCGGAGAACGGAGGGGCCTTGGCCCATGGCCTCCTGGGGGCGGGGCTGACCCTTCCCTATACCGTTCAGATCGGGGGGCACGACCTGCGGCTGGATGGAACCGACCGGGTCATCCTGTCCGGCCAGGGCACCGGGCTGGAGGGGTGGCAGGACCGGTTTGCCATCCGCCTGGGCCCCACCGACGGGGCGCTCGCGGGGGCCTATGCCGACACCATCCACATCCGCATCACCACCGATTGACGCTGCCGCTCCCCGCCGACGGGGAGGGGATGGCGCAAGGGCGGTAGGGCGGACGCACCCGGGACTGCGGCAACCATAGGGCGTTAGAACAGGACCTGCCCCGATCGACGGGGCCCCATCACCCCGGCCCCGTCACCCAGGGCTAAACGGGAGGAACGCGATGACCGACGCAGCCCCGCCGCGCGTGAGCGTGGTCGTCACCCCGCGGGAGAAGTTCAGCCTGGCCCTGGACAGCCTGGACAGCCTTCTGCCCAGCCTGGCCGGCATGGACCACGAACTGATCTATGTGGATGGCAACTCCCCCCGGCCGGTGCGCGAAGGCTTGGCGGAACGGGCCCGGCACCACCCCATGCGCATCCTGCGCAGCGAGCGCTATCTGGCGCCCAATGCCGCCCGCAACCGGGGGGCGGCGGCGGCACGGGCCCCGCTGATCGTCTTCATCGACAACGATGTGATGGTTACGCCTGGCTGGCTGGAGGCGCTGGTGGTCTGCGCAGAGCGGACCGGGGCGGCCATCGTCGGGCCCCTGGTCTGCCAGGGCGCCCCGCTGCACAGCATTGTCCACTGCGCCGGTGGGGAATGCGGCATCCGCACCATCACGACGGAAGCGGGGGAGGAGCGGCACATCTACGAACACATCGCCAAGCAGGGCCGACCCGCCGCCGCCATCCCGCGGGAAGCGCGGCGCACCGAACTGGCGGAGTTCCACTGCATGCTGGTGCGCGCGGATTTCCTGAAGGAGGTGGGTGGACTGGACGAAGGGCTTCTGTCCTCACGCGAGCATGTGGACATCTGCCTACAGGCGAAGGCCATGGACGCACCGGTGTGGCTGGAGCCGGCAAGCGTCGTCACCTATGTGCATGACAGCCGGCTGCGGGCAAGCGACCTGGCCTACTACATGCTGCGCTGGTCGGACGATTGGGAACGGCGCAGCCTGCTTCACCTGGTGGAGAAGCATGACCTGAGCACCCGCGGCATGCTGGCCGGGCGGTTCCGCTCCCTGGGCTGGCGGCGGCGCGCCTATGTGCTGGACCCGTTCGTGGACCGCATGCCCCTGGGCGGGGAGGCGTCGCTGGCGCGGCGCGCCGCCCGGCGGGTGGCGGCGGCGCTGGACCGCCGGGCCAACCGGGTGCTGACCCGGCTGGCGGGGGACGGGCGGGGACCAGTGACGGTCGCGGTCGGCGGCGGGGCCGCGGGTGATGCCCGATGACCACCGCGCCCACCACCGCGCCCACCACCGCTCCCGCTGCCCCGCCATCTGCCCCGCAGCGGATGCGGGTGCTGTTCCTGGTGCATGAATTCCCGGTGTTGTCCCAGACCTTCATCGTCAACCAGGCCCTTGGCCTTTTGGCGCAGGGGCATGACCTGACCATCGGCTGCCTGGTCGATACCCCGGTGATGGAACCGATCCATGGGGAGGTGCTGGGTACCGGCCTGTTGGACCGGGTGCGGCGGCCGGTGCCCGTACCGCCCGGTCCGGTCCGTCGGCTGGGCAGTGCGCTGCGGCTTCTGCGGGCGGGCCGGGTGGGACCGGCCACCGGTCTGTCCCTGCTGGATCCGGTGCGCCACGGGCGCGACGGGCCGACATTGCGGGCCCTGCACCGGCTAGCGCCCCTGGCCGGGCTGCCCCCCTTCGACGTGATCCATGCCCAGTTCGGCACCGTGGCGGTGGAGGCGCTGCACCTGCGCCGGGCGGGCATCATCCGGGGGCGGCTGCTGACCAGTTTCCGCGGCTATGACATCAGCAGCACCCTGCACCGCCATGGCCCCTGCCATTACGCCGACCTGTTCCGGGAGGGGGACTGGTTCCTGACCAATTGCCGCTTCTTCCGCGACCGGCTGCTGGACCTGGGCTGCCCGGGGGAAAGGCTGTCGATCCTGCCGTCCGGCCTGGACCTTGCGCGGTTCCCGCTGGTGGAGCGGGCAGCTTGGGACGGCGGGCGGCCGATCGAGCTTCTGTTCGTCGGGCGGCTGGTGGCGAAGAAGGGGGTGGAGGATGCGATCCGTGCCGTTGCTGGCGCCCGGATGGCGGGGATCCCCCTGCGCCTGACCATCGTTGGGGACGGGCCCCTGCGCCGGGAACTGGGGGATCTGGCCGCCGGCATCGGGCTGGGGGAGAACGTGGTCTTCACCGGGGCGGCGACGGGGGCGGAGATCCGGGCCCGCCTGGCCGTGGCGGACCTGTTCATCGCCCCCAGCCGCACCGCCCCGGACGGGGACCAGGACGCGCCCACCAATGTGCTGAAGGAAGCGATGGCCAGCGGCCTTCCCGTCATCGCCACCCGGCATGGCGGCATTCCGGAACTGGTGGAGGACGGGGTGTCCGGCCATCTGGCGGGGGAGGGGGAACCGGCCGCCCTTGCCGCCATCCTGTGCCGCCTGGCCGGGCGGCCGGAAGCCTGGGCCGCCATGGGCCAAGCCGGACGGGCGCGGGTGGCGGCGGAGTATGATCTGGAGAGGCTGAACGGCGACCTGTGCACCAACTACGCCGCAATGCTGGACAGCCCCGCCCCCCAGGCCCTGCCGGCACGGCCGGGACGGCAACCGATGGCGCGCCGGGCTCCGGCGGTCGGGGCCTGAGGGGCGAGTTGTCTGGTCAGCGACCCTGCCCCTCCCGCAGAAGTCCGCCCAGGGCGTCCAGCAAGCCATCTACCCGCACCGGCTTGGGCAGCAGCGGGACAGCCGCCAGCGCGGGCGGAAGGCCAGTGCGCGAGCCGTAGCCGCTGCACAGCAGGAACGTCACCTCCATCGCCGCCAGAGCGGCGGCGACGGGGGTGACGAAATTGTCGTACAGCCGGGCATCCAGAACGGCGGCATCGATCCGGTGCCGGGCGATGAGTCCCAACGCTTCCGGAACCCGGGCGGCGGGCCCCACCACCCGGTAACCCGCATCCTCCAGGCTGCGGCGGATCATCTGCCCGGTCAGGGGCTCATCCTCCGCAAGAAGGATGGTGACCGCGTCCGCCAGGGGCCGGGGGCGGCTGTATCCCGGCGACTGACCGGCCGAAGTGTGGGATGACCGGTGGCTCGACACCGCGATCTCCCCCGCCTCCCAGGTGTCGGGCGGGAGGATCAGGGCACAGTCCAGTCCCGCCGGATTCCAGGTCTGGGTCAGTTCCCCGCCCAATTGGCGGGTGACAGTGCCATGCAGCAGCTCCGTGCCGAAGCCGCGGCTTGTGGGCGGCCCGGCCAGGGGCGGCCCCCCGCGCTCCCGCCAGTCCAGATGCAGGTGGCCATCGCCGACCCGCCAGTCCAGGGACAAGGTCCCGCCGGGGGTGGACAAGGCGCCGTACTTGGCGGCGTTGGTGGTCAGTTCGTGCAAGGCCAGGGACACGGCCTGGGCCGCTTCCGCCCGCACGGCGATCGGCGGGCCGGACAGGAGGACCCGGTTCCCCTGGTCCCAGGCCGCCAGTTCATCCGTCGCCATCCGCCGCAAATCCACCCCGGCCCAGCCCGATACGGCCAGAAGGGAATGGGCCCGGGCCATGGCGGCGATCCGTCCATCGACCGCGGCAACGAAATCCGCCGGGTCCGCCGCCCGGGTCAGGCGGACCACCGCCTGCACCACGGCTAGCACGTTCTTCGCCCGGTGGTCCACCTCCCGCATCAGCAGGTGAAGGCGCGCTTCCGCCTGGCGCTGGTCGGTCAGGTCGGCGGCCATGCTGACGACCAGGCGGCGGCCCTGGGGGTCGCGCCCGACGGGGGCGGATCGGAAGGACCAGACAAGGCTGCGCCCGTCCTTGGTCTGCAGGATATAGTCGCCCTCATCCCGCGGTGCCTCCAGGTCGTACAGCCGGGCGATTTCCGCCATCACCATCTCCACCCGCTCCGGATAGGCCCGGGTGGCCCAATCGGCGATGGTGGCGATGTCCTGGGTGTCATAGCCGGTCAGCTCCCGCCAGGTACTGCTCAGATGCAGGACGCCGCCGTCATCGGCATGCACCATCATGGGGAAGGGTGCCCCTTCGACCACGCGGTGCAGCATCTCCTGCATGCGGCGCTGTTCCGTCACATCGTGGAAGATGTGGGCAGCGCCGAGCCGTCGGCCGCCCGGACCGGGAACGGGGCTGAAGCGCAGGTCGTAGACACGGGTCGTCTCCGCTGTCGGCCCGAACTCCACGATCTCCGAAAACGTCTCCCCCGCCAGGGCACGGTCCCAGTAATCCTTGGCTTTGCGCTGCTCCTCCGGCCAGGGGGCGAGCACGTCCATCAGGCTCATGCCCACCTGGATCTCCCGTCCCCACAGGATCCGCAGCTCCCGCCGATAGGGTTCGTTGAAGAACAGGAAGCGGTAGTCCCGGTCGACGGCGGCGATCAGGTCCGCCGTCCCCTCGGCGATGCCGCGCAGCAGGCTTTCCTGTCGGGCGAGTGCGATTTCATCCTGGCGCAGGCGGGTGATGTCCACCCCGCAGCTGATGGTTCCGCTGAACCTCCCCGCCCCATCCACCAGCCGGGTGTTGCGCCAGGCAATCAGCCGAAGCTTCCCGTCGGCGCAAAGGATCCCCCCTTCCGCCGCTTCGGGCGCATCCTCAGTGCCAGCGGCGAAGCGGGCGAAGATGGCACGCACCTGCTGCCGGTCAGGCTCCGGAATGGCCAGGTCGAACCAGTCCCGCCCGACCAGCACCGTCTCATCCGCATGGCCCAGCAGGCCGGCACCGTAGCGGTTGATCGTCTCGATCCGGCCTGACCGGTCCAGCACCAGCAGGATCACCTGGGCCCGGTCCCGCTCCGCCAGGATGCGCGTTTCGGCCTGGCGGCGATCCTCCACATCGGTGCAGACGCCGACCCAGCGCAGCACCGGCCCGCCGGGCATGGCCCGGACAGGCGTGCCCCGGCACAGGAAGCGGCGCCAGGCCCCGTCATGGCGGCGGAAGCGATACTCCGCCTCATACCCGCTGCCGCCGCGCACCGCCGCCATCCAGATGTGCGCCGCCCGGCGCCGGTCGTCCGGATGCAGGGCGCGCAGCCAGCGATCCCCCAGCAGATCCGCCGCCGGAAGGCCCGTAAAGGATTGAAGCTGTTTGTTGGTAAAGGTGTTGCGGCCATAGGCATCGGCGACGAAGACGAAGCCGGGCTGGGTATCGGCCACACTGGCGAACAGCTCCCGGCTTTCCCGCAACTGCCCGTCGGCCCGGCTCAACCGCCCAGCATGGGCCAGGATGACGGCGGAGACGACGAAGATGGACACGACCGTGACCAGCATGGCCCGGAAGTCCGTGCCGTAAAGCCCGATCTCCCCCCCATGGTACAGCAGCCAGACGGCGGCCAGGGAGCCCAGCACCGCCCAGGGCAGCAGGGACCGGGCCGTCACCGCCCCCGCATCCTCCCCCACCAGCCGCACCACCCAGCCCCGCTCCGGCACCAGCGCCAGGGTCCCCACCGCCAGGGCCAGCAGGGACACCGTGGTGGGAAGGGCCATGCCGGCGATCACCGCCAGCCCGTTCAGCGGCTGTATCCCGTACAGCCAGCCGGTTCCGCCCAGCAGGGGCGTCACCAGCCCCGCGGTCGCCAGCCACGGCACGGCGCCCCGCCGCCGCTCGCCCACCGCCAGAAGCGCGGCCGCCAGCGGCAGCAGGGACAGGGCGGTGCCCACGGCCATGCGGCCCGGGCGATCGGGCCCCGGAGGGCCCGGCAGGGACGCCGCCAACCACCCCGGCACCCCGGCCCCGCCGACGGGATGGGCCAGGACCAGGGTCAAAAGGGCGATGGCGGCCACCAGCCCGGCCAGCAGGGTCGGCACCGTGCCCGACCGGATGCGGTCCCCGGCAAACCGGCTGCGCAGGAACAGCGCCCCCGCCGCGGCGATCAGGCAGAAGGCGGTGACCGGCTGCATGGGCGGGCTGCCCGGTGCCAGCCGTGCCAGCATCCCGACACCCGTTCCCCATCCGGTGAGGGCAAGCCCACCCAGGACCAGGGGAACACATCCGGAAAGCCGGGCAAGTCTAAGGGGCAGGTCCGGGATCATTCGGTCCGGTATCGTTCGGGCGGTGCAGGGATCAACGCGCACCCTAACAGCCCGGGCGGATTCCAGACCCGCCGCATCGGTGGTAGGCCGGGCGGGCCGTTACTCCGCCGCCCGGGCGACGGGGGCCGGGCTGTGGTAACGGGCGAGCAGGGAAGCTTCCTCCGCCTTCGCCTTTTCCAGGTGCCGTTCCTTCACATGGCCGAAACCGCGGATCTTTTCCGGAACCCGGGCCAGGGCCACGGCGGTGGCGTGGTTGGCGGGGGACAGGGTGGGCAGCAGCCCTTCCACCATGGCCCGATACTCCCCGATCAGGCGCCGTTCCATCCGCCGCTCCTCCGTCCAGCCGAAGGGGTCCAGGCGGGTGCCGCGCAGGCCCTTGAACCGGGCCAGCAGGCGGAAGGCGTGCAGCATCCAGGAGCCGAACTCCATCTTCCGGGGCAGGCCGGTCTTCGCGTCCCGCGGGGTCAGCAGGGGTGGGGCCAGGTTGAAGCGCAGGCGCACCGGCCCGTCGAAGGTCAGGCCCAGCTTTTCCCGCCAGTCCGTATTGGCGTAAAGCCGCGCCACCTCATACTCATCCTTGTAGGCCATCAGCTTGGCGTAGCCGCGCGCGACCGCCGCCGTCAGGTCCGTCCGCCCGGGGGTGGCCCGCGCTTCGGCCGCCCGCACCGCCTGCACCAGGGTCAGGTAGGTGCGGGCGTAATCGCCGTCCTGATAGGCGGTCAGGTGGGCGACGCGGCGGTCGATCAGATCGTCCAGCGTCTCCGGCTTGGGTGCCTCGACGGTCAGACCAGCGGCCCGGCGCACGCCGTCCGGGTCGGCGATAGCGCGGCGGCCCCAGGCGAAGGCGGTCAGGTTCATGCTCACCGCCACCCCGTTCAGCCGCACCGCCCGGGTGATGGCGTCCAGCCCGACCGGCACGGCTCCCGCCTGCCAGGCGGCCCCCAGCATCATCATGTTGGCGGCGATGGCATCGCCCATCAGGCGGGTGGCCAGATCCGTCGCCTCCACCACCATCATTCGCCCATCCGTGATGCGCCCATCTGTCATGCGCCCGTCCGTCTGCCCCCCCATCGCGCCGTCGCCCAGGGCGGCGGCCAGGGTCCGGCGGGTGGCAGCGGACTGGAAATCCATGTCGGGATTCTGCTGGAAGGCCGCGGTGGGGACGACGGCGCTGTTGACGATGGCGCGGCTGATCCCGGGGCGCAGGGTGGCCCTGGCTTCCGCCCCGCCGGCCACCAGCAGGTCGCAGCCCAGCAGCAGATCCGTGCGGCCAGGGCCGATGCGGGTATTGGTCAGGTCGGCCGGGTCGGCGGCGATGCGCACATGGCTGAACACGGCGCCGTTCTTTTGGCTCAACCCCGTCAGATCCAGGGTGGAGCAGCCCTTGCCCTCCAGATGGGCGGCCATGGACAGGATGGCACCGATGGTGACCACGCCCGTGCCGCCGATCCCGGTGATCAGGATTCCGTAGCTGCCCTGGATGGCCGGCAGGTCGGGCAGGGGCAGGCCCGCGGCCGGGTCCTGGATGCCGCCGCCGCCGGCCGGTGCCGCCTTGCGCAGGCTCCCCCCCTCCACCGTCACGAAGCTGGGGCAGAAGCCCTTGGTGCAGGAAAAATCCTTGTTGCAACTGGATTGGTCGATCCGGCGCTTGCGGCCGAGCGGCGTTTCCACCGGCTGGATGGACACGCAGTTGGACTGGACGGAGCAGTCGCCGCAGCCCTCACACACATGCTCGTTGATGAACATGCGCTTGGGCGGATCGGGGAATTCCTTGCGCTTGCGCCGCCGCCGCTTCTCCGCGGCACAGGTCTGGACATAGATCAGGGCGGTGACGCCCGGGATATCGCGCAGATCCGTCTGCACCGCGTCCAGATCGTCGCGGTGGTGGACCGTGGTGCCATGGGGGAACAGGCCGTAGCCCTGCCACATCTCCGGCTGGTCGCTGACGACGGCGATCCGCCCCACCCCTTCCGCCGCCAGCTGCGCCGCCATGGCGGGGACGGAGATAGTCCCGTCCACCGGCTGGCCGCCGGTCATGGCGACGGCGTCGTTGTACAGGATCTTGTAGGTGATGTTCACCCGTGCTGCCACGGCCGCCCGCACGGCGATCAGCCCGGAATGGAAATACGTGCCGTCGCCCAGGTTCTGGAACACATGGGCCCTGTCGGTGAAGGGGGCCATGCCGATCCAGTTAACCCCCTCCCCCCCCATCTGGGTGGGCGGGGCGGTGGGGCGGTCGGGCAGGAACATCGCCATGGTGTGACAGCCGATCCCGGCCAGGGCCATGCTCCCCTCCGGCACCTTGGTGGAGGTGTTGTGGGGGCAGCCGGAGCAGAATCCCGGCGTGCGGGCGATGCCCAGGGCGTCCTTTGCCCCCGCCTTCGCCCCCGGATCCGGCGCCAGCTCCGCCCAGCGGGCGGTCAGGTCGGCATCGGCCAAGCCCAGCCCCGTCAGCCGGTCCATCAGCGCGCCCGCGATCTCCATCGGCGACAACTCGCCATCGCTGCGCAGCAGGGGCCGGCCCTCCGGCGTGGCCTTGCCGGACAGGGCGGGCCTTGCATCGGCGGGCAGGTGGTACAGGATGCGGGCCGCCTGCTCCTCCACGAAGGGGCGCTTCTCCTCCAGCACCAGGATCTCCCGGTGGCCATGGGCGAAGCGGGTCAACCCGTCGGGCTCCAGCGGCCAGGTCAGGGCGGGCTTGTAGATGCGCAGGCCCAGGGCCGCCGCCCGCGCCCCGTCGATGCGCAGCAGGGCCAGCGCCTCCCGCAGGTCGGCGAAGGATTTACCGACGGCGACGATGCCAAGGCCCCGCCGGGCCCCGTCCAGCGCCACCCGGTCCAGCCCGTTGGCGCGGATATAGGCCTGGGCCGCGGGCAGGCGCCAGCGGATCACGCTCGCCTCATCCGCCAGGGCGGCAAGGCGCAGCTTGATGTTCCGGCCGTCGGGCGGCCCCTCGATCTCCGGCAGGACGGGAGCGAAGGGATCGGGGGAGAGGGTGCAGGTGGCCCCGCTCTCCACCGTTTCGGTCAGGCATTTGAACCCGACCCACAGCCCGGCGAAGCGGGAAAGGGCGACCGCATGGGGCCCCAGATCCAGGTAATCCTGAACGCTTGCCGGGTTCAGGACCGGGATCAGGGCCGCCATCAGCGCCTGTTCGGATTGGTGGGCGGTGGTGGAGGATTTGGCCGAATGATCGTCCCCCGCCAGCACCACCACCCCGCCATGGCGGGATGTCCCGGCCAGATTCCCGTGCTTCAGGGCATCGCCCGCCCGGTACACGCCCGGCCCCTTGCCGTACCAGATACCGAAGACGCCATCATGCTTTGCCCCCGGCATCAAGGTGACTTGCTGGCTGCCCCAGACCGATGTCGCCGCCAGTTCCTCATTCACGCCGGGGACGAAGACGACGCCGTCGCGCTCCAGCATCGCCTTGGCGGACCAGAGGGCGGCGTCGTAATTGCCCAGGGGGGAGCCGCGATAGCCGCTGATGAAGCCTGCGGTGTTCAGCCCCGCCGCCCGGTCGATCCGCCGCTGCACCAGGGGCAGGCGCACCAGCGCCTGGTTGCCGGTGATGAAGATCCGGCCCTGGTCCAGCAGATACTTGTCATCCAGGCTGATCCCGTCGCGTGGCATGTGGCGCATTCCCCCAAAGACGGTTCATCGTCGGACCGGCCGGCGGCGCGCCTGAGCGGGCCCAGCGATCCGTTGGCGGCATGATATGCTTGAAACTTCAACGAATCAGCCCTGACCTCTCTGTCCCCGGCCATAGCGTTTGGTTATGATGCCCCGTGACAGCATGGTCCGCCACCCCGGCTGCGGGGTGGTTGACCGGGAATGGAACTGGGAAGGGGCGGGGCCCGGCATGCGTGATGGGGGGGAAGGGCTGGAGAAGCGGCCCCGGAAGCGGCGCGGACCGGTGCGCCCGCGCGGTGTTCCGCCGGCTTCCAGGACGCAGGAAGATCGAGCGGGCGATGCCGGGGCCGGTGACGGCAGTCCGGCAGTCGCGGTGACGGGCGGCGGCCGGGCCGATCCGCGCACGCGCGAAGCCATCGACCTTGCCCGGTTCC
This sequence comes from Pseudomonadota bacterium, assembly GCA_046045995.1. Lineage (GTDB taxonomy): Bacteria > Pseudomonadota > Alphaproteobacteria > Azospirillales > Azospirillaceae > Indioceanicola. Next base: position 9,900 of record JBJOKR010000033.1, on the reverse strand, counting down.
TGCCGTTCCGCTTCGCCACCATCTACGCCAAGATGGCGGATGACGCGGTGCGCCATCCGGAGGTGTATCACGGCATCAGCATGCGGGCGTGGAAGGTGCTGGCCCTGTTGGCCCCCTTCCCCGACAGCACGAATGCGGAGATTTCGGCTATCAACGGCATGGACCCCGCCACGGCGACCCGGGCGGTGGCGGAGCTGAAGGCGGCGGGCCTGGTCACCACCCGGCGGGACCGGGTGGACCGGCGGCGCATGCTGAACCGCCTGACCGATGCGGGCGCCGCCCTGCACGACCGCATCGCCCCCGGCCGCCGGGCCCGCGGCCAGTCGTTCGAAGCGGCGTTCACGGCCGCGGAGCTGGACCAGCTCCACCGCCTTCTGGACAAGCTGGACGCCCATGTGGACGCCATCTTCCAGGCGGATCGGCGCCGGGAGGTTGGCGCAATTTAGAGGAGTAGTCGCCAACCCCCTCTCCCCCTGAGGGAGAGGGAGGGGCCCGTCCGGAGCGGAGCGACGGGTGGGAGGGTGAGGGGTATTCATAAGGCACCGCCCCTGGGGACCCCTCACCCTCCCATGCTTCGCATGGGCCCCTCCCTCTCCCTCAAGGGGAGAGGGGTTATCGCGTCATCCACCATAGGGTAGAGGGTTTTCGCCGCCCCCCTCAGAACTTCACCCGCAGTTCCAGGCCCCATTCCCGCGGCGCGCCGGGGGTGGCGTAGGCGGTGCCTAGGTCGGAGCGGCTGTCCTGGGCGCTGCGCAGGTAATCCTCATTCGTCACATTCGTGCCGAAGACGGAGACGCTGATCCGCTCATCCGTCGTCGTATAGGTCGCCCGCAGGTTCAGCAGGCCGTAGGACGGACCGATCTCCAGCGGGTCGTTGCCGACCTGGTAGGACACCTCATCCTGCCAGGAGTAATCGGCCCGGAAGGTCAGCTCACCCCGGCCGCTCAGGTCCAGGGAATACTGGGCCCCGGCGTTGAAGGTCCATTCCGGGGTTACGGGCAGGGCGTCGTCGATCTGAATATCGGTGCTGGTGGCGCGCAGGGTCTCATACTCCGCGTCCAGCCAGCCGATGCCCAGGTTCAGGACGACACCGTCCACCGGGGCGGCCAGCACCTCCGCCTCCGCGCCCAGGATCTCCGCCTCACCGGCGTTGCGGGTTTCGAACAGGGCGGTCTGCGGGTTCAGGGCCAGAAGCTGGATGTCGTCATAGCGCGACAGGAACACCGCCCCGTTCAGGCGCAGGCGCCGGTCCAGCAGTTCCGTCTTCGCACCCGCCTCATAGGTCGTCACATGCTCCGGGTCGAAGGGCTGGACGTTGGAATTGCTGAGCACGGCGTTGTCGCCCCGCCCGTTGAACCCGCCGCTCTTGAACCCCTCCGCATAGGAGGCATAGACCAGGATGTCGTCGCTGACCCGGTAGTTCAGGCCGAAGCGGGTGGACAGGTCGGTCCATGTCTCCTCATAGGTCGTGGGGATGCGCAGGGCTGTGTTGGCGGGCGACAGCTGCGGCACGATCCGGGCGGGCACGGTCAGCCGCCCGGGGAAGGGCAGGGCGGCGATCGGCACCGGCGTGAAGGCCAAGACCCCGTCGCGGTTGTCCAGGAAGGTGTTGAAGCGCTGGTTCTTGGTCTCCACCGTGTAGCGCAGGCCCACCACCGCTTCCAACCGGTCGGTCAGGTCGAAGGTGTTGTGGGTGAAGGCGGCCAGGGATTCCACGTCCAGATCAATGGTGCTGCTGCTGTCCATGCAGCGCGGGTCCAGGATCTGGGCGGCGGGGGCGACCGGCACCGGCGGCGGCCGGCCGGGGCCCGGGCCCGGCGGGGTCAGGATGTACAGCCGCCCGCTGCCGTCCGGGTTCTGAAGCGTGCTGGTCGCCACCGGCCCCGTCGTGCCCAGGCAGACGGTGACGGTGTTGCGCATATCCTCCTTGAAGAAGTAGCCGCCCACCAGCCAGTCCAGCCGGTCGCCGAAACCGCGGCCGTTGACCTGGAGTTCCTGGCTGAACTGGTCCTGCTCCAGGTCGTTGGAGCTGTCATAGAAGGCATAGGGGCTGCCGTCGAAATCGCTCCAGTTCACCTGCTCCAGGGTGCGCCAGGCGGAAATGCTCTTCACCGTCGCCGCATCCCCCTGCCACTCCAGGGTGGCGGAGACACCGCCCGCATCGGTGTTGTAGATGGCGGGGATGGACAGGAAGTTGGTGCGGCTGTCGGCGGGCTGGATGTACCGCTCCATATCCGCGGGCAGGGGCACCAGGAAGGGCGATGTCTTCTGCGTCACCCGCAGGGTGGCGGCCGCGGCCGGGCTGGGGGTGCGGTCGATCCCGGTCAGCACGGTGTGGGAGGGGGAGCCGCGGTTTTCGGCATAGTCACCGGCGATGCCGGCGGTGAAGACCGGTGTCGGCGTCCAGCGCAGGGCGACACGCCCGCCGGTGATGTCCACGTCGCCGAACGTCTCCCCCGTCAGGGCGTTGCGGCCCCAGCCGTCCTGCTGCTTGCGCAGGCCCGACGCGGTGACGGCCAGGGTGTCGCCGACCGGCACATTGACGCTGGCCTGCGCCTCCCGCCGTTCCCGGCTGCCGATGGTCAGGCGGCCCTGGGCGCCGAAGCTGTCCCCCGGCGGGCGGGAGGTGATATTCACCGCCCCGCCGATGGTGTTGCGCCCGAAAAGCGTGCCCTGGGGCCCGCGCAAAACCTCGATCCGTTCGATATCCACCAGGTCGATGGACGATCCCTGCACCCGGCCCAGATAGACCCCGTCCACATAGACGCCGACGCCCGGGTCCAGCACGATGGAATTGTCGATCTGGCCGACGCCGCGGATGAAGAAATACGCATCCTGCCCGCCGGCGGGTCCGCTGGACCGGGCGACATTGGGGCTGTACTGCAGGATGTCCCCCACCGTGGCGACGGAGCGGGCGGCCAGATCCTCCGCATTGAAGGCGCTGACGGAGACGGGGACATCCTGCAGCCGTTCCGCCCGGCGGGTGGCGGTGACGATGATCTCCTCCAGCACCGGGGCGGCGCTGACCGCACCGGCCGCCGTTTCCTGTGCCACGACCGGCGGGGCAAGGATCAGGGCACAGGCGGCGGCCAGCGTGCCCAGGGCGGTGCCACCCGCGAACCCGGCCCCCGCCCCCATGCCTGAAACCGTCCCGCCGGGTGTGCGAGCCGGCGCCGTTGTCCAAGTCGTCCCTGTCGTCATGAAGCCCCTCCCGGTTTGTTCTGGTGCCCGCCCAGGTCGGGCACGAATGTGCATGTCCTCCCCCGCCGTTCGGCGGAGGAGGCGCCATCACCTCCAGGTGTCATCGCTGCTCGTGCATTGGTCGGTCCGGGTGCGCGGGGAAGCGTACTTCCCTGGCGGCGGGTCTGCCCTGGCGGCAGGTTTGGCGCGGACCGTGGCGGGGCATCGTCACCCCTTTAGATACTTTAAACTTAAAATTCGTTGTCGCGGAACTGCAATTATCGCAGGCGCTGTCCATAACCCTATGAATTGTGGGTTTTGGCCGCGTGGCGGTGGCCGAACAGGCCGGGCGACACAGGCCTCGCCGCCAGCAGGGCATCCGCGGCTTCGGGCGTGAAGCGGTCGCGGTAATCGCGGATGAACTGGCGCATGCCGGTGGCCGGTCGGCCCAGCAGCCGGGGCAGGGTGTCGGTCATGGGCGCGTTCTTGCCCCCGCGGGTCAGGCCATAGACGATGGTCATGAAGAACAAGGTGTCGAAGGGCACGCCCCGCCGGTGCATCCGCCACCAGAAGCGGGGCATGGATGGATCGGCGTAGCGCACGGGCCGCCCCAGCTCCTCCGTCAGCATGGCCGCCACCTGATGGAAATCCAGCGGCTCCGGCCCGGTCAGGACATAGGCGCGGTTGGCATGGCGGTCGGGGTGGCGGAACACGTCGATGGCGACGCTGGCCATGTCCCGGCTGTCGATGAAGCTGGTCTTGCCGCCCTTGGCGGGGATGAAGATCTCCCCGTATTTGGCGATGTCGACGCTGTGGGTGGTGATGTCGCGGACCAGGTTCTGCGCGAAGTAGGAGGCGCGAAGGATGGTATAGGGCACGCCCGTCGCCTCGATCGCCCGTTCCACCGTGTAATGGGGCACCATCTTCAGCGTGTCCGCCCCGGGGACGGAGACATAGACGATGTGCCGGACCCCCGCCGCCTTCGCCGCCTCCACGAAGGGCACCATCCAGGTCCGCGCCGTGCGCGGATGGGGCAGGGGGAACAACAGGAACAGGGTGCTGATCCCCGCCAGCACACCGGCCCAGGTGCCGCGGTCGGCATAGTCGAACTTCACCGCCTGCACATCCGCCCCGTACAGGCGGCGGATCTTGTCCGGGCTGTGGGCGGCGATGCGGAAGGGCAGTTCCGTCTGGGCCGCCATCATGCGGACCAGTTCCGTCCCGACATTGCCGTTCGGACCGGTGATGACGATCATGGCCGTTACCTCTCTGCTGTGCGCGGGCCTGTTGCGCCCGGGCCTGCTGGAACTGGCCTGGGCCCGAAACGAAAAACGCCTCCCCCACGCCCGGTCGGGGCGTCGGGGAGGCGTCATCACCTCTGCGATACTTGAAGCTTAAATTACAGAGCCGCGGATCTGTCAACCCGTCATCGCGTGGGGATTTCCCGACCGATGATCACGCGGTGTACAGGGCATCCACGTCCAGGGTCAGTCCCGGCGGGTCCAGGTCGATCCGCCCGCCCTGGTGCAGGGTGGTCAGGATGGTGCCGTCCTCCTGCCGCCGGTGGTGGACGATGGCCGGGCGATCCACCCGGACCACCAGATAGTGCCGCATTCCGGGAAGGCGGAAATAATCCATCAGCTTGCGCCCGGTATCGACAGCACGGGTGCCGGGCGACAACACCTCCACGATCACCAGCGGGTGGGGGGCGGCGATGGCGTCGTCGGACAGCCTTTCCCCGCAATTCACCAGCACGTCCGGTTCATAATCCGTGGCGTCGTCGATCTCCACCGTGATCCCGTCGGGCAGGGCTTCGCAGGGCAATCCCTGCCGCTGGATCTCCGCCTGTAACTGGGCCCACAGCCGCACCTTCAAACGGGCATGACCCACCCGTTCCGGTGCCATCGCCACAGGCTCCCCGTCCACCAGTTCATAGCGACGCTCATCAGGCCTGGATTTCAGCCAGTCCCGGTATTCCTGCCGTGTCATGCGGGGCATGGGGCCGTCTCCGTCACGGGAACCGGCCCAGTATACCAAAGCCTCACACCGCTTCCAGCAGCACCGACAGGCCCTGGCCCACCCCGACGCACAGGGTGCACAGGGCGTAGCGGCCGGCTGTCCCGGCGGCCAGGGCGCGGGCAGCGGTGCCGGCCAGGCGGGCGCCGGTCATGCCCAGCGGGTGCCCCAGCGCGATTCCGCCGCCCGCCGGGTTCACCCGCGGATCATCGTCGGCCAGGCCGAAATGCCGGGTGACGGCCAGGACCTGGGCGGCGAAGGCCTCATTCAGCTCGATCCGCCCGATCTCCCCCAGACTCACCCCGGTGCGGGCCAGCAGTTTCTCCGTCGCCGGGATCGGGCCGATCCCCATCAGCCGCGGTTCCACCCCCGCAGCGGCGGCCCCCACCACCCGGGCCAGGGGTGTCAACCCATACCGGGCGACGGCATCGCCGCCCGCCAGCAGCAAGGCCGCCGCCCCGTCATTGATGCCGGACGCATTGCCGGCGGTGACCGTACCCCCCGGGCGGACGACGAGTTTCAGCGCCGCCAGCTTCTCCAGCGTCGTCTCCCGCGGGTGTTCGTCCCGGTCCACCGCCACCTCCCCCCGGCCCTGGGGGACGGGAACGGGCAGGATCTCCCCCCCCAGCCAGCCGGACGCCTGTGCCGCCGCGGTGCGCTGCTGGCTGCGCAGGGCATAGGCATCCTGGTCGGAGCGGGCGATGCCGAAGCGTTCCGCCACCGCTTCGGCCGTTTCGGGCATGCTGTGGGTGCCGTGCAGGCCGGGCATGCGGGGGTTCACAAAGCGCCAGCCGATGGTGCTGTCATGGATTTCCGCCGTGCGGGCGAAGGCCTGTTCCGCCTTGGCCAGGACGAAGGGGGCCCGGCTCATGCTTTCCACCCCGCCGGCGATCACCAATTCCGCCTCCCCCGTCCGGATGGCGCGGGCGGCCTGCACCACCGCCTCAAGCCCGGAGGCGCAGAGGCGGTTCACCGTCACCCCCGGCACCGTGGGCGGCAGCCCGGCCAGAAGGGCGGCCATGCGGGCGACATTGCGGTTATCCTCCCCCGCCTGGTTGGTGCAGCCCAGGATCACCTCCTCCACCGCGTCGGACGGCAGGTGCGGCACGCCTGCCAGCAGCCCCGCCACCACCCGGGCGGCCAGGTCGTCGGGGCGCACCGGGGCCAGCGCGCCGCCATGGCGGCCGATGGGCGTGCGGACATAGGCGCAAAGGAAGGCGTCGCGCGTGGTCATGGCATCTCCGGGCGGGCTGGGTGGGCCAAGGGCGGGAGTTGGTCGGCAGGAAGGGGCCGTGGATATCGCTTGGCGCCGGCCCCGGCCTGATATATTTTAATCTTAAACTTTCTGCGCCGGGAGGACAAGGCATGCGCGCGACGGACCTGACCGCGACCCATTTCAAGCTGGACCTGACGGAAGGGCTGGCCCGCATCACCCTGAACCGGCCGGACCGGAAGAACCCCCTGACCTTCGACAGCTATGCCGAGCTGCGGGACCTGTTCCGCGACCTGGTCTACCGGACGGAGGAGGTGCAGGCGGTGGTGATCACCGGGGCCGGGGGCAATTTCTGCTCCGGCGGTGATGTGTTTGAGATCATCGAGCCGCTGACCCGCATGGACATGAAGGATGTGCTGGCCTTCACCCGCATGACCGGCGACCTGGTGAAGGCCATCCGCGCCTGCCCCCAGCCGGTGATCGCGGCGGTGGACGGGATCTGTGTCGGCGCCGGCGCCATCATCGCCATGGCCAGCGACCTGCGCTTCGCCACGCCGGGCGCGAAGACGGCGTTCCTGTTCACCCGGGTCGGGCTTGGCGGCTGCGACATGGGGGCCTGCGCCATCCTGCCCCGGCTGATCGGCCAGGGCCGCGCGGCGGAGCTTCTGTACACCGGCCGGGTCATGACGGCGGAGGAGGGGGCGGCCTGGGGCTTCTACAACGCCCTGGAACCGGCGGAATCGCTGCTGGACCGGGCCGACGCGATGGCCCGCGACCTGATGCGCGGCCCCCGCTTCGCCCATATGATGACCAAGACCATGCTGAACCAGGAATGGTCCATGAGCGTGGACATGGCGATCGAGGCGGAAGCCCAGGCCCAGGCCATCTGCATGCGCACGGAGGATTTCCGCATCGCCTTCGACGCCTTCGCTGCCAAAGGCAAGCCGGTCTTCACCGGGCGGTGAAGGGGCAAGACCCCTCTTTCCCCTTGAGGGGGAGAGGGGCCTGCGATGGATCGAGCGGGAACTGCGCCCGCTGAAGCCGGCCTCACCCGGCCGCGGTCCGGTACCGTTCCATCGCCGCCCGCAGATCGTCCGGGAGGGACAGGGATTTCAGCGGGTCCAGACGGACATAGATGTGCCGGACCGTCGCGGTCATGCGCGGTTCATCCCCGCAGGTGCAGCGGATGGATAGGTCCATGGTCGCCCGCGACAGATCGGTGACGGACAGGTGGAAGGTCAGCACATCGCCCAGGCGGCTGGCCTTCACGAATTTCGCATGGGTTTCCAGCAACGGGGTGCCGCAGCCTTCCACGATGTGGATCTGGTGCCAGGACCGACCCAGCGCCTGTTCGAACCAAGCCTCCACGGTGTTGGAGATCATCTCGAAATAGCGCGGGTAGAAGACGATGCCCGCGCTGTCCACCTGCCCGAACCGGACCGTTTCCCGGTGCTGGAACTCCATCGCCGTCTCCTTCGCGGTCGCCTGCCATGAAAAGCGAGATTACCCCCGACGGGCGCCCTTGACCAGAAATTCCTTGAAGCTTAAACTTTTTCAGGTTCAAGCATTCCTGCGGCCTGGCCCCGCCGGTCGGCCCGCAGGCCAGTCAGGCAACACAGACAAACAGACAGCCAGACAGGGGGCGCATCATGGTGACCGGACCCGTTCCGCCGCAGCCGCCCGTCCTTGGGCCCTCGGCCCATGTGGACAGCTTCTGCCGCGACAATCTTCCGCCGGCGGATCTCTGGCCCGTACTCACCGTCGACCTGCCGGAACTGCGCTATCCCGACCGGCTGAACTGCGCGGTGGAGCTGCTGGACAAGGCCCTGGACGAAGGGTTCGGGGACAAGGCGGCCATCCTGTACGGGGGGGAGGTCTGGACCTATGCCGTGGTCGCCGCCACGGCCAACCGCATCGCCCGGGTGCTGGTGGAGGATCTGGGCGTGGTGCCGGGCAACCGGGTGCTGCTGCGGGCCGGCAACACGCCGATGTTGTTCGCCTGCTGGTTCGCGGTGATGAAGGCGGGGGCGGTGGCCGTCACCACCATGCCCATGCTACGGGCGATGGAGTTGAAGCCCATCTGCGCCAAGGCGCGGATCGCGCTCGCCCTGTGTGATGCCACCCTGGCGGAGGAGGTGGAGCTGGCCCGGCCGGATCTGGAGATCCCCCTGCGTCTGGTCACCTTCGGCACCCCGAAGGCGGAGCTGGAAGGCCTGATGGCGGGGAAGGGGGAGGATTTCACGGCGGTGGACACCTCGGCCGATGATGTCTGCCTGCTGGCCTTCACCTCCGGCACCACGGGGCAGCCCAAGGCCTGCATGCATTTCCACCGGGATGTCATGGCCATGGGCGATACCTTCGCCCGGCACATCCTGAAGCCCAGGCCGGACGACGTCTTCATCGGCACGCCGCCCATCGCCTTCACCTTCGGCCTGGGGGCGAGCCTGGCCTTCCCCTTCCGCTTCCGGGCGACCGTGGCCCTGCCGCCCGCGGCCAGCCCGCCGGCCCTGATCGAGGCGATCGGGCGGCACCGGGCGACCCTGGTCTTCACCTCCCCCACCGGGTACCGGGCCATGCTGGGCCTGCTGGACCGGCATGACATCTCCTCGCTGCGCGCCTGCATCTCGGCGGGGGAGGCACTGCCCCAGCCCACGTCGGATGCCTGGTTCGCGGCGACCGGCCACCGCATCATAGACGGCATCGGCTCTACCGAGATGATCCATATCTTCATCAGTGCGGCCGGTGACGCCATCCGCCCCGGGGCAACCGGCCTGCCGGTGCCGGGCTATACGGCGACCCTGCTGGATGAGGAGGGGCAGCCGATGGACGGGCCGGGGATCGGCCGGCTGGCCGTGCGGGGCCCGACCGGCTGCCGCTACCTGTCCGACAGCCGGCAGACGGGCTATGTGGTCAATGGCTGGAATGTCACCGGTGACACCTACCGCCGGGATGCGGAGGGGTATTTCTGGTTCCAGGCCCGGGCGGACGACATGATCGTCTCCAGCGGGTACAACATCGCCGGGCCGGAGGTGGAACAGGCCCTTCTGGCCCACCCGGCCGTGGCCGAATGCGCCGTGGTCGGCAGCCCCGACCGGGAGCGGGGCATGCTGGTCAAGGCCTTCATCGTGCCGACCGATCCCGCCGGGGCGGACGAAGCGCTGGTCAAGCGCCTGCAGGACCATGTGAAGGCCACCATCGCTCCCTACAAATATCCCCGCGCCATCGAGTTCGTGGACAGCCTGCCCAAGACCCAGACCGGCAAGGTCCAACGCTTCGTCCTGCGCCGGCTGGAGGAAGAGCGGGCGGCGCGGATGTCGGCGGCATGAGGGGAACGGCCTGCGAAGGCGTGTCGCCCCTCGGGCTTCGCCCTCGCAGCGACCTTGTCTCTTGGGATGAGGCTATACTGGGCTTTGTCGAGGGTTGAGGCGGGGGGCTAGCCCCCCGCCTCACGGGGTCGGGACTCCGCCAGTGACCATGAGGTCAACTCGCTT
>JBJOKR010000032.1:0-29752 GCA_046045995.1 Pseudomonadota bacterium | reverse complement strand
ACACCGCGCTTGGCGGCGTTGTCGGCGCTCATCAGCACCAGGGCGGCGGCCCCGTCATTGATGCCGGAGGCGTTGCCCGCGGTCACCGACCCGTCCTTCTTGAAGGCGGGGCGCAGCTTGGCCAGGGATTCGGCCGTGGTGCCGGCCTTCGGATGCTCATCGGTGTCCACCACCACATCGCCCTTGCGGCCCTTGATGGTGACGGGGACGATCTCATCCTTGAACCGGCCGCTGGTCATGGCGGCTTCGGCCTTCTGCTGGCTGGAGGCGGCGAATTCGTCCTGCTGCTCGCGGGTGATCTGCCAGCGCTCGGCCACGTTTTCCGCCGTGGTGCCCATGTGGTAGCCGTGGAAGGCGTCCCACAGCCCGTCCTTGATCATGGTGTCGACCATGGCGGCATCGCCCATCTTGGTGCCGCCGCGCAGATGCATGCAGTGCGGGGCCAGCGACATGCTCTCCTGCCCGCCGGCGACCACGATCTCCGCATCGCCCAGCTTGATCGCCTGGAAACCCAGGGCCACGGCCCGCAGGCCGGAGCCGCAGAGCTGGTTGATGCCGTAGGCCGTCTTCTCCACCGGGATGCCGGCGTTCACCGCCGCCTGGCGGGCGGGGTTCTGGCCCGCCCCGGCGGCCAGGATCTGGCCCAGCACCACCTCATCCACCTCCGCCCCGTCGGTGCGGGCGCGGGACAGGGCCTCGCGGATGGCGACCTCGCCCAGGTAATGGGCGGGCACACCGCTCAGCCCGCCGTTGAAGGCGCCGATGGCTGTGCGGACCGCACCGGCGATGACGACGTCGACCATGGTGGTTCTCCCTCGTTGCATTTGGACGTGGTGTTGGATCATTCAGCGCGTCCGGCGCTGGACCGGCGGAGACTGTACGAAGGATCGCATGACACGCGCAAGGCGGGCCGACCCCTCCTTTCGCAGGGGCCCCGCCTTTTGACCTATATCAGACGATCTGAATGGATCTTTCCAGCCGCCATTGATCGTGCCCCATCAAGGGCGGCTTCGTTTCCCTTGATTGCCGGGCGGCCACTCCGTGGCCTTGGACGCTGCCGACCGCGCGGTGCTGCGGCGGTCGCCGCCGTACCGCTGGTCAGGATTCCCGACCGGTGGCTTCACTCGAACCGCAGCGCCTCGATCGGGTTCAGGGCGGCGGCCCGCCGTGCCGGGTAGAAGCCGAAGAACACCCCGACCAGGAGGGAGGAGCCAAGCGCCACCAACACCATCACCGGGCTGACGGAGACGGGCCAGTCCCCGACCTGGGCCATGACCACCGATCCGGCGAAGCCGAGCGCACCGCCGATCACCCCGCCGACCAGGCAGAGCACCACCGATTCCACCAGGAACTGGCTGAGCACATCCCGCGGCCGGGCGCCCACGGCCAGGCGAAGCCCGATCTCCCGCGTCCGCTCCGTGACAGAGACCAGCATGATGTTCATGATCCCGATCCCCCCCACGATCAGGGAGATGACGGCCGTCGCCCCCAGCAGAAGTCCCAACGTCGCCTGGGTGGCCGTGCGGGCGCGGATGAATTCCGCCATGTTGCGGACGGAGAAATCATCCTGGGCGCCCGGGCGGATCTTGCGCCGTTCCCGCATCAGGGTTTCCACATCGCCCTGGATGACGGCCATGTCCTCCCCCTCCTCCACCTGGACCAGGATCTGCTGCACCCGGTCGGGCACGGTGTTGTTGCGGCCGTGGATGCGGGCGCGGGCGGTGGTCAGCGGGATCAGGACCAGATCGTCCTGGTCCGTGCCCATCAGGGACGCCCCCTTCTCCTCCAGCACGCCCACCACCTTGAAGGGGACGTTGCGGATGCGCAGGCTGCGGTCCAGGGGATTCTCCCCCTCGAACAGGCGCTTGGCGACGGTGCGGCCCAGCACGGCCACCTTGGCGCCCGACCGCACCTCCTGCCCTGTGAAGAAGCGGCCATCGGCCAGATCCCAGTCGCGCACCTCCAGATACGGTTCGCCCACCCCCAGCACATTGGTGGACCAATTGACCCCGCCGACGATCAGGGGGGCGTTGCCCTGGATGGTGCCGACGGTGGTGACCACGCCCGGCACCTGGCGCCGGATGGCCAGCACATCCCCGTCCGACAGGGGCGGGGCGGAGCCGGAACCGCCCTGGCGCCCGCCGACATTGGAGCTGCCGGGCACCACCATCAGCTGGTTGCTGCCCAGCGCCCGGATCTGGTTTTCCACCATCTGCCCGGCCCCGCTGCTGATGGAGACCATGACGATGACGGAGGCGACGCCGATGATCACCCCCAGCATGGCAAGCAGGCTGCGCAGCGCGTTCAGCCGCAGCGCCTGGAGAGCGATCCGGAAGGAGGAGAGAAGTGTCATGCCGGCACCCCCGTCCCGTCCTGGCGCACATCCTCCGCGATCAGGCCGTCGCGGAAGACCAGCTTGCGGCGGGCGCGGGCGGCCACATCGGCCTCATGGGTCACCAGGACGATGGTGATCCCCTCCTCCCGGTTCAGGCGGTCGAAGATGTCCATGATCTCATCGGAGGTGCGGCTGTCCAGCGCCCCCGTCGGTTCATCGGCCAGAAGGATGCGCGGCCGGTTGACCAGGGCGCGGGCGATGGCCACACGCTGCTGCTGCCCGCCGGAAAGCTGGGAAGGCTGGTGGTGCCAGCGCTCCGCCAGCCCGACCATGGCCAGGCATTCCAGGGCGCGGGCCCGCTTGTCCCCCGGATGGCGGCCGTAGAGCAGGGGCAGCATCACATTGTCCACCGCCGCCGTCCGGCGCAGCAAGTGGAACTGCTGGAAGACGAACCCCACCACCTCGTTTCGGAAGGCGGCGAGGTCGTTCGGCGACAGGCGCGACAGCTCCCGCCCGGCGATGTGCAGGCTGCCCGAACTGGGCTGGTCCAGGGCACCCAGCATGCCCATCAGGGTGGACTTGCCGGAGCCGGAGGCACCGGTGACGGCAACGTAATCGCCCTCCGCGATATCGATATCCACCCCGGCCAGGGCCCGCACCTCCTGATCGCCCATGCGGTAGGTCTTGGTCAGGCCCCGGCCGACGATGAGGGGGCCGACGATAAGGGGGCCGACGATAGGGGGACCGCTGATGGGAGGGGGACCGCCGCTCAGGGAATTGCCCGCCGCACCGATGCTCACGCCCCACCCCCGCGCACCCGGGTGACCACGGCGGCACCGGCGGGAAGGCCGTCCACCACTTCCGTCACCCGGTCGTCGGACAGGCCGACGCGGATGCGGGTGGGGACCAGGTTGCCGCCGGCATCCCGGGTCCAGACGGTGACCGGGCGCCCGCCGCCGGGGCCGCGTTGGGGCGGGCGCATTTCCTTGAACCTGGCCATCTGCTCCGCCGTCAGGATCGGCTCCAGCGCCTGGGCCATCTCCTGGCGCATGGCCTGGGGATCGGGCGCCCCGCCACCTCCACCACCTCCACCCCCACCTGCTTCCGCCGCGGCCCGGCGCCGGGCGAAGACCGCCTGCAGGGTGGTGCGGGCCTGGTCCTTCTGCTCCGCCGTCAGGGCAAGCTCGGTGGCCAGGCGTTCCAGCATCTGGCCGCCCCCGCCCCCGCCGCCGCCGCCCCCCGCCCCGCCCCCACCGGACGCGGCGGCTGCCTCCCGATGTTCCGCCGGTACCAGATCCAGGGCCGGCCCGCGCGGCTGGAAGCGGATCGCCTCATTGGCGATGACCAGCACACCCGGCCGCTCCCCGGCCACGATCTCCACATTCGCGGTCATGCCCGGCAGCAGCCGCCGGTCCGGGTTGGCGGCGGAGATGACGACCGTATAGGTGACGACGGAGGCGGTCTCCGTCGGTTGCAGGCGGATCTGCTCCACCGCCCCGTCGAAGCGGCGTTCGGGAAAGGCATCCACGGTGAAGGCGACGGGATTGCCCACGGCGACCTGGCCGATATCCGCTTCATCCACCTGGGCTTCGATCTGCATGCGGGTCAGGTCGCCGGCGATGACGAACAGCTTCGGTGCCTGAAGGCTGGCGGCGACGGTCTGGCCCAGATCCACCGTGCGGTCGATGACGATGCCGTCGATGGGGGCGCGGATATAGGTGCGGTCCAGGTCGATGCGGGCGCTGTCCAGGGCCGCCTGCCGCTGGGCGAGCGTGGCCCTGGCGTTGGTCAGCTGCGCCTCCGCCACCGCCACATCGGCGCGGGCGACGTCCAGGGCTGCCTTCGCCGCATCGAAGCCGGCGTCGGAGAGATTGCCCCGGTCGCGCAGGGACCGGGCCCGGTCGAAATCCGCCTGGGCCTTGTCCAGGGTGGCGCGGCCCCGCTGGACGGAGGCGGTCTGCAACTGGATGGAAGCCTCGGCCACCGCCACCGCCGCCTCCGCCTCCTTCAGGCGGGTTTCGAAGGTGCGGGGATCGATGCGGGCGATCATCTGCCCGGCGGTGACGATGGTATTGTAATCGGCCGCCAGCTCGGCCACCTGGCCGGACAGCTGGGACCCGATCTCCACCGTTGTCACGGCGCGCAGCCGGCCGGAGGTGGCGACCACCCGGCGCACGGTTCCCGTCTCCACCGCCGCGGTCTGGACCTCCAGCCCCCCGGCGGGGCCCGCCCCCCGGCTGGACCAGGCATAGGCCGCACCCGCCAGAACCACCATCGCCGCACCGGCCGCCAGCAGACGCTTCACGTTCGCCATCCCATCACCGTATCACCCGTCACCGCATCACCACAGCCGACCACCGCCCCCTGCCGCCCGGCCTGTCGGCGGCGGTTGGAAACCGGTGGTCAATGCCATCATCCTGATACGGGATTGGACGCGCAACCATGCGCCCCGTCACATGAATTCTTTGCAAGGAAGGGGGGGAAGCCGCCGGCAATGCCGGGACAGCCACCGACGGCGCAAAACAAAACCCCCGCCCTGTGCAGGACGGGGGTCCGGTCATTCTGAAAGCCCGGGATCGGGGAGCAACGGGATCGGCTACCTCGCACCCAATCACTCCGCCCCGATCACTCCGCCTCGGCGGCCTTTTCGGCGCGCTTGCGGGCGTTGGGGTCGAGCAGCTTCTTGCGCAGGCGGATGGACTTGGGCGTCACCTCCACCAGTTCGTCGTCCTGGATGTAGGACAGCGCCTTTTCCAACGTCATGCGGATCGGGGTGGTCAGGCGCACGGCCTCATCCTTGCTGGTCGTGCGGATGTTGGTGAGCTGCTTGCCCTTCATGACATTGACCTCCAGGTCGTTGTCGCGGGTGTGCTCGCCCACGATCATGCCCTGGTACACCTTCCAGCCCGGCTCGATCATCATCGGGCCGCGATCTTCCAGGTTCCACAGGGCATAGGCCACGGCCTCACCCTCGGCGTTGGAGATCAGCACGCCGTTGCGGCGGCCCGGGATGGGGCCCTTATAGGCGGCGTAGTCATGGAACAGCCTGTTCATGACGCCGGTGCCGCGGGTGTCGGTCAGGAATTCGCCCTGATAGCCGATCAGGCCGCGGGACGGCACGTGGAAGACCAGCCGCTGCTTGCCCGCACCCGACGGCTTCATCTCCAGCATGTCGCCCTTCCGCTCGTTCAGCTTCTGGACAACGATGCCGGAGAACTCCTCATCCACGTCGATCACGACCTCCTCGACCGGCTCCAGCCGCTGCCCGGTCTCCTCATCCGTCTTCATGACGACGCGGGGACGGCTGATCGACAGCTCGAAGCCCTCACGGCGCATCGTCTCGATCAGGATGCCGAGCTGCAGTTCGCCGCGGCCGGCCACCTCATAGGCATCGGCGCTTTCCGTCTCGCGGATGCGCAGGGCCACGTTGCCCTCCGCCTCGCGGAACAGGCGGTCGCGGATCATGCGGCTGGTGACCTTGTCGCCTTCGCGGCCCGCCAGCGGGCTGTCGTTGACGGAGAAGGTCATGGCCAGCGTCGGCGGGTCGATCGGCTGGCCTGGGATCGCCGTGTCCACGGCCATGTCGCAGATGGTGTCGGCGACGGTCGCCTTGGTCAGGCCCGCCAGGGCCACGATGTCGCCGGCCTGCGCCTCTTCCACCGGGATGCGCTCCAGCCCGCGGAAGGCCAGCACCTTGCTCGCCCGGCCCTGCTCGATCAGCTTGCCGTCGCGCGTCAGGGCCTTGATGGCCATGTTCGTCTTGATCCGGCCGGTCTGGATGCGGCCGGTCAGGATGCGGCCCAGATAAGGGTTCGCCTCCAGCGTTGTCGCCAACATGGTGAACGGCTCGTCCACCCCGCCGACCTTCGGGGCCGGGACATGGTCGACGACCAGCTGGAACAGCGGGGTCAGGTCCTTGCGCTCATCGTTCAGGTCCTTGACGGCCCAGCCGTTGCGGCCCGACGCGAACAGGGTGGGGAAATCCAACTGATCGTCGCTGGCGTCCAGGGCGGCGAACAGATCGAAGATCTCGTTATGCACCTCATCGGGCCGGGCGTCGGAGCGGTCGATCTTGTTGACGACGACCATCGGGCGCATGCCCAGCTTGAGGGCCTTGCCCAGCACGAACTTGGTCTGGGGCAGCGGACCTTCGGCGCTGTCCACCAGCAGGCAGACGCCGTCCACCATGTTCAGGATACGCTCCACCTCACCGCCGAAATCGGCGTGGCCGGGCGTGTCCACGATGTTGATGCGCGTGCCGTTCCAGACGACGGAGGTGCACTTGGCCAGGATGGTGATGCCGCGCTCCCGCTCGAGATCGTTGCTGTCCATGGCCCGTTCCGCGACCTGCTGGTTTTCGCGGAAGGTACCGGACTGCTTCAGCAGCATGTCCACCAGGGTGGTCTTGCCGTGGTCGACGTGCGCGATGATCGCGATGTTGCGCAGTTCCATAGGCTTCTCTCGTCTGGGGCCCTGGCCCGCCGGGTCCATCACCCGCGGGGCGGCCATGAAAAAACCCCGGCCCCTGTCGCAAGGGTCTGCCGGGCAGACGGGTTGCGCTAGGGGCCGGGTGCATTCGTGCGGTGCAATATAGCGATGGGACCGGTACCGGGGAAGGCCGCCCACCGCCGGGGGCGGCAGCGCGGCGCGCATGGCTCTATGCCGAACCGCCCCCGGGAGCGACAACCCGGGCCCGGGTCTGCGGCATCAGTTGCGGTAGACTGCCACTCCGTAGAAACAGGGGCTGTTGCTGCAATTGTACATCTGGACCTTGATCGTGTGCTCGCCTGTATAAACCGCCCGGGTCAAGACCATGGGAATGTCATCGGTGGTCATGTCCTCCTCCACCACATCGCCAGCACTATCCACAAGCTGCAGGTCGATGTCGCTGCAATCCTGATCGCAGACGGCAAGGACGTTGTAGGTTACCCCTTTGGACAGGGCGATGGTGAAGGAATCGGTGCTGTTGGCGTTCATCCGGTCGACATGAGTATCGACCAGAGTGAAGCCCTGCGCCCGCAGAACTTGTGCAGCGGACGTCAGCTGGTCGCGCACCACCGCCTCATAGTTGTTGGCAAGGGCGGGCGGGGCCATCACCCCGGCTAGAATCATTCCCGACAGCAGCAAGCCTGCCGTCCCGACCTTCCGGAAACGCCCCGTCACCGAAAGAAATGCCCCCATTGATCCCTCCCGTTGCTGTGATACCCCTATCACCCATAAGACCATAACCCAGTTTCAATCGGTGTCAAAACTCCTCGCAAGACGTCGCAATGATTTAAATATAAATAGCTTTTATCCCTTCTCCATACCATTCCAGATAGAGACGGTGCCATCCTGTCCGCCATCCAGCCCCGGCGGCGCATCGGGCCGAGGCCCGTGCCAATCCGTCTTTTGCTGGCGTTTCGCGGTAGGCCGCGCCACCTTTGCCGTCCGACGGCGTTGAAGTCTTGTGATGATGGTGCTGCGCCCTGTTCCGTACCGACCCGCCCATGCACCGGCCTGGCCGGCGGCCCGGCTGGCTGCGACCTTGCTGTTGGCAGGCCTGAGCGCCGGGCTGGCGGCAGGACTGGCGGCCGTTCCGGCCCACAGCCAGGAAACCCCCTATGCCGTCACCCTGCTGGGGGCGGAGCAGCATGACGACCTGCGCGCCCTGCTGCAGGGGGTGTCCAGCCTGTTCGCCTTGCGGGAACAGCCGCCCCCCTCCCCCATCGGGCTGCGCCGCCGGGCGGAGGCGGACCGGGAGCGGCTGCGCACGGCACTGCGCAGTGCCGGCTATTATGACGGCACGATCGATGTCCAGGTGGACACGGCATCCACCCCCGCCGGCGTGATCATCAGGGTGACGTCTGGGCCGCGCTACACCCTGACCTCCGTGCAGGTGGACGGGCTGGGGGGGGAGACGGTGCCCAGTGCGCCGATCACGGCCCGCGACCTGGGGCTGGAGCTTGGCCAGCCCGCCCGTGCCCCCGATGTGCAATCGGCCCAGGAGGCGATCCCCGCCCTGCTGGCCGCGCGGGGCCATGCCTATGCCCGTGTGGCGGACCGGCGGGTGGTGGTGGACCATTCCGACCGCGCCATGGCCGTCACCTATGTGGTCAACCCCGGCCCGGCGGTGACAATCGGCGCCATCGCCATAAGCGGGCTGGAGGAGGTGGAGGAAGCGGCCGTGCGCCGCCGCCTGGATCTTGCCCCCGGGCAGGCCTACGACCCCGCCGCCCTGACCCTGGCGCGGACGGATGTGAGCGACCTCGGCGCCTTCTCTAGCGTTCGGATCAGCCTGGCCGACCAGCCCGCGGCCGACGGCACCGCCCCCGTCACCATCGACCTGGAGGAGCGGGAGCGGCGCTTTGTCGGCTTCGGGGTCGATTTCGCGACGGAGGAAGGGTTCGGCGCCAATGCCTATTGGGGCCATCGCAACCTTCTAGGCGGGGCGGAGCGGCTACGCATCTCCGGCCAGATCGCCGGTGTGGGCCGGGACAGTTTTGGCGATGTGGGCGATTTCGATTACCGCCTGGGCGCCACCTATGAGGAGCCGGACTTCCTGACCCGGCGGCAGAAACTGACCATCGCCGCCCAGGCAGTGGCCGAACAGCCGGATGCCTTCCGGCGGGAGGCGATCATCCTGTCCGGCGCCATCGAACGCCCCCTCTGGACCGGATTCACCGGCAGCCTGGGCGCCACGCTGGAACAGTCCCGGGTGGAGGAAGGGGAGCAGACGACCACCAATACCTTGTTCGGCATCCCGGCCGCCCTGTCGGTGGAGCGGGTGGACGATCTGCTGCACCCCACCCGCGGCTGGCGGACCAGTGCCGCCTTCACCCCCTATTGGGCCGCTATCGGCGACAGTGAAAGCTTCACCATCTCTCGCATCGGCGCCAGCACCTATTGGGATGTCAGCGGCGACGGCACCCTGATCGCCGCCGGGCGGGCGGTTCTGGGCGGGATTGTCGGTGTGGGCGGGCTGCTGGACATCCCGGCCGACAAGCGCTTCTACGCCGGCGGCGGCGGGTCCATCCGCGGCTACGGCTATCAGGAGGTGGGGCCCATCGGCATCGACGGCGATCCCCTGGGTGGCCGATCGCTGGTGGAGGTGAGTGCCGAACTGCGCTGGCAAGTGACCGACAGCATCGGCATCGTCCCCTTCATCGACGGCGGCAATGTCTTCATCTCCGAGTATCCGGATTTCGAGGAGGATCTGCGCTGGGGGGCGGGGCTGGGCCTGCGCTATTTCACCGGCATCGGCCCGATCCGCCTGGACGTGGCGGTGCCCCTGAACCGCCGTGACAGGGATGCGAGCTGGCAGCTCTACATCTCCATCGGCCAGGCGTTCTGACAGGGCCCCCGCGATGACCGATCCCGCTGCGACCCAGCCCACCGCCCGCCAGCCCACCGCCCCCGGGCCTGCTACCCGGCATACCCGCTTGCCGGCCCCGTTGCGCTGGCTGCTTCTGGCCCTGGCGGGGCTGGTACTGCTGGGGCTGCTTGTCGTCATGGGGGCTGTTGGCTGGCTGTCCACCCCATCCGGCAGGGCCTTCGTCCTGGAGCGGGTGGAGGGGGCGGTGCCCGGCCTGACGCTGGAGGGGGCGGAGGGTGGTCTGTTCGACCTGCGCCTGGCCCGGCTGACCATCGGCGACGGAAAAGGCCCCTGGCTGGTGGTGGAAGGGGCGGCCCTGGACTGGGCGCCCTTCGCCCTGCTGCGCCGGACCTTGCGGGTGGAGGGGCTGACGGCCGGGCGGGTGGACCTGTCCCGCCTGCCGGAGACGAAGGCGGGGGAGGATCCGGCGGCGGAGCCGGATGAACCCTTCCACCTTCCCCTGGATGTGGCGGTGGAGCGGCTGGCGGTGGACAGCCTGACCCTGGGGGCGGACCTGCTGGGGGGGGAGGCGGCGACCCTGCGGCTGGCGGGATCGGCCACCCTTCCCGCTGGTGAGCCGGGGGGGAGTGCCACCCTGGCGGCGGAGCGGATCGACGACCGGCCCGGCACCCTGTCGCTCACCGCCGCCTATATCCCCAACCGGCGCCTGACCCTGGATCTGCGGGCGGGGGAACCGGCGGGCGGGGTGATCGCCACCCTGCTGGGCATCCCCGGCACCCCGCCGGTGGCGGTGGAACTGGCGGGTGACGGCCCCCCAACCGACTGGACCGGGACCCTGACCGCCCGTGCGGGCGATGTCGCCAGCGCCACGGCGGAGGCGCGGATCCGCCCGGCGGGGGGCGGATTCGCCTTCGGCCTGGATGCCGGGGCCGCTATCGCCGCCCTGCTGCCGCCGGAGCAGGCGGTGCTGGCGGGCGACCGCATCGGGCTGGCGGCTGGCGGCTTCATTCTTCCCGGCGAAATCCTGTCCCTGGACGGCATCACCCTGACCACCGCGGCGGGCACCATCGCCGGCCAGGGCGTCTATCGCCTGGGCCAGGGGCTGGACCAGGGGCCGGACCAGGCGCCGGACCAGGGGAGTTTGAATTTCGGCTTCCACGGGGTGCTGGCACCCGACAGCCCGGTGCGGGACCTGTTGCAAGGTCCCCGGTTCGGCCGGGCGGAGGTGACGGGGCGCGCCGCCGGCCCCGCCGCCGCACCCGACATCACCGCCACCCTGTCCGTGCTGGACCCGGCCGTCGCCGACTGGCGCGCCGATCGCCTTACCCTGACCGCCAATCTGGATCCGGCGGACCCGGCGGCGGGCGGTCTCTCCCGCTTCGCCCTGGCGGCGGACGCGGTGGTGGAAGGGGCGGTGCTCAAGGGGGCGGCGCAGGAGGGGGCGCCGGAAGGGACCACCCCCGCCCTGGCCGCATTGCTGGGCCCCCGGGTGCAGGCGGGGCTGGCCGGATCGGTCACCACCGCCGATGGCGGGCTGGTGCTGGACCGGGTGACCATCGATGCCGCCGCCCTGGACCTGTCCGGGTCGGGAACCCTGGGCGGCTGGGGCCGGAGCATCGCAGCACAAGCGACGCTGACCGCCCCGGACCTGCGCCCCTTCGGTCCCCTGGCGGGGCTGGACCTGACCGGTGCCGTGAGCGCAGAGGCAAAGGTGAGCCGGGAGGACGGGGGTGATCTGGGCGTGGCCGTGACCGCCCTGGCCCAGGACCCCGGCACCGGCATCCCGGCCGCCGATGCCCTGCTGTCCCCGGAAACGCGGATCGTGGCGGACGCGGCCCTGCCCGCCGACGACCCCGGTGCCATGATCCTGCACCGCCTGCGGCTGGAGGGGGGGCGCGCGACCCTGACGGCGGAGGCGGCGCTGACCGGCGGCACCCTGCGCGCGGCGGGGGAGGTGCGGGTGCCCGACCTGTCCCCCCTGGGCCGGGCCCTGGGTGCCGGGCCGGGCACAGGACTTGCGGGCAGTGCCGCCCTGACCGCCAAGGCCTCGGGCCCGCTGGACGCGCTGACGGCGGAGGCGACCTTGGGGACGGAGGGGCTGGTCCTGAACGGCCGGCGTTACGGCACGGCCACGGCCAAACTGTCAGCCGCCGGGCTGCCCGCCGCCCCCAGCGGCACCCTGACCCTGGATGGCGCGATCCGGCAGGGCAATGCCGGGGACCGCCCCCTGGCGCTGGCCGCCACCTTCGCGATGGCGGGGGACCGGCTGCGCCTGCCCGAATTGATCGTCATGGCCGGGCGGAACCGACTGACCGGTTCTGTCACCGCCGACCTGGCCACCACCACGGCGGAGGGGGATCTGGCGGCCGACCTGCCCGACCTGGCCCTGCTGGGCGCCCTGGCGGGCCAGCGGCTGGACGGGAATGCCACGGCCAGGATCCGCCTGACCACGGCGGAGGGGCGGCAGCGCGCCGCCCTGACCGCCCGGCTGGCCGACATCACCCGACGCACGGCCGACGGGACGCAGACCCTGGCGCGGCTGGACCTGACCGGCGATTACACCGCCGCGTCGGGCCGCAGCCCGGCCGCCCTGGACCTGCGGGCGGAGGGGGGCGGGATAGCCGTCGGTGATCTTCGCCTGGAGACGCTGACCGCAACGGCGGCAGGACCCCTGACGGGGATGCGTGTCGCCCTGGTGACGGAGGGGGCGGCCGGTGCCCCCCTGGCCCTGGACATGGCGGCGACGGTCGCCCGTCAGGACACCGACACAACGATCACCCTGGACCGGCTGGCCGGGCGTTATGACGGCACCGATTTCCAGGCCCAACCCGGTGCCACCATCGACTTGGCCGGCCAGGGTGCGGGCTTCGCCGTGGCGGGCTTGGCGGTGACCCTGGCCGGGGCTAAGCCGGCCCGGCTGGAGCTGGATGCCGATCTGCGCGGGCAGCGGGTGGCGGCGACGGTGGCGGCCAGCGCCGTGCCCCTGGCCCTGGCCCGCTTCGCCGATCCGACCCTGGTCCTGGGCGGGACCATCGACGGGCGGATCACGCTCGCGGGCACGGCCACCGCCCCCACGGCCGACATCGCCCTGGACGTCCGCAACTTCAGCACCGCACCCGACCGGCCGGGGCTGCGCGGCATCGATGCCGCCGTCACCGGCCGCTGGGCGGGGGAGCGGCTGGCCCTGCGCCTGTCCTCCACCGGGGGGGAGCGGATCGACCTGACGGGGGAGGTGGACCTGCCCCTGGTGCCCGTGGGCGGGCCCCTGTCCGTCACCGTGCCGCCGGGCGGGCGGATCGGCGGGCGCGCGGCGGGCAGCCTGGACATGGCGCTGCTGAACGATGTGCTGGCCACCAGCGGCGATCGGGTGGCCGGGCGGCTGGGTGTGGACCTGTCCCTGGGCGGCACCGTGGCGGACACCGACCTGACCGGCACCGTGGCCATCGATGACGGGCGATATGAGAACCAACTCCTGGGAACCGCCATCGACCAGATCACCGCCCGGCTGGAAGGGGACCCGGATGGCCTGGTCATCCGCCGCTTCGACGGGCGCACGCCCAATGGCGGCACCCTGCGCCTGGACGGTGCGGTCCGGTTCGATCCGGATTTCGGTGACCGGCAGATCGACCTGACCCTGGTGGCGGAGCGGGCGCGGGTGGCCCAGACCGACCTTGTCACCGCCGATGCCGACGCCACCCTGACCCTGCGCGGCAGTGCACGGGATGCGGAACTGGCGGGGGAGATCGGCATCCGCCAAGCCTACATCACCCTGCCCGACACCCTGCCCCGCCAGGTGGTGGACCTGGAGGTGGTGGAGGTGAACGGGCAGGGGGTTGGCGGGGACCAGGAAACGGACCTGGCGACCGGACCCGCTTCCGCCGGCGGCGACCGGGTGGTGGCCCTGCGCGGGCAGGAGGATCAGGGGCTGGAGATCGGGCTGCGCCTGACCGTCAGTGCCCCGAACGAGATCTATCTGCGCGGCCGGGGGGCGGATGCGGAATTCAAGGCGGCCCTCCAGGTCGACGGGACCGTCGCGGCCCCGCTGGTCCAGGGCTCCGTCGACCTGATCAAGGGCGACCTGTCCATCCTGGGCCAGACCCTGACTTTGGAACGCGCCACCGCCAGCTTCACCGGCGACGGCAGCCTGACGCCCGTGCTGGATATCGAAGCCCGCACCACCCGGGGGGAGGCGACGGCCATCGTCGCCATCACCGGCACCCCCGACCAGCCCAAGGTCGCCCTCTCCTCCGAACCGCCCCTGCCGGAGGATGAGGTGCTGGCCAACCTGCTGTTCGGCCGCGGAATCGGGCAATTGTCGGCGATCGAGGCGGTGCAGCTGGCCCAGGGGGCGGGACAACTGGCCGGCGTCTTCGGCAGCGGCCCCGGCGTGGTCGACCGGGTGCGCCGCGGCCTGGGCGTGGACCGGCTGGAGTTCAAGGGCAGTGAAACCGGCGGCGGCCTGGGCAGCGTTGCCGCCGGACGCTATGTCGGCGACGACCTCTATGTCGGAGTCCAGCAGGACCTGGACTCAGGCCAAAGCCAGGCGACCGTTGAATACGACATCAACGACAATATCCGCCTACGCGGCGAAGTCGGCCGCCAGAGCAAGGTGGGCGTGCAGTTCGAGTGGGATTACTGACCCCGCAACCGCCCGGTTTGCAGAAGGGAGGCACGAAAACCCGTCTCCCCTCGAGGGAGAGGGGTTCTTCCCCTACCCCTCCACCGGGGCCAGCGGCTTGGCCGCGACCTTGGTGCTGAGGACCATCACGGAATGGGTGGAGCCGAGGGGGGCCAGCGCGGTGATGACACGGTCCAGGTGTTTCACATCGGGGGCGGTGATCTTCAGCAGGTAGCTGTCCTCCCCCGTCACCTCATGGCATTCCAGCACCTCCGCCCGGTCGCGGGCGAATTCCTCGATCGCCGCGTCCTTGCCGGGGAAGGCGCGGATGCGGACGAAGGCGGCCAGCTTCCAGCCCAGTGCTGCGCGGTTGACCTGGGCTTGGTAGCCCTGTATCAGCCCAGCCACCTCCATCCGCTTCAGCCGCTCGGCCACGGCGGGCGGGGTCAGCCCCACCGACCGGGCGAGCTGGGCGTAGGGTTGGCGGGCATTCTCCTGCAAGGCCGCGAGGAGGCTCCGGCCTACATCGTCGAGAAGATCGGTGTCGGTCGCGCGTCGGTTTGCCATGGACGCGATCCTAACGGGTGCGCCCGGCCGCCGCCAAGGGGTGCCGGAAGGGGCTGGGTATCCAGGGGTGTGCCAAGGGGGTCCGGGTGCTGGAGGAGTTGAGCATCATCGTGCGCGGGCTGATCCTGGGGGTCGCGATCGCCGCTCCCGTCGGCCCGATCGGCCTGCTCTGCATCCGGCGCACCATCGAACGGGGCCTGCATGTGGGGCTGGCCACGGGACTCGGGGCGGCCACCGCCGATGTGATGTTCGCCGCCATCGCCGCCTTCGGCGTGGGCGCCATCGTGGAGACGATCACCGGCCATGAAAGCCAGCTGCGACTGCTGGGCGGCGTGTTCCTGATCGGGGTGGCGATCCACAGCTTCCTGCGCGATCCACAGCCGCTCGCCAGCCAGCCGGAGGCGCGGAACCTCTGGGGCGCCGGGGCCAGCGGCTTCGCGCTGACGATGGGCAACCCCGTCACCATCCTGGGCATAACCGCCATCGTCATCGGCTTCGGCGGCGATGTGGAGGGGCACCACGCCTGGACACTGCTGGCCGGGATCTTCCTCGGCTCGCTCGCCTGGTGGTGCATCCTCTGCGGCGGGGTCACCCTGATCCGCCATCACATCACCCAGCGCACGGTCCACTGGATCAACGTGGGCACCGGCATCTTCCTGATCGCCCTGGCTGTCTGGGCGCTGGGCAGTGTCTGGCTGGAATGGGTGGCCGGGTAGGTGCCGTAGGTAAGATGCCGTAGGTCGGATTAGCGCAGCGTAATCCGACACCGCCCGGCACAGCCCGGATCGCTCCGTGCCCGTCGGATTACGCGGGCTGGCGCCCGCTAATCCGACCTACGAAAGCAGGGCGACAGGGCGAACCACCAGCCCGCCGTATGTCGGATTAGCCCAGCGTAATCCGGCACCGTGCCCAAATTACCGCCTCAACCCGCCAACGCCGCTTCCGCGTCGATGACGGTGGCGACGGCGTGGATCACAGCGGCGATGCGGATCGCGTCCTGCATGTTCTCCACGGTCAGGCCCTTGGCCAGCACTTCGCGCTCATGGGCTTCGATGCACATGCCGCAGCCGTTGACGGCGCTGGCGGCCAGCGACCACAGCTCGAAATCCACCTTGTCCACGCCGGGGTTGCCGATGATGTTCATGCGCAGCCGGGCCGGCATCTTCTTGAACTCGGCATTCCCGGACAGGTGCACGGTCCGGTAATAGACATTGTTCATGCCCATGATGGCGCCGGCGGCCTTGGCGGCGTTCAGCGCGGCCGCATCCATGTGCTGGGCGGCCTCCGCCAGGATGCTCCGGGTCACGTCGTCCTGGCGGGCGGCGTAAGCAGCGGCCACGGCCGAGCCCCAGGCCTGGGACGGCTTCAGGGAGGAGGTGGTGAGGACCGAGCCGAGGTTGAGGCGCAGGTCCTTGGCGTAGTCGGGAAGGCGGGCCTTCAGGGCGTCGATCGTCATGGCGGGATACTCCGGCAAATGGTGGGCAGGGATCGCCCAGGCCCCGGGGCGCGACACAGCGCCGGCCGGGCGGGTCCTGCCGGTCGGATGGAAATCGGATGGGATCGGGGTCCGGTGCGCCGGGATCAGGGCACGGGGGTCGGCATCGATCCAGGGCGGCTTACGTCGGGCGGCAAAACAATCATGCAGGGGATTGGGCGGGCGCCCCGGAAACCGGGGGGAATGGGGCACCCGCCCTCCACTCAAGGTCCGTCACCCCCGGGGGATCGGGGGGATGGGGGATCAGGCGACCTTGAGGACCTCTTCACCCTTCTGCCAGTTGCAGGGGCACAGCTCATCCGTCTGCAGGGCGTCCAGGGTGCGCAGCACTTCGTTCACGTTGCGGCCGACATTCAGGCCGTGGACGGAGGCGAAGCGGATGATGCCTTCCGGATCGACGATGAAGGTTGCGCGCAGGGCCACACCCTCTTCCTTGTCCAGGATGCCCAGCTCGGTCGACAGCTCGCGCTTGATGTCGGCCAGCATCGGGAAGGGCAGATCCTTCAGGTCGGCGTGGTTCTGGCGCCAGGCCAGGTGCACGAACTCGCTGTCGGTGGAGACACCCAGCACCTGGGCGTCACGGTCGGCGAACTCGGCGTTCAGCTTGCCGAAGGCGGCGATCTCGGTCGGGCACACGAAGGTGAAGTCCTTCGGCCAGAAGAACACGACCGTCCACTTGCCCTTGTAGGTGTCGTTGTTGATCTGGGTGAAGGCGGTCTTCGGGTCGGTGGTGACCACGGCCTTCAGGTCATAGGCCGGGAACTTGTCGCCAACGGTCAGCATCGGTCTTGCTCCAGTTCGATGTCGGGAATGGACCCCCGGGGGGCCCCGGGGTGTCTTCTGGTAGGCCACGGTGCAGCGCGGTGGTGCACCGCAGCAAGCTCGGAACCGTCGGAGATTTGGTTCCGACCTCTTGCCTTGGACAATCGTTTATTCCGAACGCTTCGATAGGCAAAGCCGATGGCGGCGCCCTGCGACAAGGCGCCGCCGGGCCGGGGACCGGGCATTATCGTGAAAGGCACAGGCGCAAAGCCCCTGATTCGTGTATGGTTTTCTGACGCGGGATCACCCCTGCTCCCGCCCTGGCCCCGCCCCGGTCACACCTGCCATGCAGCCCACACCCGGCCCCGCCCCGTCCTGGCGCCTTCTGATCCCCAAGTCCGTGACCGTCCTGTGGACGGAGGGGTACCGGCTGGACGATCTGCGGGCCGATGCGCTGGCCGGACTGACGGTCGCCATCGTCGCCCTGCCGCTCGCCATGGCGATTGCGATCGCCAGCGGGGTCACCCCTGCGGCGGGGCTGGTGACGGCGGTGGTGGCGGGATTCCTGATCTCCGCCCTGGGGGGATCGCGGTTCCAGATCGGCGGGCCCACGGGGGCCTTCATCGTTGTCGTCTATGGCGTGATCCAGGCCCATGGGCTGGACGGGTTGCTGCTGGCGACGATGATGGCCGGGGCCCTGCTGATCGCGGCCGGGCTGCTGCGGCTGGGCACCTGGATCCGCTATGTGCCGGAACCGGTGGTGACCGGGTTCACGGCCGGCATCGCCGTCATCATCTTCACCAGCCAGATCGCCGACCTGTTCGGCCTGACAGCGGAGCGTATGCCGGCGGATTTCCTGGAGAAGCTGGCGGCCCTGTGGGCGGCGCGGGACAGTGTGAACCCGGCGGCCCTTTTGGTCGCCGGCGGTGCGTTGGCGACGATCCTGCTGCTGCGCCGTTTCGCGCCGAAATGGCCGGGCTTCCTGATCGCCGTGGCCGGGTCCGCCCTGGCCGTCGCCGTGACGGGGGCGGGGGTGGAGACGATCGGCAGCCGTTTCGGCGGCGTTCCCGCCACCTTCCCCAGCCCCACCCTGCCGCCCATCTCGCTGGAGCGGATGGGGGACCTGATGCCCGCCGCCTTCACCATCGCCTTCCTGGCCGGGCTTGAAAGCCTGCTTTCCGCCATGGTGGCGGACGGGATGACCGGGCGGCGGCACCGGTCCAATATGGAACTGGTGGCCCAGGGGGTGGCGAACCTCGCCTCCCCCCTGTTCGGGGGGATTTCCGCCACCGGGGCCATTGCCCGCACGGCCACCAATGTCCGGGCCGGCGGGCGCACGCCCGTGGCAGGGATGCTGCATGCCGTCTTCGTCCTGGCCTTCATGCTGGGGCTGGGGCCGCTGCTGGCCCATGTGCCGCTGGCCAGCCTGGCGGCGGTGCTGACCGTCGTCGCCTGGAACATGAGCGAGCAGGAGCGGTTCCGCCATCTCCTCTCCGGCCTGCCGGGGGATCGGGCGGTGCTGCTGGCCACCTTCGGGCTGACCGTGCTGGTGGACCTGACCGTGGCGATCGAGGTGGGGATCGTGCTGGCCGCCATCATCTTCATGCACCGCATGGCGGAGGCGACGGCGGTGGAGTCCGGCATCGGTGCCGGCGGGGTGCTGGGCGGGGCACTGGGCGGGGAGGAGATCGATGATCTGGCCAATCCCCGCCAGCCCTACCGCAACCGCCTGCGCGTCCCCGACGGGGTGGGCGTGTTCGAGCTGCACGGGCCCCTGTTCTTCGGCGCCGCGTCGCGGATCGGCGATGCCTTCGATGCGGCCTTCCCGGCCCCGTCGGTCTTCGTCCTGCGCTTCCGCGATGTGCCGCTGGCCGATGCGTCGGGCATGGCGGCCCTGACCCGGTTCCTGGACCGCTGCGCCCGCCAGGGCGTGCCCGTGATCCTGACGGAGATGCCGGCCCGCACCCGCCTGACCCTTAGCCGGGAGGGCATCTTGAAGCGCCCCGGCGTGCATGTGGCCGCCAGCTTCGCCCGCGCGTTGGACCAGGCGGCGGCCCGGGCCGCGGGTCATGGGTCCGATCCAGGCGCGCAATCGGGGGGGCAATCGGGGGCGGATGGCAAGGCCACCCCGCCCTCCGCCTGACCGTCACTTCAAGACATGCTTGCCCAGGGTGCGGTGGACCTCATGGATGGCGCCGCCGCGGCCGAATTCCTGGGTGATCGGCTGTGCCGTTCCCCGCACCCAGATCCGCAGTTCCGAATCGGCATCGAAGCTGCCCGCCGTTTCGATGGCGAACTGGGAGATGTTGGCGTAGGGGATGCTGGTATAGGCGGTCTTGCGCCCGGTCATCCCCTGTTTGTCGATCAGGATCAGGCGCTTGTTGGTGAAGACCATCATATCCCGGATCAGGCGATAGGCACCCTCCACCACCTCCCCATCCACCAGCACCTCCCCCAATTCCTTTTCCAGCGCGGCGGCATCGACGCCGCTGGCCAGGCCCATCAGGCCGCTCAACAAACCCATCATTTCCTCCCCTATGCGGATATCACCAGACCCTAACAGGTTTTTCCGCGATCGGGAGCGGGCGGGCTGGCCGGGGGGCGGTGCTGACGGTATGATTCGTCCGCCTTTCCAACCTGGACCGCCCGCCGATGACCACCGACGCCCCGCTTGACCTGTTCCACGCCGCCCTGGCGGCCCGGGCCCGGGCCCATGCCCCCTATTCCCGGTTCCAGGTAGGGGCGGCGATCCGTTCCGAAAGCGGAACGATCCATGCGGGCTGCAATGTGGAGAATGCGGCCTACCCCCAGGGGCAATGTGCGGAATCCACCGCCATCGGCCTGATGGTGGTGGCGGGGGACCGCCGGATCGTGGAGATCGCGGTGGTCGGCGGGGAAGCGGGGGCCGGGGTGCTGTGCACGCCCTGCGGCGGCTGCCGTCAGCGCATCCGGGAATTCGCCGCCCCCGACGCCCGCATCCATGTCTATGACGCCGGCGGCTGGCGCAAATCCTACACCCTGGGGGAGCTGTTGCCGGACAGCTTCGGCCCGGACAACCTGTCCTTCTGAACCGGGTGAGGTTGCGCGATGACAATCCATTCCGAATCCGGAACGACCCCGGAGGATATTGCCGCCATCGCCGCCCGCACCCTGGGGCTGATCGACCTGACCAGCCTGAACGATGCAGATGATGCGGATACGGTCGTGGCCCTGTGCGACCGGGCGCTGACGCCGGCCGGGCCGGTGGCCGCCATCTGCATCTGGCCGCTGTATGTGGCCATCGCCAAGTCCAACCTGCGCAACACACCGGTGAAGGTGGCGACGGTGGTGAACTTCCCCGGCGGCAGTTTTTCCGCCGAGAAGGTGGCCCACCAGATCGGGGAGGCGCTGGCCGATGGCGCGGATGAGATCGATTACGTCATGAACTATGCCGACGTGATCCTGGGCAACGGCAGCCGGGCCGCCGACCATGTGGCTGCCGCGCGGGCGGCATGCGGGACAACGCCGCTGAAGGTGATCCTGGAGACAGGGGCCATCGCCAAGCCGTCCCTGATCGAGAAGGCGGCGGCCATCGCGGTCGCCAACGGGGCGGATTTCCTGAAGACCAGCACCGGAAAGGTGCCGGTCGGCGCCACGCCGGGGGCGGCGCGCATCCTGCTGACCGCCTGCCGGGATGCGGGTGCCGAGGGCCGCCGTGTCGGGTTCAAGGCATCGGGCGGCATCCGCGACGTCCATGCTGCGGGCGGTTATCTGGCCCTGGCGGAGGAGATCTGCGGCCCCGGCTGGGCCGATGCGGATCATATGCGCTTCGGCGCGTCGGGCCTGCTGGATGCGGTGCTGGTCGCCCTGGGCCACGGCAGCGGCCGCACCCTGGGCCACGGCGGCTACTGAAACGCCGGACGCGGCTGGGCCATCAAGGCCCCGGAGGAGAGTAGAGAAGGAAACGGCCCGGAGCGCGGGGGGACGCTCCGGGCCGGGCCTGTCGGCGGGGATCGGCCGCCGGCACTGCCGGTACCGACCCTGCGGAGAGGGGGGAACCCCGGGCGTCACCACCCGGCGCCCGCATGTCCGCCGATGCCTGCGAAGTGGGGCCATCCGACCGGGGATCAACCGCCCCCGGGGTGCGACGGATCGCCCTTGTACCAGCGGCGCGAGCCGCCTTGGCACCGGTCTGCGCGGATACCGACGGTCAGGATTTCCGACCGTTGGTGCTATTCCCGCTGGCCTCACTCCTTCGGCAGGATCACCGTGTCGATCACATGGATCACGCCGTTGCTGCCGACGATGTCGGTCGCGGTGACGGTGGCACCGTCGATGGTCACCTTGCCGTCGGCAACCGCGATGGTGGCGGACGGGCCGGCCACGGTCGGCACGGCACCCGGCTTCACATCGGCGGCCATCACCTTGCCCGCAACGACGTGATAGGTCAGCACCTTCTGCAGCTGGGCCTTGTTCTCCGGCTTCAGCAGGTTTTCCACGGTGCCGGGGGGCAGCTTGGCGAAGGCGTCATCGGTGGGGGCGAAGACCGTGAAGGGGCCCGCACCGGACAGGGTCTCCGCCAGGCCGGCGGCCTTCACCGCGGCGACCAGCGTTTCGAAGCTGTCATTGCCGGCCGCGATCTCCACGATCGTCTGGGTGGCACCACCATGGCCGGCGTGGTTGCCCGCCATGGCGGGGGCAGCGGCGAGACCCAGGGTCAGGGCAACAGCGGCGCAGCGCAGGGTGGAAGCAAGGCGAAGCATTCGATATCTCCACAGGAAGGTTCGGGTCGATTGATCGGACGATTTGCGGTTTCCGTCAGTATTGTCGGCCGCTTCGTCCGTCGACAGGAGAACTATCGTCATGAACTGCGGCGGCAAGCGGGCCACATCTGGATATATTTTCGCCGCTACTGTGATCCGATGGCCGGGATTTGACGTACTTTGTTCAATTATGGCAGCATCGTGACATTCCCTTTTACTTTGTAAGGCCATCACTTGAGCCACGATCACCGCCCAAGGCACCTCCCTTCCCCATCGCGGGGATTGACGGACGGAACCGACCACCCATCCTTAAGCGGCCAACTGGGCACTCCGGCCCCCCCCGCAGGTCTGCGACCACCCCATGATCCATTCCACCCCCGTCATCGTCTGGTTCCGCCAGGATCTGCGTCTTGCCGACAATCCGGCCCTGACAGCGGCGGTGGAAAGCGGGCGCCCGGTCATCCCGGTCTATGTACTGGATGATGTGACCCCCGGCACCTGGCGGGCGGGCGGGGCGTCGCGCTGGTGGCTGCATCACAGCCTGGCGGCCCTGGCGGCGGATCTGGCCGCCCGCGGGACCCCGCTGCTGCTGCGCCGCGGCCCGGCCGACGGGGTGATCCGCGATCTGGTGCGGGAGACGGGGGCGGGCCTTGTCACCTGGAACCGCTGTTACGAACCTTTCGCCATCGAGCGGGACACCGGCATCAAACAGTCGCTGACCGCCCTGGGGGTGGAGGTGCGGTCCTGCCCGGGCAGCCTTCTGAACGAACCCTGGACGATCAGAACAGGCGGGGGCAAAACAGGCGGGGGCAAAACAGGCGGGGGCGATCCCTACCGGGTCTTCACCCCCTATTGGCGGGCGGTCACCGCCCGGCTGTCATCACAGGATGGGGCCCAGGACCCGCCCCTGCCCGCGCCGGATCGGCTGACCGGGGCGGCATCCCCGCCGGGGGGGGAGGACCTGGCCGATTGGGGCCTGGTGCCCACCAAGCCGGACTGGGCCACGGGCTTCGGCCCCGTCTGGACCCCGGGGGAAGCGGGGGCACAGGCCCGGCTGACCGCTTTCCTGGACAGTGTCTGCCGGGATTATGCATCGGGGAGGGACGTTCCCGGCATCGACGGGACCAGCCGCCTGTCCCCCCACCTGCATTTCGGGGAGATCAGCCCCCGCCAGGCCTGGGCGGCGGGGCAGGATCTGGCCCGGCAACGACCGGATTGTCATGACGGCGTGACGTCATTTCTCCGCGAGATCGTGTGGCGGGAGTTCTGCTATAGTCTGCTCTACCACTTCCCCACGCTGCCCGACCGGCCGCTCAACACCCGATTCGAGGAGTTTCCGTGGACGGAGGACGAGGCGGCGCTGGCGGCATGGCAACGGGGGCGGACGGGCTATCCCATCGTCGATGCGGGAATGCGCCAGCTCTGGTCCACCGGCTGGATGCACAACCGGGTGCGCATGATCGTCGGTTCCCTGCTGGTGAAGCACCTGCTTCTGCCCTGGCAGCGGGGGGAGGCGTGGTTCTGGGACACGCTGGTGGACGCGGATCTTGCCAACAACGCCGCAGGCTGGCAGTGGATCGCGGGCTGCGGGGCCGATGCCGCCCCCTATTTCCGGGTTTTCAATCCGGTTCTCCAGGGGCAGAAATTCGACCCGCAGGGTGCTTATGTCCGCCGCTGGGTGCCGGAACTGAAACACCTGCCCGACAAGTACATCCATGCGCCATGGGAGGCGCCGCCGGATGTGCAGCGCCGGGCCGGCATCGTTCTGGGGCGGGACTATCCCCGGCCGGTGGTGGATCACAAGCTGGGGCGGCAGCGGGCGTTGGACGCTTTTGCCCGCATCAAGGACGGAAGCGAGAGCTGAGGGGGAGTGGATGCGTATCGCGGTGATCGGGGCCGGGATTTCCGGCCTGTCCGCGGCCTGGTTGTTGAACCGCGCCGGGCATGACGTGACTGTCTATGAACAGAACGACTACATCGGCGGCCATTCCAACACGGTGGAGGCTCCGGGCCCGGGGGGGCGTGCGATCCCGGTGGATACGGGCTTCATCGTCTACAACGAATCCACATATCCGAACCTGACCAAGCTGTTCGACCAGATCCGGGTGCCGACGGAGAAATCCGTCATGTCCTTCGCGGTCAGCCTGGACCGCGGCCGGCTTGAATACTCGGGCAGCAACCTGGCGGGCATGTTCGCGCAGAAGCGCAACATCCTGTCCCCAGGCTATCACCTGATGCTGCGGGACATCCTGCGCTTCTACAAGGAAGCGCCGAAGCTGCTGTCCGATCCCGACCGGATGCACCTGACCCTGGGTGAATTCCTGGTCCAGCAGCGCTACGGCCATCGCTTCATCTATGACCACCTGCTGCCCATGGGGGCGGCGATCTGGTCCTGCACCGTGGCGGAGATGCTGTCCTTCCCGGCGCAGAGCTTCGTCCGCTTCTTCCACAACCACGGCCTTCTGAAGCTTAAGGAACGGCCGCAGTGGCGCACGGTGAAGGGCGGCAGCCGGGAGTATGTGCGGCTGCTGCTGGCCGATCTGCGGGGCCCGGTCCTGGCCGGGCGGGCCATCACCGCCCTGCGCCGCGGGCCCACCGGCGTCACGGTCGCCGATTCCACCGGGGCATCGGAGACCTTCGACCATGCGGTGATCGGCGCCCATGCCGATCAGGCGCTGGCCATGCTGACGGATGCAAGCGAGGCGGAGCGGCGCATCCTCGGCTCCTTCCGCTATCAGTCCAACCGGGCGGTGCTGCATGCCGATCCGGTCTGCATGCCCAAGCGGCCCAAGGCCTGGTCCTCCTGGAACTATCTGGCCAACGGCACGCGGGAGCGGCAGGCGAAGGTGTCGATCACCTACTGGATGAACCTGCTGCAATCGATCGACAAGCGCACGCCCCTGTTCGTCACCCTGAACCCGATCCAGGAGCCGCGGGCCGACCTGAAGATCCGGGAATTCATCTACGACCACCCCATGTTCGACACCGCCGCCATCCGCGCCCAGGGGGAGATCGGGCGGATCCAGGGCATGAACCGCACCTGGTTCTGCGGCGCCTATATGGGCTACGGCTTCCATGAGGACGGGCTGTCCGCCGGGCTGGCGGTGGCGGAGGCGATCGGCGCCCAGCGGCCGTGGAGCGTCATGGATGTGAGCCCGGCCGGCCGCAACGCCCGCCCCCGCCCGGCCGAACTGGCCGCGGCGGAGTGACAGGACCGCGACACGCGACCATGCCCGCGACACCACCCCCAGCGACCATGCCCGATCCGGCCCGACACGCCCTGTACCGCTGTGTTGTCGGGCATTGGCGGCACCGGCCGTTCCGGCACGGGTTCCGCTACCGGGTCTGGGCGCTGCTTCTGGACCTCGACCGGCTGGACGATCTGCCGGCACCACTGGTGCACAACCGTGCGGGCCTGCTGTCCATCCAGGACCGGGACCACGGCGCCCGGGACGGCACGCCCCTGCGCCCCTGGGTGGAGGCGCGGTTGCGCGACGCGGGGCTGATTCCGCCCGGCGGGCCGATCCGCATGCTCTGCTTCCCGCGGGTGCTGGGCTACACCTTCAACCCGCTGACCCTCTACTGGTGCCACGACCGGGAGGGGCGGCCGGCCGCCATGGTCTATGAGGTGAAGAACACCTTCGGCGACCAGCATGTCTATGTCTGCCCTTATGAAGCCGGACCCGGCACCGCCGCGGGGCCGGCCGGGCGGGTGGAGCATGGGCATGCCAAGGAATTCCACGTCTCCCCCTTCTTCGGCATGGGCGGGGCCTACCGCTTCCGCCTGGGCCCGCTGGGGGATCGGCTGTCGGTCACCATCGACTATGCCGACGGGGACGGCCCGCTGCTGACCGCCACCCAGACCGGCCTGCGGCAGGATCTGACCAGTGCTGCCCTGTGGCGGACCCTGGCGGCCCATCCGCTGGTCACGCTGAAGGTGATCGCCGGCATCCACTGGGAAGCGTGGAAGCTGTGGCGCAAGGGCGCCGTCTTCCACCGCCGGCCTAACCCGCCGGTCCGGTCGATCCCCCGCCGCGGGGCCTTTCAAGGGGCTGTGCTTTACCCGCCAACGGGGCTTGCCGCAGCGGAAACACGCAACATTTCAGGCGCTGAATAATCCGGAGGGATGAGTTGATGACCGAGCAGACCGACAGCACCGTGACGATGCGGGCGCCCCAGTCCGGGACCTATCGCCCCTCGCGCCTGATGCGGTTGCTGCTGGGCGTGGCCTCCAATGTTCAGATCGGATGCCTGACCATCGTCCTGCCCGACGGCACCGCGCATAAATTCACAGGCACCGAGCCGGGGCCGGCGGGCACGCTGTATGTCCACAACGACCGCATGGCCCGGCGCATGATCCTGGGCGGCAAGCTTGGCTTCTGCGAAAGCTATCTGGACGGGGACTGGTCCAGCCCCGACGCCTCCGCCCTGTTCATCATGACCATGCTGAATTATTCGGCCTTGGAGAAGGCGCTGGACGGGCGGCCGGTGATGCGGCTCCTGTCGCGGCTGGTCCATCTGCTGAAGCCCAACACCCGGTCGGGCAGCCGCAAGAACATCGCCTATCACTACGATCTGGGGAATGAGTTCTACAGCCGCTGGCTCGACCCCTCCATGACCTATTCCAGTGCCGTCTATGCCGATCTGGCGGCGGATGAGGATATGACCACCGCCCAGACCCGCAAATATGCGGAACTGGCCCGGCGGATGGATCTGCGGCCGGAACACCATGTGCTGGAGATCGGCTGCGGCTGGGGCGGTTTCGCCGAATATGCCGCCGGCACCATCGGCGCCCGGGTGACCGCGGTCACCATCAGCCAGGCCCAGCATGATTACGCCGTGGCCCGCATCGCCAAGGCCGGCCTGTCGGACAAGGTGGAGATCCGGTTGCAGGATTACCGCGACGTCACCGGCCGTTTCGACCGCATCGCCAGTGTCGAGATGTTCGAGGCGGTGGGGGAGAAGTACTGGCCCCAGTTCTTCGCCACCCTGCGCGACCGCCTGATGGACGGGGGCCGTGCCGCGATGCAGATCATCACCATCCGGGACGAATTCTTCGATCGCTACCGCCGCAGCGCCGATTACATCCAGCGCTACATCTTCCCGGGCGGCATGCTCCCCTCCCCCACGCGGCTGCGCGATCAGGTGACCCTGGCCGGGCTGGAATGGCAGGGGTCGGACAGCTATGGCCTGCACTATGCCCGCACCTTGCGGGAATGGAATGTCAGCTTCCAGGCCGCCTGGCCCCATCTGGTGCCCCTGGGCTTCGATGAGCGGTTCAAGCGCATGTGGGAACAGTACCTGTGGTACTGCGAAGCAGGATTCACCACCGGCAGCATCGACGTGGTCCAGGTGACCGTCGCCCGGCCGTGATCCAGGGGGCGATGGGGTGATAGGGCTGTCGCATTGCGCTCCGCTCCATGCGACCTACGGCATCTACGGCGGTTCGTAGGTCGCAAAAAGGGCGAAGCCCGCATTGCGACACTCCGCCCGACAATCGCCCCTACGCCGCCATCCCGCAGGCGTGGCCGCTGCTCCAGGCCCATTGGAAATTGTAGCCGCCCAGCCAGCCGGTGACGTCCACCGCCTCCCCCACCGCGAACAGGCCGGGGATGCGGCGGCTTTCAAGGGTTTTGGAGGACAGTTCCGCCGTATCGATGCCGCCGGCCATCACCTCCGCCGTGCGCCATCCCTCCGTGCCGGCCGGATGCACCGTCCAGCCGTGCAGGCTGGCGGCGATGCGGTCCAGGTCGCGGTCCTTCATATCGGCCATGGGGCGGCTGGTCAGCACGGTGCCCAGCACATCCGTCTCGAACAGGCGCTCGGCGAAGCGTCGGGGCAGGCGTTCGGCCAGGATGGTCTTCAGCTCCGCCCGCGGGCGCTCCCCCTTCAGGCGCTTCAGCTCCGCCGCCAGATCCCCGTCCGGCCACAGGTCGACCGCCACCGGCTGCCCCGGCCGCCAGTAGCTGGAGATTTGCAGGATGGACGGGCCGGACAGGCCGCGATGGGTCAGCAGCAACGCCTCCCGGAAGGCGGCGGGGCCCCAGCCCGCATCCGCCATCCGCACCCAGCCGTCCAGGGCGATGCCGGTAAGGTCCTTGGTCCTGGCCAGATCCTCCGGCCGGAAGGTGAAGGGGACCAGGGCAGGGCGCGGTTCCACCACCGCCAGGCCCCAGGCCCGGGCCAGGTCCAGGGCGAAGCCGGTGGCTCCCATCTTGGGGATGGAAAGGCCGCCCGTGGCCAGCACCAGCCGGTCCGCCAGCACGGTTCCCTGGCCGGTTGCGACCCGGAAGCCGCCTTCCGCCAGCCGCTCCACCCCCGCGATGCCACCGATCACAGGGCAGGACAGGCGGATATCCACCCCCGCATCGGCACATTCGGCCAGGAGCATTGCCACGATCTCCTCCGCCCGGCGGTCGCAGAACAGCTGGCCCAGCTTCTTCTCATGCCAGGGGATGCCGTGCCGATCGACCAGGGCGATGAAATCGGCGGGGCCATGGCGGCGCAGGGCGGAGATGGCGAAATGGGGATTGGCGGACAGGAAGCGGCGGGGATCGGTGCCCGTATTGGTGAAATTGCAGCGCCCGCCGCCGGAGATCAGGATCTTCTTCCCCGCCTGGTCCGCATGGTCGATCACCAGCACCCGCCGCCCGCGTCGCCCGGCGAACAGGGCGGTGTAAAGGCCCGCGGCCCCGGCCCCCAGGACAAGAACATCCACAGGCACGGTCCGAACCGGGATGGTGCGGGTCGGGATCGCGGCAGCGGTATCGGGGGGTGGCATGGGCGGAAGCGTCATCGCGCGTGTTTACGCGGAACACCCCCGACGGAGAAGCGGAAGAAAGGAACGCCCGGCATGACGACACCCGGTCCCGGACCCGGACCCGACGGGCAGGAAGAGGACAGGTACCACCGCATCGCCCATGACCTGAACAATCTGTTCCAGTTGCTGGGAGGCTGCCTTCAAATGATCGAGCGGCGGACGGAGCGGGCGGATGTGGCCCCCGCCCTGGCCCCGTTGCTGGCGCCGATCCTGGCCGCCGGGCGGGAGGCGGTCGCCCGGGGGGCTCTCCTGGCGGCGGAGTTGCGCAGCCCGCCGACATCCTTGGAACGGGGCGGCACACCCGCCGCGGCAGAAGCACCGGTCAACCGGCCCGCTTCAGACGATCGCTGAACAGGTCCAGCCGGGCCGGGAGGGGCCCCGGATCGCCCCCGGTCATCATGGTGCCGACCGCCCGCAGGCTGGCACCCAGGTCCTGACGGTCCAAAGGCTTGTACAGCACGCCCAGGACGAAGCTGCCCACATGGGCCGGGATCTCCCCCCAGCCGGTGGTCAGCAGCGACGGTATCGTGTGATCCTCCAGCAGGACCTGGCACGCGGCGATGCCGCTGTCGCCATAGGCCAGCCGGGCATCCACCAAGGCCAGGTCGAACCGCGCCGTCGCCGCCAAGGCCAGCGCATCATCCGTGCCCAGGGCATGGGCGGCGGTGAAACCTTCCGCCTCCAACGCATCCAGGATGGTCAGCGCGACCGTCGGCTCATCTTCCACCAGCAGGATGTTCATGGCGCTTCCCCTCCCTTCCGGTCCCCCGTGGGACACGCCACTGTTACCGCCACCAACGGGAAGCGCCTACCGGGCCAAAGCGGCTAACCCGCAAGACGGTCCTTGGACGATCGCCCTGGCACGGAAAGGACCTTCTACCCCGTCCGGAAATCCTAAGGGCAGGGACCGGTCCGGAACCGGAATGAAGGCCGCCGCCTTTGGGCGGAAAGGTGTGGGCTGGGTGGCGGGGCGATCGGGCTACCGCCGCGTGGACGCTGCCGCCGTGCGGGCGGGGCGCCTATGGTCGGTGGGTACCCGCCGCCCCGGCGGGTTGGGGAGCCCCGCCGATGCTGCTGATCGACGCCCATGTCCATATC
>JBJOKR010000031.1:0-30036 GCA_046045995.1 Pseudomonadota bacterium | reverse complement strand
CAGCCTTACGGGAGGTGCGTCCGCCGCCAGGGTGCGGCGCAGGTTCTTGAAATACTCTCCCCCCAGGAAGCTGGACGGAACCAGGAAGCTGACGATCCCCTTGGGTCGGGTCAAGCGGATGGCGAGGTCCAGGAAGACACCATAGAGGTTCGCATGCCCGTACAGGCTTCGGGCGAAGCGTGCCCGGTCCGGGGGCGCCAGGCCGATGCGGCCGTAGGGCGGATTGGCGATCACCAGATCCCATTCCGCACATTCCGCCCTTGCCAGGCTGTCACCCACCTCCACAAGGCGGGGCAGCCGCCGCCCCGCCGCTTCCACCAGTGGCAGCAGGGCAAGCTCCAGCATGACCTGGGCGATCCAGGCAGCGAAGGGATCCAACTCCCAGCCGCGAAGGCGGGCGGCGATGTTCTGGAGGGCGATCGCAGGCTCCGCCCCCTGCAAGGCCTCCGCCATGCGCATGGCCACCGGCAGCAACAGGGCCCCCCCTCCCGCCGTGGGATCAAGGACCCGGGCGGATGCCCAATCCACGCCGGTCGCCTCCGCCTGATCCACCAAACGGTCTGACAGGGCGGGCGGGGTATAGAAGACACCGTGCCGGGACCGATGCTCCGCCGGGAGAAGATCGGAATACAGGGCACCGATGCGGTCGGCCGCTTGGACCACCGGCAGCGCTGCCAGGGCTTGGCCGAAGGACCGGGCCGCCGCTTCCTGATCCTGGTCCATGCCCCATCCGGCCGGGCCGACCAGGGAGAGGGCGGATCGGCGCTGGGCGGCTTCAGCACCGCCGGTGTTGGTGGGCGGCGGGGGCAACGCAAGACCACGGGCCCGGACGGTCCAGACCGCCTCCACCACCCTGGCCACAAGGGCCTGCACCCAGACTGACCGGACATCCGCAGCGATGGTCGCCACAGCGATCCGCAGATCCTTCAGGGGCAGTGTTCCGCAGGGTGAGGGTTTGTCCGAAGCACTTTTGGCCCGGGTCGCACCGGCCGGATCCGGATTGGCTGACGCCGTATGCGCCCGAATCCTTTCGGGTGGCTGCGGCGGCACGGGCCGGATGGAGGGTGGGCGGGTAGCTGGCACGTGGGTCATTCCTGGGGATGGGGCGGGTACCCCGATCATGACGGCATGATCCCGCAGGCGGCGAACCTGTTCAAGGCAATGTGTCGTCCGGCCCACCCAAACAAAAAACCCCCGGCAGGTCGCCCTGCCGGGGGTCTTGTGGATCGTGTCGGCGTCTGTCGGGCCGTGGCCTTGCAGCCTGGCCCAACCTACGGCCGGGGGACTGGACTGCGGCGGGTAGGCGCCGCACATTGCTGTGCGGCGCCCCCCTAAGAACCGTGCGTGCGGGTTTCCCCGCACACGGCTCAAGCCTCTCGCAAGTCCTTTTCTGGGACCGGCGGTGAGACCGAGAGTTTGTGGTGGTGTTGGACATGGCAGACCTGATGCAGGAGTGCCAAGTTGTCCAGGGTATCCGGACCCCCTTGCTTGCGGGATCGGACATGGTGGACATGCCACCCGGTGGCTGAGGTGATGGGCTGCCCGCAGGCGGCACAAAGGCCATCCTGCCGCTTCAGCAACGCCGTGAACGTCTGCTTGTGGGCGTGGGCCCGCAGCAGGCGCTCCGTGCGGAGCTTGGCGAAATAGGTGTCCCATTGCGGGTCGAACGGATTCGCATCCGAACGAACCTTGACGTGCCGCACGATCTTGAAGTCGCTGGCCCTGACCAGCTTCACCAAGGTCTTCAGCCCGTCCTTCCTCTCCACCTTGCAGACGAAATCCCACTGCCGGGGTCCGTTCGGCCCGAAGTAACGCTCCAGGACCCAACGCGCCCCTTTGTTGGAATGTCGCCTTTTCGCCCAACGGTACAGCATGTCCCAGATCACCTTGTCGACCTTGTGGAAGGTCTCCGCGGCTACCTGACACCGGTGATAGTTGGCCCAACCACGAATGATGGGGTTCAACACGCGGATCAGTTTGACCTGGTTCGCTGCGCGCAGACTCCGCACGACTTCCCGGACCTTGGCGAGGAACGCCTTGACGTTCTTTCGCGACGGCCTGATGAGCATCTTGCCGCCGTACTTGCGTACATTCCAGCCCAGGAAATCGAAGCCCTGGTCAACATGGGTGATGTGCGTCTTCTCCACCGACAGCCGCAGTCCCCGACTTGCCAAGAAGTCTCGAACAAGTGGCAGGACTTCCGTTTCCAGAAGCTCCCTGGACGCGCCTGTGACGATGAAGTCGTCCGCATACCGGACCAAGTTGACCTTATGCCGGTTGCCTTTACGGCTCCCTTTGGGCCCGAACTTGGCCAAAAGCTTTTCCTCCAGCCCGTCCAACGCGAGGTTGGCGAGGACTGGGGAGATGATACCGCCCTGGGGCGTTCCGGCCACGGTGGGCCGCAACGTCCCGAACTCGACGACACCTGCCTTCAGCCACTTGCGGAGCATGACCGTGTCCATGGGGACATGGTCGGTCAGCCAAGCATGGTCGATGTTGTCGAAACATCCCTCGATGTCGCCCTCAAGCACCCAAGCCGCACAATTGGGATGTGCGTTCAGGACCTTGAAGCATTGCTCGGCGGCATCCGCCGTCGAGCGCATCGGTCGAAAGCCGTAGGAATTCGCGTCACCCGTGGTCTCCGCGACCGGTGCCAGGCCAAGCAGGTACAGGGCCTGCATGGCTCGGTCCGTCATGGTCGGGATGCCCAGCGGACGCTTCTTCCCATTGGCCTTCGGGATGTGGACACGGCGCAGCGGCATGGGCTGGTACCCACGCCGCTGCTTGAGCCGCTCGATCGCACCATACTTGCCGATGGGCGTGGACCACCGCTCCCCGTCGATGCCGGGGGTGCGGCGGCCCGCGTTCTCGGTCACTCGTCTCACGGCCATGGCTCGGCCGCTGAACGACCGGGCGAGGAACCGTTGCAGGGTTTTCACCCGGCGCCAGTCCCCCTCCCGCACTGCCTTCGCGATCCGGACCTGGAGCCCTCGCACGTGCCGTTCCACCGTCTGCCAGTTGATGGCGTTCCAGTGGTCCATGCCGTGGGAGGACGCAGGGTCCGCTTCCTGCGTGACGCTCATCTTGCTGTCCTCCATCCAGTAGAGCGGATGGAAGACGCGATGCTCCCGGATGGGAGACATCAGCGTCTCCCAGCCAGGATCAGGGAATGCGGGGGAGCTATCCCCACCATCCCCCATTTCAGGGTTCTCCAGGCCTCTCGCGTGGAGAGACCAGTCGGAAGTCAGCCCCCTTGCGGGCGGGGCATGGCCCCTATCCGCCCCATTACAGGGCGGCGTTCGCTTCCTCCGACCTCCTCTACCCGCACCCCCATGGGCGTTCCTTACGGTCCGCTTGCCTGACCGCCTTCCGGCGGGCAGGCGGGGGTACGGGCTTACCCTGTTCCACAGTGACGACAAGAGCGAGTTAGGTCCTGCCTTTCCGCCGGCGGCGCATAGAACGACGTGCCCCCATTCTAAAGGGAGGCAACTCGACCGCACGCCATTTTGGCCGGAGCCAATAGCAACCGTAGGCTCCTTCACGGTAACGGCGGTTATCAGCAGTTCACTTGCGTTGACCATACCGCTCAGCCTCGCACCTCACGAATGTGTTGCTCATCCGATCCATGCACCCCCCTCGCGGGAGGGCATGCCTCCTGCGAAGGGTTACTTTGTCAGGGCGCTCCGCACCGGGCCGTTGCCAGCCCCGCACTGCCCCTAGGCTACCGCCGGTCGTACGGCGGGTCCGCTGGCATCCGGGGCCGTTACCCCCCTTCGCCTGGACAATCGTCACCGTGGCTTGCGCCACACTTGGAAGCCTCGGCCCCGAAGGGCTTGAGAGGCCTACCCGGCCATGCGCCAACCCCGGGGGGCGGCTAGCCGGGATTTTGTGGTCTTCCGTTCTCCCAAGAAGGATCGGAAGATCCCGGACGAGGCATTGCCACCTCGCCCTAAAGATCGAGCCGGTATAAACGGCGAAGGGGTGTTCCACCCGTAAAGGCAGAACACCCCTTCTATACCAACTCAATCTCTCGCTAAGAAACCAAGTTACCTCAGTAACTTAGCGAGCCCAAGCGCAACCTCAGGTCGCACTTAGAAGTCCATGTCGCCCATGCCGCCCATGCCGCCCGGGCCGCCGGCGGGGGCGGACTTGGGCTGGGGCTTCTCGCCGATCATGGCCTCGGTGGTGATCAGCAGGCCGGCGATGGAGGCGGCGTCCTGCAGCGCGGTGCGGACGACCTTGGTCGGGTCGATCACGCCGAACTTGAACATATCGCCGTATTCGCCGGTCTGGGCGTTGAAGCCGACATTGACGTCGGTCTGGTCCAGCAGCTTGCCGACGACGACGGAGCCGTCGAACCCGGCATTGGCCGCGATCTGGCGGATCGGGGACTGCAGGGCCTTGCGGACGATGTCGATGCCGAACTTCTGGTCCTCGTTGACCGGGGTCAGCTTCTCCAGCGCCTTGGTGGCATAGAGCAGGGCAACGCCGCCGCCGGCGACCACGCCTTCTTCCACCGCAGCACGGGTGGCGTGCATGGCGTCGTCGACGCGGTCCTTGCGCTCCTTCACCTCGACCTCGGTCGCACCACCGACGCGGATGACGGCCACGCCGCCGGCCAGCTTCGCCAGACGCTCCTGCAGCTTCTCGCGGTCGTAGTCGGAGGTGGTGTCCTCGATCTGGGCCTTGATCTGGGCGATGCGGGCCTGGATGTCCTCCTTCGCACCCTCACCGTCCACGATCGTGGTGTTGTCCTTGGTGATGGTGACCTTCTTGGCCTTGCCCAGGAAGTCCAGGGTGACGTTTTCCAGCTTGATGCCCAGGTCTTCGCTGATGACCTGGCCACCGGTCAGGATGGCCATGTCCTCCAGCATCGCCTTGCGGCGGTCACCGAAGCCCGGCGCCTTCACGGCCGCGACCT
This sequence comes from Pseudomonadota bacterium, assembly GCA_046045995.1. Taxonomy (GTDB): domain Bacteria; phylum Pseudomonadota; class Alphaproteobacteria; order Azospirillales; family Azospirillaceae; genus Indioceanicola. The sequence goes on along the minus strand of JBJOKR010000031.1, from coordinate 25,115 downwards.
TCAGGCCGCCGCGCAGCTTGTTGACCACCAGGGTGGCCAGGGCCTCGCCCTCGACATCCTCGGCCACGATGATCAGCGGGCGGGAGGACTGGACCACAGCCTCCAGCACCGGCAGCATCGCCTGCAGGCCGGACAGCTTCTTCTCGAACAGCAGGATGTAGGGGCTGTCCAGCTCCGCGACCATCTTGTCGGCGTTGGTCACGAAATACGGCGACAGGTAGCCGCGGTCGAACTGCATGCCCTCGACCACGTCCAGCTCGGTCTCCAGGCTCTTGGCCTCTTCGACCGTGATCACGCCCTCGTTGCCGACCTTGGCCATGGCCTCGGCGATCATCTTGCCGATCTCGGCCTCGCCATTGGCGGAGATGGTGCCGACCTGGGCGATCTCGTCGTTGGAGCCGACCTTGCGGGACCGGGTCTTGATGTCCTCGACGACGGCGGCGACGGCAACGTCCACGCCGCGCTTTACGTCCATCGGGTTCATGCCGGCGGTCACGGCCTTGGCGCCTTCGCGCACGATGGCCTGGGCCAGTACGGTCGCGGTGGTGGTGCCGTCACCGGCGAGGTCGGCCGTCTTGGAGGCCACCTCCTTCACCATCTGCGCGCCCATGTTCTCGAACCGGTCGGACAGTTCGATTTCCTTGGCGACGGTGACGCCGTCCTTGGTGATGCGGGGGGCGCCGAAGCTCTTCTCGATCACGACGTTGCGGCCCTTGGGGCCCAGCGTCACCTTCACGGCGTCGGCCAGGATGTCCACACCGCGGAGCATCTTGGCGCGGGCGTCGGTGCCGAACTTCACGTCCTTGGCAGCCATTGTCTTCGTCCCTCGAATTGTGCGTTGTTCAGTCGATTTGCGGAGTAGCCGGAATGGCGGTCATCAGGCGGCGTTGAGCACGCCCATGATGTCGCTTTCCTTCATGATCAGGTACTCGGTGCCGTCGATCTTCACCTCGGTACCGGACCACTTGCCGAACAGGACGCGGTCGCCGGCCTTCACATCCGGGGCCACCAGCTTGCCGCTCTCGTCGCGGGCGCCGGGGCCGACGGCGACGATCTCGCCTTCCTGCGGCTTCTCCTTGGCGGTGTCGGGGATGATGATGCCGCCGGCGGTCTTCTGCTCGGACTCGACGCGCTTGACCACCACGCGGTCGTGCAGCGGACGGAAACGCATGTTGTTCTCTCCCTATAAAAGGCAAAGAGCTCGGGATGAGCCTGCTGTTAGCACTCACCCGCGGTGAGTGCCAGAGGAGGTAATGAAACGCCACCCGGGTGTCAAGAGGGGGGGAGGATGGGTCGTGGCCCCCATGGCCCCGGATTGCGCCCGAACGTGGCAGCACTCCCGGATGCATGCTGCCAAGCCCTTGATATGATTAGGATACACCTTCACAAAACCGTCATGGCAGGGCAGGCTTGTTCCACGTGGCGGACGAGGGTCCACACCCCGGCTGCGACAGAAGGGACGGGCCGGTCCAAGGCCCGCCACAGAAGGGGAGTATCCATTACCCGCGTCGCCCCGCGCCGGAGGGAAAACCATCCGGGCGGCTCATGGGCCCTGCGACTGGACCCGACAAAAGGGGGTTTGCATGACTGGCTTCCTGGACAATCCCGACAGCCCCGGCCCCAATGGCCCCGACCGCCCCGGCCCGGCCGGCGGTGACATCGCCCGCCAGCTGGCGGGGTATCGCCTGACCACGGCGCGAATCCTGTACCACATGCCCGACCATCCCGGGCTGTTGCAAAGCTATGTCTGGCAGGCGCTGGACATCGCGCCGAAATTCCCGGAACTGCGCCGCTTCCTGGATTTCTGGAGCCGGAATCTGGACGGCAAGCTGCATTCGGTGCAGGTGGCCGCCAAGGGCCTGATCAGCCCGGCGGAAATGCGCCTTCCTGGGCTGGAGCTGCGGCTGCACTGACCCGCCAAGACGAGAGCAGGGGGGCGGAGATGGGGTAGGTATCTCCTCTCCCTCTGTATGGACCGGGTAGATGGGTGACAGTGTTCGGGGGCGTGGTATCCTCTCGCGACAAAGCAGCGGGAGGCCGGCCATGGCGGGTGATGCGGCATACAAGCTGATGACGGTCGAGGCGTTCCTGGACTGGGACGATGGATCGGAGACGCGGTACGAGCTGTATGGCGGCCGGATGGTCGCCATGGCCCCTGCCACGGGAACCCATGGGTCCCTGCAGATGCGCCTGGGCGGGCGGATGGATCTGGCGCTGGCCGTCCGCCGCCCCTGTCGCGTGATCGGGGAGGCCGGGATCGCCCGGAACCTGGACTCGAGCGATTACTACGTCGCCGACATCGCCGCCACCTGCGCCCCCGACCGCCGCGGCGGCAGGATCACGGAGGATCCGTTCCTGATCGCGGAGGTGCTGTCCGATTCCACCGAAACCAAGGTGCGCACGGTCAAGCTGGCCGCCTATCGCCGCCTGCCCACCGTGGCGGAGATCGTGCTGCTGGACAGCCGCCGCCCCTTCGCGGAGGTGCACCGGCGCATTCCGGGCGACCTTTGGGTCGTGGATCTGGTGATCGGGCTGGAGGGCGTGCTGACCCTGGAGAGCGTGCCCCTGTCCCTGCCGCTGGGCACCCTGTGGGAGGGGCTGGATCTGGGCGACGTTGAGGAAGACGCTCCCGCCGATCAGCCGGCCTGACTATCCCACCGAAGCCTCGCCCCTGGCCGCCTCGCCCTGGCCGCCTCGCCCTGACAGCACCCCTGACCGTTGCCGCCGGGCGCCGCGCCCTACCCCTGCGGCCGCCAGTAATCGGGCAGGTGGCGGGGCCAACGGCGGGGGGTGACGATCATCAGGTCGAACCGGGCGGTATGGGCGGACAGGCGGGGGCGGGTGGCCTGGACCATCCCGGCGGCCCGGGCCAGCCGATGCCAGGACCCGCTGCCCACAGCGGCATGGGCGGCATCCTCCCCCGCCCGTGCCTTCACCTCCACCACCGCCAGGATCGGGCCGAAGCGGGTGCGCTGTTCGGCCAGGATGTCGATCTCCCCCGCCGGCGTGCGCAGGCGGGTGGCCAGGATGCGATAGCCCTTCAGCATCAGCGCCAGCCGGCACAGGAATTCCGCCCAGCGGCCCAGCCGTTCCGCGCGCTCCCGGTCGTGTTTGCCCCGGTCGTGTTTGCCCCGGTCGTGTCTGCCCCGCCCCTGCCGGCCCTGCTCCCGCCCCCGTTGCATGCCGTGGCCGGTCATTCCTTCGCCAGCTCCAGCGCCCTTGCGTAGACGGCCTTGCGCGGCTGGCCGGTGGCGGTGGCGACGCTGGCGGCGGCATCGCGGACGGACATGGTCTTCAGCGCATCGCGCAGCAGCCGGTCCAGGTCCGCCGCCTCCGTCGCCGCTTCGCCGGCCGGGGGCGGGGCGATGACCACCACCACCTCCCCCTTGGGCGGGCCGGCGGCGGCGTAATGGGCGGCCAGGTCGGGCAGGGTGCCGCGCCGCACCTCCTCGAACATCTTGGTCAGTTCGCGCGCCACCGCCGCTTCCCGCCCGCCCAGGATATCGGCCGCATCGGCCAGCAGATCGGCCAGGCGCTGGGCGCTTTCATACAGGACCAGGGTGGCCTGCACCGGCTTCAGCCCTTCCAGTTCTGTCCGTCGGGCCCCCTGCTTCGACGGCAGGAATCCGGCGAACAGGAACCGGTCGCTGGGCAGACCGGACAGGACAAGCGCGGTCAGGGCCGCACTGGCCCCCGGCAGATGGGTCACCGGCAGGCCCGCCGCCGCCGCATCGCGCACCAGCTTGTAGCCCGGGTCGCTGATCAGCGGGGTGCCCGCGTCGGAAACCAGGGCCACGGCCTGCCCCCCCGCCACCCGGGCCAGGATCCGGGGTCGCATCGTCGCCGCGTTATGGTCATGATAGGGCAGCAGGGTGGTGCGGATGCCGTAGCGGCCCAGCAGCTTGGAGGTGACCCGCGTATCCTCGCAGGCGATGGCGTCCACCCCCTTCAGGGTATCCAGGGCGCGCAGGGTGATATCCCCGGCATTGCCGATGGGGGTGGCGACGATGTACAGCCCCGGCGGTTTACGCGCACCCCCGGGACCGCTAGGCTCCCCCCCGCCGGAATCGATAGCGGGCTCCAGATCGGGGTCGGCGGCGGAACCGGTATCGGCTGCATCCTCCGCCTCCGCGTCCGCATCAGGGACGGGGGTGCGGGCGGCAGCATGCGGGTCCGGGTCGGAAGGGAAGTCCATGATCGGGTTTGATCGGTCCAGGGAGACGGGAATGGCCAAGGCGGATAAGGCGATGGGGCGGGCCGGCGGGGTACGGGGAACCGGTATCGCCGCCTTGGCCGGGATGGCGCTGCTGCTGGCGGCCTGTGCCAGCCCGGGCCCCAGCACCGTACCCACCCCGGCCCCGGTGCCGCAAGCCCCGCCGCCCGTGGAACGGCCGGTGGTGCAGGCCCCGCCCGCCCCGGTGGATGATGGCAAGGTGCGGGTGGCGGTGCTGGTTCCCCTGTCCGGCCGCGGGGCCGGGGTGGGCCAGTCCATGCTGGATGCCGCCCAGATGGCCCTGTTCGATGTGGCGGACGAAAGGCTGGTGCTGGTTCCCCGTGACACCGGCGGCAGCCCGGAGGGCGCCGTCGCCGCCGCGCGGGAGGCGATCGCCGAAGGGGCGGACCTGATCCTGGGCCCCCTGTTCGGTCCCGATGCCACGGTGGTGAAGCCGGTGGCCGCCGCCGCCGGGGTGCCGGTCCTGACCTTCAGCAATGACTGGACCGTGGCGGGCGGGGGCATGTGGGTGCTGGGCTTCCAGCCCCAGGACCAGGTGGCCCGCGTGGCCGGCCATGCTGCCGCCCAGGGCTTCACCACCTTCGGCGTGCTGGCCCCCGCCACCCCCTATGGCCAGGCGGTGGTGGAAAGCCTGCGCGGTGCTGTGGAGCGCAACGGCGGCCAGATCACCAAGGTGGAACTGTACAGCCCCGGCCAGACCGATGTGACGGAGGCGGTGAAGCGCCTGTCCGATTACGACCTGCGCCGCCAGGCCCTGGCGGAGGAGCGGGCGAAGCTGACCGCCCTGGCCGGCCAGGGGGATCAGGCGGCGGATCGGGCCCTGCGCCGGCTGGCGAATGCGGAAACCTTCGGCGACCTGCCCTTCCGCGCGGTGATGATCGCCGAAGGGGGGCAGAGCCTGCGCGAACTGGCCTCCCTTTTCCCGTTCTTCGATGTGGATCCGGGGCCGGTGAAGTTCCTGGGCACAGGCCTTTGGGATGAGCCGGGAATCGGCCGGGAACCGGCCCTGCTGGGCGGCTGGTTCGCCGCCCCGCCGCCCGATGCGCGCCAGGAGTTCGAGGCCCGGTTCGAAGCGCTGTACGGCCAGCGGCCCCACCGCCTGGCCACGCTTGCTTATGACGCCACCGCCCTGGCGGCGGTGCTGGCCCGGACCAGCACCGACAACCGGCCCTATGAGCCGGGGGACCTGACCAACCCGAACGGCTTCGCCGGGATCGACGGCATCTTCCGCCTGCTGCCCGGCGGGCTGACCGAACGGGCCTTGGCGGTGATGGAGGTGACCCGCACCGGCACCATCATCATCGACCCCGCCCGCCAGACCTTCGAGGACCAGGCGTTCTGAGGAGCCAGCGCAGGCTCGTAGGATCGGGCAAGCAAAGCGCGGCCCGACAGGTGCACGGACGGTATCCTGGTTGGGCACCAAGGGCACAAAGGGGCCTGGAGTGAAGGCAGCGCTGGGGGCCCTGCTAATGCTCTGATCTCAAAGAGGTTCCCACCAGGGCGGCGCGGCGGTGGGGGGAGCCCCCCCTGGTGTTCTTGGTGTCCAACCCCGCGCGAAGTGTAACGAACCCCCTTGCCGCCGGCCCCGGGCGCAGGTGGCGGAAGCGCCCCCCCTGACCGCCCGTCCGCCTGTCCGCGCTGTGACTACAACCCCATCCGCGGGCACCGGAACGCCTGTGTGCAACCCTGTGTACCCCCCCTTTTGCCCCTGTGGTGAAGAAAGGCCGCCCCCGGCCTTACTCCGCCGGGACCGGGCGGCCGCCGGCGGTGGGGCCCAGGGCCTTCACCCGGCGCTCCACCTCCGCCTCCACGTCCTTCTTCAGTCCCAGGGCGAAGAACAGTTCCGCCGTCAGGAACAAGGGCGCGATGAAAAGCTGCAGCAGGTTCTGGGTCAGGGCCGGCTTGTTGCCTTCGAACTTGTGCCCGATCAGCTGCACGATCCAGCCGCCGATGAAGGTGGCGGCGAAGACCACGGCGATGGTGGTCCCGTCCTGGGCCGCGACCCAATGGGCCAGTACCAGGGTGGGGATGGTCAAGGCGGTCAGGACCAGCCCCACGGCCATGTCCATCCACAGATAGACACCCACCATCACCGCCACGAACAGCATGGCCAGCGTCACCGGCACCCCCGCCACCGTCAGCCCCAGGGGCAGGCCAATCGGGACGCAGGCCAAGGCCAGCAGCACGGCGAAGACGATGGTCGGCACGCCGAAGACATGGGTCAGCTTGTTGCGCGCATCCTGGTGATAGGCGGCGTAGAAGGTCATCTGTTCGGCCAGTCGGCTCATCGCTTTCTTCTCCCTGTTGCCCGGCCCGCGTGCCGCGGGGCCGGTTCGGTTGCCCGGGGAACGGGTTGGTCTGTATGATCGGGCCCGATGCCGCATTCGCGGGCACCGGCCCCAGAAACAGACTGGCCAGTCTGTTTTTATCCTACCCTATCCCGGCTGCCAAGCCGTTTCGGGCCGGGGCACCATTCACCGGCCGAATGGCTTGCCCGTCCGGCCATGCGGAAACCAAAGAGCATCGACCCCGGCGTATCATCGCTTCAGCCAGACCGAGCCTGTCCATGGACCAGCCGATCCCGACCCCGCCCCTGGCCGATGCGCCGGACGACCTGGATGCCCCGGATTTCCCCGGGCCCGGCCCCAAGGTCCGGCGCAGCCAGGCCGACCGGCGGCGGGAGATGCGGGACCGGCTGGTGGAGGCGACGTTGGACAGCCTGGCGGCCAACGGCTATCCCGGCGCCTCCCTGGGCGACATCCTTGCACGGGCGGGGGTATCGCGCGGGGCCTGGGCCCATCACTTCGCCAGCAAGAAGGACCTGGTCGCCCTGGCGGCCCAGGTGATGCTGGGCCGCGCCGCCGACCGGGCCCGGACGCTGACCATCGGAACGGAAGCGGCGGAGGATCGGCTGCCCGCCCTGCTGGAGGCGGTGTGGGGGGAGTTCTACCACGGCCGCCACCGCGATGTTCTGTTCGAGGTCGGGCTGGCCTGCCGCACGGATGCGGAGCTGCGCCGCCATCTGGCCCCGGTCTTCGGGGAGTTCATGGAGGCGCTGGGCAGCGCCTGGCGGGTGCATTTCCGCCTGAATCCCGCCGCCGGGGGCCAAGTGACGACCCTGGGGGCAGGGGGGGCAGGCCCCGGTACCGGAGCGGGGGATGACGGGGTGCTGACCGCGGTGCTGGCCATCACCGCCTATATGATGCGTGGCATGGCCCTGCAGGAGATGGTGACCGGGGAACAGCGGGGTCATGCCGAACTGCGCCGCTTCTGGGCCGGCATCCTGGCGGGGCTGGTGGATGTGGTGCCGTTGGAACCCGGCCCGGCCTGACGGACAGCGCCTTGGACCGGCCCCCGTGGACCGACCCCCGTGGACCGGCTGATACACGCGCCCTTCTATCGTGACCGGTCACAGGCGGCTTTATCTTCCCCGGTCGCCGCCGCCAGACACCTCGATGGCCCCCCTCCCTCACGCGCAGGGCAGGATGTCATGGGCGATGATGATGCGGATGGTGGTTCCGCCTTCAGGGGAATCGAGCCGTTCCACCGTCGCCCCCAGTTGGGAGGCCAGCGCCTCCACCAGCCGCAGGCCCAGGCCGGTGCGGCCCGCCTCCGCAACCGGGATCCCCACCCCGTCATCGGTGACGCTCAACACCGTGGCTTCATGATCGTCATGGGCCAGCGTGAGGGCGACATGGCCCGCCCGCCCATCGGGGAAGGCATGTTCCAGGCTGTTGGAAATCAGTTCGTTGGCGATCAGGCCCAGGGGGATCGCGGCATCCAGATCGCAGATCATGGCCTCCGCCATGACGTTGATGGTGACAGTCGGGCGGGCGTACAACTCGGCCAGATTGTCGGCCAACTGACGGATGTTGAGGCCGATATCCACCCGGGCCAGGTTTTCCGAGGCGTAAAGCTGCTGATGGATCTGGCCCAGGACGCTGATACGCCGGGCCACCACCTCCAGCCGGGCGCGGATGGCCGGATCGGGAATATCCGCCGCTTCCAGGCGGATCAGGCTCCAGATCACCTGGAGATTGTTCTTGACCCGGTGGTGAACCTCCCTGAGCAGCGTCTCCTTTTCGGCCAGCAGGGTCCGCGCTTCCGCCAGGGCGGAACGCACCGCCTCCTGCCGGCGACGCTCCTCCGTCACGTCATGGACCAGGGCCAGATAAATGGGTGGCGCCCAGGAAGGGTGCTGCTGCAAGGTCACCTCCGCCTCATAGCTGCTGCCGTCGCGGCGGCGGTGGCGGGTGACATAGCTGACCTGGTCCAGCCCGTCCCGCTGCAGCGCCCGGGCCAGGTCGGCGAATCCGGCCCGGGTCATTTCCTTCTGGATGTCGGTCAGGCGCAGACCGCGCATCTCCTCCGCCGTATAGCCCAGGTTGGACCGGGCACCCCGGTTGGCCTGGAGGATGGACAGGCTGCGCACATCGGCCAGATAGATCTCCGTCGCCGCCTCCTCCACCACCCGGCCCAGGGAGGCGGTGCGGGCCTGTTCCCGACGCAGGCCGCCCGCACTGCGGATGGCGGCGAAGCTGAGCCCGCTCAGCATGCCGCCCACCGCCAGGATCCCCTCCGGCAGCCAATGGCTGTCCGGCGTGCCGAATCCGGGCTCCGGCTGGAAGCGCAGGGTCCAGACGGTTCCCGGCAGGGTCAGGGAGACCCGCGACGTATCGGCCCCCGCCACCACCCCAGCCACCACCCCCCCGGCATCCGCCACGGCATCGACCACAGCCCCTGCCCCCGACCCTGCCGGCCCTCCCGCCTGCGGCCTTCCCGCCGGCGCGGGCGGGGGGCGCTCCGGATCGCTGTCATAGATCAGGGCATCGGGTGTTTCCGCCGGACCGTCGAAAATGCGCAGGCGGACCTGGCCCAGCAGGCTTTCCGCCAACGTGGTCATGAAATCCCCCACCCGGAAGGGGGCGTAGACGAAGCCGCGGATCTGCTGGCGGCGCTGTTCCAGGGTCTCCGGCCAGGGGCGATCATAATAGGGCAGGAAGATCAGGAATCCGGATTGGATGTCGGTCTCCGTCTCCTGCACCAGGCGGACCTTGCCGGTGATGGTCGCGGTGCCGCTGTCGCGGGCCAGCAGGATGGCCCGCCGCCGCATCTCCTGGGAGGCCATGTCGAAACCGAAGGCGCGCAGGTTCCGCCCTTCGAATGGTTCCAGCAGGACGATGGGCACGCGGGGCTCCCCCCCCTCCGCCGGCCAGATGCGGAAGCCGGGGTGGCCCTCCGCCCGCATCTGTGCTTCCAGTGCCGGCACGTCCGCCGGCAGCACCCAGGGGGCGAAGCCAAGACCCTGGATGCCGGGATAGCGCGTCGCGAGGCCCAGGCCGCCGACATAGGTCCGCCATTCCTGGCGCGACACCTCCTCCGACGCCCGCAGCAGGGCCCGGGCGCCGTACAGGATCTGTTCATAGGTGGAGATCCGGTCACCCAGGGCCGCCGTAACCTCCGCCTGGTGGAAGCGCAGCCGTTCCAGCCGCGTCTCCTCCAGGGTGGTGCGGGCCACCGACCAAGCCCCCAGGGTCAGGAGAAGGCCCGCCGCCAGCACAACCCAGGCCAGGACCACCCACAATGCATGTCCCCCGGGGCCATACCGGCCCGGGCCCAGCCCGCCCGGTTGCTTTCCGGCGGCGCTGGATTTTCGGGGGGGCCGGGCATTGGCGGGGTGGGATTGGCGCATTATCCGGGTCCTGGGAAACGGATACCAAGGCTAACGGAACCGGGGGCGTCCCGTTCGGTCCTCCTCCGGGGTAATCCGAGGGAAAATCGCGCCTGTGCGCCTGCGGGGTTGTGTTCTCCGTTTGCAGGGGGTGCGGTCACCACATTAGAGTGGGCGGACATTGGTTGCCGCTTAGCCAGAGGGAGAGATGCGGCTAGCCCTGATCGGTGCGCTGATCCTGCTTGCCCTCCTCCAGATTGCCGGCGCCGCCAGCGACATCGCGGGGGCTTGGCGGGATTACCGCGGCGCCGTCCGGGTCACCGAACTGAAGGCGATCAGTACCCAGATCCTGCTGGGCACGCGGGAGGTGGGGCGGGAGCGGCAGATGGGCTCAATCGCCCTGGCCCGGGCCCAGGCCGCCTCGGCGGATGACCTGGCCACCCTGGAGGCGGCCGTCGCGCAGGCAGGCGATCTTCTGTCACCGGCCCTTTCCCGGCTTGAATCCCAGCCGGACCCCTATGGCATCTGGGCCCGCAATGTGGAACGGCTGCGGGAGACCGGTACCCTGCTGGAGCGCAGCCGGCCGGCCATGCGCGCAGCCCTGGTCCTGCCCGCCGCCCAGCGGGATGCGGAATCGGCCCTGGCGTGGCTCCAGTCGGTGGACCGCCACGCCCATGCCCTGATCCAGATCCTGCGCCTGCTGAACCAGCCGCCCCGGGAGTCCCAGCCCCTGCCCGTGGAACAGGCGATCCTGTCCGGCCTGCGCATGCGGGAGGAAACGGTCCAGTACATGCTGGACCTGGCCATGCTGGCCGCGGCCGGGCGGGTGCCGGACGGGCAGTTGCGGGAGACGCTGCGCACGGCCGCGCTCAGGTCGGAACTGGCCTGGCAGGATCTGGACGATGTGCTGGCCGATCTGCGCGATCCGGCCCTGCTGGTCGCGGCGACGGAGATGCGGTACCGGTTCGAAACCGCACTCCGCCTTCCGGCCGACCGGTTGCTGGCGGGGGAGACGGGGCCGGAGGTCGCCCATGCCCTGGCCACCGGGGCGGCGGCGGTCCTGGGCGCCAATGCCGACCTGATCGCGCTGGGCGTGCAGCGGGCGGACAAAGCGGCGGAGGCCCAGCGGATGCAGGGTCTGGGCGATCTGATGCGGGCCATACTGATGCTGTTCGGATCGGTGCTGGCCATCGCCGTGGCGGTGATGGTGGTCCGCAACCGGGTCCTGCGCCCCATCGGACAATTGGCGGGGGTGCTGCAATCCCTGGCCGACGGGGACAACACGGTGGCCGTGCCCGCCGTCGACGATGAGGGAGAGGTGGGCCGCATGGCCCGGGCGGTCGCCGTGCTGAAAGGCAATGCCCAGCAGCAGGAGCGCGACGGCATCGCCCGCCGCCGGGCCGAGCGCCTGCTGCAGGCCGAGCGCGGCATCCTGGAGATGGTGGCCGGACGCGCGCCCCTGGATCGCATCCTGCGCGCCATCTGCGACGCGATCGAGGAACGGCTGGAAGGGGCCGCCTGCTCCATCATGCTGCTGCTGCCCGACGGGGTGCGCATGACCGCCGGGGCCGCCCCGTCCCTGCCCGCCGATTACATGGCGGCGCTGGAGGAGACGGCGATCGGCCCCAATGTCGGATCCTGCGGCACCGCGCTGTGGCGGCGGGAGGCGGTGGTGGTCACCGACATCGCCAACGATCCGCTCTGGGCCGGCTATGTGGATCTGGCGACCGCCCATGGCCTGTGCGCCTGCTGGTCCCTGCCCATCCTGGCGCCCGACGGCCAGCCCCTGGGGGCCTTCGCCGTCTATTACCGCACACCACGGGCCCCGCGCGACTGGGAGATGGAACACGCCCAGCGGGCCAGCAACCTGGCCGCCATCGCCATCGGCGGCCATCGCGCGGACGAGGCCCTGCGGGAGGCGAAGGCCCAGGCCGAACTGGGCAGCCGCACGAAATCGGAGTTCCTGGCGAACATGAGCCATGAACTGCGCACGCCACTCAACGCCATCATCGGCTTCGCCGAGGTGCTGGAGGGGGAATTGCGCGGCATGCGCAGCCCGCTGGCGGAGGCGGGATATGTGGATGACATCATCGCGTCCGGCCGCCACCTGCTGAACCTGATCAACGACATCCTGGACGTGTCCAAGATGGAGGCGGGGAAGGTGGAACTGCGCGAGCGGGTCTGCGACATCGGGGAACTGCTGTCGGGCTGTGAACGCATCGTCCGCGCCCGCGCCATGGAACGACGGATCGACCTTCAGCTGGTGGTGCCGGTGGGCATGCCGCCCATCCTGGTGGACGATGTGAAGTTCAAGCAGATCGTGCTGAACCTTTTGTCCAACGCGGTGAAATTCACCGGGCCCGGGGGTACGATTTCCGTTTCTGTCGCGACCGATGCGCGCCTGGGCATCCGGGTCCTGGTGCGGGATACGGGTATCGGCATCAAGCAGGAGGATCTGCCCCAGGTCTTCGTCCCCTTCCATCAGGTGGACAACATCTATGCCCGGATCAATCCGGGAACCGGGCTGGGCCTTTCCCTGTCCCGCGGGCTGGCGGAACTGCATGGCGGGACGTTGACACTGGACAGCGAATTCGGCGTCGGCACCACCGCCATCCTGACCTTGCCGCCCAGCCGTCTGCTCGATGGCGAGGCGGGCGCCGCCGTCCCCCGCCTCCGCGGCCTCACGGGGTGATGACCTACAGGGCGGGCGACTGTCGCAATCCGCTTCGCTCCTCGCGACCTACGGACATGGCGACGAACCCTTCGTGGATGGGGATTGGTATCGTCGGATTACGCGCCGCTATTCCGACCTACGGTTCTGCACCGTTGCGTAGATCGCTGCGAGGGCGATGCCCGAGGGGCGACGGGAGCGACTTGACGATAAGGGACGGGGCTGCCCGCTTCGATCCTGCCGCCCGCATTGGCAGGCGCTGGGGCAGGCGCTGGAAACACAAAAAGGGCGGCGCCGGTTGCCCGGGCCGCCTTTTCTGGATCTTCCGCCCCCGGGAGGCCGGGGGTTACTCGCCGGCGCCGCGGCGGGCCCGGGTGCCCAGGCCGATCTGCTTGGCCAGACGGGAACGCTGCTTGGCGTAGTTCGGCGCCACCATCGGATAGTCTGCCGGGAGGCCCCAGCGGTCGCGGTATTCCTCGGGCGACATGTCATAGGCGGTCTTGAGGTGGCGCTTCAGCATTTTCAGCTTTTTGCCATCCTCAAGGCAGATGATGTAATCGGGGGTCACCGACTTCTTGATCGGCACTGCCGGCTGCGGCCGTTCCGGCGCAGCCATCGGCTCCTGGCCCAGATTGCTCAGGGCGCGGTAAACCTGCTCGATCAGCGAAGGGAGGTCGGAAACCGGAACTGTATTGTTCGATACATGGGCCGCGACGATGTCGGCGGTCAGAGACAACAGCTCGGTCGAGGGGGACTCGGAAGACATCTATCCTTGCTCCGTTCTAGGAACTCTGTGGTGGTATAAGTCTTATCAGAAGGCTTGGCAATATCGATTTATTGACAGGGAAGAGGAAAAAATGACGGTCGAAAAATCCGCGGATTACTTCCTCGATATCACGGCCCTGGTGTGTCCGATGACGTTCGTGCGCACCAAGCTGGCTGTGGAGAAATTGACTGAAGGCCAGATGCTGGAGGTGCGGCTGAACGCAGGCGAACCCCTGCGCAACGTGCCGCGAACCCTGGCGGAACACGGGCATGCCGTCCTCTCCCTGGAACCGGAGGATGCGCAAGTTCCGGAAGGGGTACATCGTCTGCGGGTGATGAAGCGCTGACTGCCCCGGCGTGCGGTTAGGCGCCCGCCTTTTCGCCATCAATCTCCAGATCAAACGCCAGATCGCAGGCCAGCATCAGGGCATCGACGGGCTGTCCAGCGAGTCGGTAATATGACCTGCGACGTCCGACCTCCCGGAACCCGTGGGCGGCATAAAGCGCCCGGGCCGCACCGTTCGTTGCCGCCACCTCCAGGAACAGGCGGGTTGCACCGGAACCGGCGGCCCAGGCGGCGGCCCCGGCCAGAAGCCGGCTGGCAACCCCCCTGCGGCGGGCGGCGGGCCGGGTACCGATGGTCAGGATCTCCGCCTCATCCGCCGCAACCCGCAGCAGCACCAGGCCCTGGGGCGTCCCCGCCTCGCCCCCGCCCTCACCCTCACCCTCACCCTCACCCTCACCCTCACCCTCGCCCGCCGTCCCACCCTCCGCCACACCCTCCGCCCGCCCCGGGGGAGGCCCACCGGGTGCGACCAGGGCGATGGTGCCGGGCAGGGACAGCAGGTCGGCAAAGGCGCGGGCATTCCAGGCTGGCCCGGCCAGATCCGGATCGGCGAACGCCTCCCCGTGCAGGGCGGCCAACAACGCCGCCCCCGCCGGGCCGAAGGGCAGCAGCCCGGACGTCCCGGCGACGCCTGTGCTCACGGGGCGGCTCCCGGTGCCGAACGGCCCGGCACCGTCACATCGGGCGGGCGCAGATAGAAGGGATCGGCGGGCCGCGTCGCCAGATCCGCCGCCGCCAGGGTTGCGGTCAGCCGGGCCACGGCGGTGGCCCCGTCGGCCGCTTCCGCCACCCCGGTGGTGGTGCGCCGGGCCGTGCCCATGGGCCAGGGACCAAGGGCCAGGGCCGCCCGCTCCGCCGCATCCCCCGCCAACAGCAGGGGCGCCGGGGACAGCTGCGCCATCGCCCAGGCGGCCAGGTCGGCCGGCAACAGGTAGGTGGGCGGGGTCAGGGGTCGACGCTCCCCGTCGAAGGCCTGGAGGAACAGATCCTCCCGCCGGGATTCCACACAGGCCAGAACGATCCGCCCGAATGCGTCGGCAGGGGGGACACCATGGGCCACCGCCTCGAAGGTGGTGATGCCGACCAGGGGCTTGCCCGCCGCCAGGGCCAGCCCGCGGGCGGCTGCCAGGCCGATGCGCAGGCCGGTGAAGGTGCCGGGCCCGACGGTGACGCCGTAGCGGTCGATCCGGTCGAAGCCGATCCCCGCCCCGGCCAGCAGCTCCTGCACCAGGGGGATCAGGCGTTCGGCCTGACCCCGGGTCATCGGTTCCGCGACGGCGGCGACCAAGCGCCCGGCCCCCCCGTCCCACAGGGCGGCGGCACAGGCGCTGGTCGCGGTTTCCAGGCCCAGGGTCAGCATGGCGGCAAGGCTCCGGCTGGCACGGCGAACGAAGAAACGGGAAGAAGGGGCGGGGACATGGTCACGGGCGGCGGCTTCGGGCGGAAACAGGGGTTGGGGGCGGGCCGGGGGCGGTCAGGATGCGGACAGGGCCCGGGGGCCGTGTCCTGTGCTAAGGGTGGCGGGGCACCGGCGGCCAAGGGCGGTCACGGGTCCCGATCCCCCAGGCTATCCTCCCGTCAGGTCGTCCCCCATGCGCTTCGTGCCCATTACCCCACCCCGGTTCGACGTGGATCTGGACCTCCGCTATGCCACGGCCGACAATATCACGGGAAGGCCCATCTATGCGCGGCCCCTTTGCCTGCTGCACCCGGCGGCGGCCGACCGGCTGGCGGCGGCGATGGTGCGGGCGCGGGCGCTTGGACTGCGCCTTCGCCTGTTCGACGCCTACCGCCCGCCCGCGGCGCAATGGGCCCTGTGGCGCGCCCTGCCCGATCCCACCTTCATCGCCGATCCGCGCGTCGGCTCCAGCCACGGGCGGGGCGTGGCGGTGGACCTGACCCTGGCCCGGGCCGATGGCACGCCGCTGGACATGGGCACCGGTTTCGACGACATGACCGCGGCCGCCGGCCATGAGGCGCTGGACCTGCCCCCGGCGGTTCTGGCCAACCGGGCCCTGCTGCTAGGGGTGATGGTGGCGGCAGGGTGGCAGCCCTACGCACCGGAATGGTGGCATTACAACCTGCCCGAACCGTCCCGTTTCCCCCTGGTGGAGGATGGGGCCTGCGCCCCGGCCTTCACGATCGGGCAAGGGTAGGGGTAGGGGTAGGGGTAGGGGTAGGGGCCACCCTGGGCACGACCCGACGCCCCTTTCCCCGGCCCCCGGCCCGGTCTAAGTATGGGGCGCCCTGTTCCCGACCGGATGCAAGCCGATGACCGACCCCGCCGCCCGTCCCGTTCCGCCGATGAAGGCCGCCGTTCTGCCGGTGACGCCGTTACAGCAGAACTGCTCCATCCTCTGGTGCACGGCGACGATGCAGGCGGCGGTGGTGGATCCCGGCGGCGGCGTGGCGGAGATCATCGCCCTGGCGGAACGCCAGGGGCTGACCATCGCCAAGATCCTGGTCACCCATGCCCATGTGGACCATGCCGCCGCCGTGGCCGACCTGGCGGACCGCCTGTCCGTCCCGGTGGAGGGACCGGAGCCCCAGGACCGGTTCTGGATCGACCGGCTGGCGGAGGATGGGGCCAAGTACGGCATCGGCTATGCCCGGCCCTTCACCCCCAGCCGCTGGCTGGCGGACGGGGATACGGTCAGCCTGGGCAATCTGGTGCTGGAGGTGCTGCACTGCCCCGGCCACACGCCGGGCCATGTGGTCTTCTTCCACCGGGCGAGCCGATTCGCCGTGGTGGGCGATGTGATCTTCGCCGGATCCATCGGCCGGACGGATTTCCCCCTGGGCAACCATGCCGACCTGATCCGGTCGGTGCGGGAGAAGCTGTTCCCCCTGGGCGACGATGTCACCTTCCTGCCGGGGCACGGCCAGCCTTCCACCTTCGGGCAGGAACGGCGCAGCAATCCCTATGTCTCCGACCGGGCGGTTGGGGCGGGGCGCTGACCACACTGTCATCACTTGGTAACCAATGGTACGGGGCGCTGGTAACTTCCGGTTAAGGAATCCACGAATAAGGTGGGAGCCTGCCACTTTGGATTCCCCCCGATGGGTCAAGCATCGACCATCCTGACCGACCTTGGCGCCGTGCAGCACCCGGATCTGCGCCGCTTCCTGGCCTATTGGCAGGATAAGCGCCAGGGGCGGTGCATGCCCTCCCGCCGCGATGTGGACCCGCTGGAATTCTCCTGGATCCTGGGCCGTGTCTCCCTGGTGGAGGTGGGGGAGGAGGAGCCGCGGTTCCGCTACCGCCTTCTGGCCTCCACCCTGGCGGACCATCTGGGGTATGAGGTGACAGGCCGGTCCACCGCCGATATCCCGGAGCCGGAGATGCGGGCCTATGTGGAAGGCCATTACATCCGCGTGACCGAATCCCGCCTGCCCCATGCCGACCGGGGGGACATGCTGCTGGACGGGCGGCTCTGGCGGTCGGAGGCGCTGTACCTGCCGCTTTCCGCCGATGACGGGCGGGTGGACATGATCCTTGTCGCCCGGATCACCGACCGGCCGCGCCGGCCCCGGCATCTGCTGGTGAACGGGGCTGGTCCCCTGGGGACCCCATCCCGATCCGCCAAGGCGGGGGCCATGGCCGCCCTGCGCAGCGCGGTCTGATCCCTCCCCCGCGGGCGATCCCACGGCTCGTCGGCGCGGGTCTGCTGTGAATTTGCGGTCACAGCCCTGCCGGGGGGCTGGTGGATTCTACGCAGGCTGACTATGTCGGTGCCGGTCCGGCGCCTCTTCCCTGCCAGCCGGCCTCATTGCGGGAGCTTCCATGCTGTTCCTCACCCTGGTCGGCGGCCTTGTGCTGCTGGTGGTCGGCGGCGACCTTCTTGTGCGCGGCGCGGTCAATGTCGCCCGCCGGTTCAACGTATCGCCCCTGATGATCGGTCTCACCTTGGTCGGGTTCGGCACCTCTACCCCGGAGCTGGTGACCAGCCTCCAGGCGGCGGCGGTCGATTCGCCCGGCATCGCCATCGGCAATGTCGTCGGGTCGAACATCGCCAATATCCTGCTGATCCTGGGCGTGGCGGCCCTTGTGCGGGCCATCCCGGTGGACGGAAACACGCTGAAGCGCGACGGCAGCGTATTGGTTCTCGTCACGGCGGCCTGTGCCGCGGCGATCCTGGTCGGCACCCTGTCGCCCATCGCCGGCGCTGCCTTCGTCGCCGGTCTGCTGGGCTACATCGTCTTCGTCTATCGGCTGGAGCGGGGCAAGGGGGACGCCGATGTCCACGCCCATGAGGCGGAAACGGTGGGCAGCACCCCGGGCGGCCTTCTGGCCGGGCTGGGCCTGTTCGCGGTGGGCTTGGCGGCCACCATCTTCGGGGCTCGGTTCCTGGTGGATGGTGCCGTGGATCTGGCGCGCGGCTTCGGTATTTCCGAAACGGTGATCGGCCTGACAATCGTCGCCGTCGGCACCTCCTTGCCGGAACTGGTCACCTCCGTCATGGCCGCCTGGCGGAACCAGGCCGACGTCGCCTTCGGCAACGTCGTCGGGTCCAACATCTACAATATCCTTGGCATCCTCGGCATCACCGCCATCGTCATCCCCGTTCCGGTCCCGCCGGAGATCATGCGCCTGGACTTGTGGGTGATGATCGCCGCCACCGCCCTGCTGCTGGTCTTCGCTGTCAGCGGGCGGCGCATCACCCGGTGGGAAGGCGGTGTCCTGGTCGCCCTCTACCTCGCCTACCTGGCCCTGCTGGGCACCACCATGCAGGCCGCCTGACCCCCCTTGATCGTGCCCGCAGGTCGGATCAGGGACGCGTAATCCGACGGTTCCAATCACGATTGGCGAAGGCCCGTCGCCCCTCGGGCTTCGCCCTCGCAGCGACCTACGCCGCGCACTCCGCCCCGTCAGTACCGCCCGTCCTCCGTCTCCACCGCCGCAGTGTCGGCGGCGTCAGGGGCGGGGGGAAGGTCCAGGTCCAGGGCGGCGGGGGTCGGGCCCGCCGCTTGCCCGTCTGCCGCGGGCGGAGCGGCGGCGGTCTTCCCGGGACCCTTGCCCGGCCCCTTCACCGGCATCAGGCGCACCACCAGCTCGGCCCCGCCATCCACCAGGGTGGCGCGGTCGAAATCGTTCAGGTCGTTCACCCGGATCAACTGGCGAAGGGCGCCGACATAGCCCTGCCCCCGCTCCGAATAGCGAACCAGGGTCCCCGCCAGGTGCAGCCCGTCCAGCGGCTTGTCCGCCTTGCGCAGGGAGGCGCGCTGGCGGCGGAAATCCAGATAGGCCCGGTGGGTGTTCAGGTTGTGCATATAGGCCTGGACGCTGGCGAACAGGTCCTCGAAGCTGCGGAAGCGGTGGCTTTCCCCCGGCTGGCGGTTGCGGGGCGCGATCCCCGCCTGATCCGGCGACCAGGTGAGCTGGCCGAACAGGGCATTGCCCTGCTGGGCGAAGCGGGAGGTACCCCAGCCGCTCTCCTCCGCCGCCTGGGCCAGGGTCAGGGAGACAGGCACAAGGTCCACCCGGCGCAGCAGCAGGGTGGTATCCACCCCTTCCGACCGGTCCAGCCCGTAGCGGTCGGCCAGATCGGCCAGCCAGACCTGGTCCTGCTGGCTCAAGCCATGGCCCGCCTCGCGCAGCCCATGCAGGTGTTGAAGCCGGGCGCGGTCCGCCCCGATCCGTTCATTGGCCATCAGCACCAGAGGCAGCATGGTCTTGATGAAAAGCTGCTTGCGGTCGTCGGGGCTGATCGCCTCCCCGCCCATGTCGCGGGGCATGCTGGCCAGCTTCACCCGCGGCACCGGCAGGGTACCCGTGCGGATGTGTTCGATCCGGTAATCCTGACCGCGGAACAGGTCCAGCAGGGTGGCCGCGTCCAACCGCAGCTCCGTCACCCGGGGGGCGGCGGGGGCGGCCTTCAGTCCCGCCACCGGGGCGGTCGCATCGGTTCCCGCCGGCCCGGCATCCGCCGTGCGGGTGACGGGGATGGTCGCGGCCGGGGCGAACGGCAGACGGCCGCTGCCGACCAGACCCGTCACGGTCAGCGGAACCACCAGCAGGATCGTCAGGGCGATGGCGCCCACGGCGGGCCAGCGCGGTGCGCCGCGGCCCTCCTCCTCCATCGTCATGTGTAACTGCTCCGTGCTGTTTCCAAGCCTGGGGACCGGGGATACGCCGGGGGTGGAACCCGGGTGCCGCCCTGTCCGGTGCCGGAAGCCGGGATCCGGTCGTCCGTGCAACATGCATCCGTCCCAGGGTTCCCGACAGCCGGGTGGCCCGGACCCCCCGATAGCGCCCTGGGGGGCCGTCTCCCGTGGGTGCCGCCCGCCCCGGGCCGGTGGCGGCGTCGGGGATGGGCCGGCGGGCCCGGCTGACCTTGGTGACGGACCAGGGGGTCGGTTCGTGGATCGCACCGGTATCCGACCGATGGACGGGGGTCCGGCCCATCGTCCGATCCCCCCTCGACCCACCCGACCTTGATCGTCAGGTGCTCAATCAATTCCGTTCGTGCGCGTCGTCCCTGTACCCTCGTCCCTTGGTTCCACTGTTCCCGACCTTGCCCGGGTTCCCTTTTGCGGGAGGGCGCGGCCGGACGTCAGTGATCGGGATCACCGGATCCCCTCTCCCGGGCGGGGTGGCGGAACCCTTACGGCCGTGATGATGGCCGGAATCCATCGCCCGGACCAGTCACGCTTCCGCATAGGTCCCCGGATGTGCCCGTTCGATCGGATCGTCGCACCCCTTTGGCGCCACCATGTGGCACCAATCGAAGGGACGGCATGGTCAAAAAGACAACATCAACAAAGGCAGCGGGATCTCAACGGATCTGCTGAACCTCGACCACCTCGGGGATGTAGTGGCGCAGCATGTTCTCGATGCCCGCCTTCAAGGTGGCGGTGGAGCTGGGGCAGCCGGCGCAGGCCCCCCGCATCTCCAGATACACCGTCCCCTTGTCGAAGCCGCGGAAGGTGATGTCGCCGCCGTCCTGGGCCACCGCCGGGCGGACCCGGATGTCCAGCAGCTCCTTGATCTGGGCCACCACCTCGTCATCCTCCTCCGCATTGCCCGCATGGCCGCTGTCCACGGCGTCCAGCAGCACGGGGCGGCCGGCGGCGAAATGCTCCATGATCGCGCCCAGCAGGGACGGCTTCAGGATGTACCAGTCCTTGGCCGCCGCCTTGGTGATGGAGACGAAATCGGCGCCCAGGAAGACACGCTCCACCCCCTCCACCTCGAACAGGCGTTGGGCCAGGGGCGACCGGGAGGCGGAGGCCGCGTCCGGGAAGTCGGCGGTGCCGCGGCCCAGCACATCCCGGCCGGGGATGAACTTCAAGGTGGCGGGATTTGGCGTCTCTTCCGTCTGGATGAACATGGTGGCGACCCTCTTCTGCGCTCGGTCCGCGTCCGGCCCGGTCCAGCAGGGCCCGGCCGCGGTGGCGATCCGTGCCGAAAGTGGGCAGTATGGGCGGGGAGATCAAGCACGATGGCGCCGGGCGGGCCGAATGCCAGCCATTCGGCGTCTGTTCCAGGGACTGTTCCGGGCGTTGCCGCAGGGGGATCGGGCATGGGGGCGGGTGGCGAGGATGCGGCGGTGGGGATGGCCGGGCCAGGCGCGGATGCGCCCTGCCCCACGCCGCCAGACCCATCCGGCGCCCGGACGATCATTCCCCGCACCATCACTTGGCTGCTGACCGCGGGGGCGGAGGCGCCGGACATCCCGGCCCTTCTGCATCTGGTTGGGGATCATCTGCGGGGCGACGGGGTGCCGCTGGACCGCATCTCCCTGCACCTGTCCATCCTGCACCCGCTGTACCGGGGCCTGACCTTCATCTGGCGGGCCGGGCGGGGGGAGGTGGAGACGATCTACCGCGAGCACGGGATCGAGACGACGCCCGGTTTCCACAACAGCCCCGTTTCCGTCATCCGGGAGGAGGGGGCCTATGGCATCCGCGTGCAGATGGGCCGCGTGCCCCCGCCCTATCCCTTCTCCATCATCGATGACCTGGTGGCGGAGGGCTTCACCGATTATGTCGGCCTGCCCCTGGTCTTCGGCGGGGGGCAGCGCAACGTCGCCACCTTCGCCAGTACCCGGACGGCCGGGTTCCACAGCGACCACATCGCCCTGATCCACGATGTCCTGCCCGCCCTGGCCGCCATGATCGAGGTGCGGGTGCAGCGGCTGGCGGCGGTGAACCTGCTGGATGTCTATGTCGGGGCGGAGGCGGGGCAGCGCATCCTGAAGGGCGATATCCGCCGGGGCACCGGCCTGTCCATTGCCGCCGTCCTCTGGTACTGCGACCTGCGGGGCTTCACCGGTCTGGCCGACCGGCTGCCCATGGATCAGCTGATCGCCCTGCTGAACAATTATTTCGACATCATGGGCGGCGCCGTCGACCGCCGAGGCGGGGAGATCCTGAAGTTCATCGGGGATGCCATGCTGGCCATCTTCCCCGTCGACCGTTTTGCCGGGGAGGCGGAGCTTCAGGCCAAGGCCGTGCTGGCCCTGGATGCGGCGGCCGAGGCGATGGCCGGCATGCGCCGCCTGAACGCCCAGCGCGCCGCCTGGGGCATGCCCAAGCTGGGGGCGGGGATCGCCCTGCATGTCGGCGATGTGCTGTACGGCAATATCGGCGCCACGACGCGGCTGGATTTCACCGTGATCGGTCCGGCGGTCAACCTGGTCACCCGGCTGGAGGGGCTGACCCGCCGGTTCGACCGCCGCCTTCTCACCTCCGCCGCCTTCGCCGCCGCCCTGGACGGGCTTGACCGGCGGGAGGAGCTGATCAGCCTGGGCGCCCACCCGGTTAAGGGCCTGGACCGCCCGGTGGAGGTGTTCGGCCTGTCGGCGGAGGGGACGGTCCTGCTGGACGTGGTGCTGTGACCACGCCCCCCGCCCCGCCGGTGCGCGTGGTCTCCCCCGCCGGGTTGGAGGCCTGCCTGGCGACGGTGGTGGCCGGGGCCCCGGCGGACCCGGCGATGGGGCTGTTCGATCCGGATTCGCGCTTCCGCCGGGTCAACCGGGAGGCGGTGGTGTTCATCGGGGCGGCCCGCGCGTTGCTGCTGCAACTGGCCCATCCCTGGGTGGCGGCGGGGGTGGCGGCCCATTCGGTGGCCCTGACCGATCCGCTGGGCCGGTTCCACCGCACCTTCGGCCATGTCCATCCCATGGTCTTCGGCGACCGGGACCAGGCGCTGGACGCCGCCCGGCGCCTGCACCGCCGCCATGCCGCGGTGACGGGGCGGCTGCCCGGGCCGGGCGGAGGGGGTGCTGCGGGCGGCGGCTATATGGCGAACCGCACCGATGCCCTGGCCTGGGTGCAGGCGACCCTGGCCGACACGGCCCTTCTGGTCCATGAGATGGTCCTGCCGCCCCTGGCCCCGGCCGACCGGGATGCCTATTGGCGGGACAGCCGCCGCTTCGGCCTGCTGTTCGGCATCCCGCTGGAGGGCCAGCCGGCGGATTGGGCCGGGTTCCAGGATCTGTGCCGCGGCCTGTGGGGGGAGGCACCCCCGCCCGTCACCCCCGCCGCCCGGCATGTGGCCGACAGCCTGTTCCGGGGGGGGCCGCCCTGGCTGCGCCTGCCCCGCTGGTACCTGGACCTGACGGCGACCCTGCTGCCGCCGGATCTGGCGACAGGGTTCGGGCTGGACACGGGCCCGGCCGCGCGGCGGCGGGCGGACCGGGCCTTGCGCGTGCTGCGCGCCACCTATCCCCGGCTGCCCACCGCCCTGCGCCATGTCGGCCCGGCGCGGGAGGCGGCGGGGCGGCTGCGCGGCCGGGCGGGGCCCGATCCCTGGACAAAGGCGCTGAACCGCCTTTGGATCGGCCGCCCGGCCCTGTGAGCGGGCCAGCCCGCCGGGGTGCAGGGGCAGGGCCGATACCCCCCACCGTTCAGTCTCGACACCATCGCGCACCTGCGCTATCTCCCCCAGCAGACCCGTCCGACCGAGCCCTTGTTGGGGCGAAGGGAGCCCGAGCCGTGACGACCCGCCAGAAGGCCCTGGAGCTGCTGACCGCGGCCGGGGCGCTTCCCGACGACCGTATCGATTTGGCCGAAACCGCGCTGGCGCTGGCTGCGCTGGACGCCGCCGACGTGCCGCTGGAATCCTACCGCCAGCACCTGGCCGAACTGGCCGCCGCCGTGGCCGACCGGGTGGGCGGGGCCGGGGCCTCCGTGCCCCTGGCCGACCGGGTTGCGGCCCTGCGCACCGTCCTGTCCGACCGGCTGGGCTATGTGGGCGACAGCGTGACCTATGAGGATCTGGCCAACGCCAACCTGATCCGGGTGATCGACCGGCGCAAGGGGCTGCCCGTGGCGCTGGGCATCTTGTACATGCATGCGGCCCGGGCCCAGGGTTGGGACATCATGGGCCTGAACTTCCCCGGCCATTTCCTGGTGCGGATGGAACAGGACGGCGACCGCGTCATCCTGGACCCGTTCAACGGGCTGGAAACCCAGGAACCCCAGGACCTGCGCGAACTGCTGAAGCGCACCGCCGGGGGGGAGGCGGAGCTGTCGCCCGACCATTACACCCCGGTGACGAACCGGGAAGTGCTGCTGCGGCTGCAGAACAACCTGAAGCTCCGCCACCTGCGCGACGACCGCGCCGACAAGGCGGTGGAGGTGGTGTCCGTCATGCTGCTGTTCGCCCCGGACCAGCCGGCCCTGTGGCGGGAAAGCGGGTTGCTGAACGCCCATCTGGGCAACCTGACCGCCGCGATTGCCGCGTTCGAGCGGTTCATGGACCTGGGCGCCCTGGCCGGCGCCTCCGCCCAGCTGCTGCACCAGACCGCGGCCATGGTGCAGCAGCTGAAGACCCGGCTGAACTGATCGACTGGGCTGGCCGGCTGGGCTGGCCCTGGTCACCACGGGGGCACGGGGTCCACGGGGATTCACGGGGGTTTCCGTGCGGGGGGGCCGGTTTTCAACAGGGCGTCGGGGCGGACGGGCGGTCACGGCGGGGCTTCCATCGTCCTGGTCCAGCGCCGTAGGCAATGGGATTAGTTGCGCTTCGCGCGGATTAGACACCAAGGTCACCAAGGTCACCAAGGTTCCCCTGTGAAACCCCGTGTCCCCGTGGTGAAAAAATCACCCTGGGCAGGCTGGTGCCCGTCCCGGCAGCACCGCCGGCACCGCAGCCCCTTGGTGATCTTGGTGCCCTTGGTGTTTCAAACCGGGCCATGCAGGGACGCGGGTCCGCCCAGCCCCCCAGCTCCCCTGTGACGCCGGTCATCGCCCTTGACAGGCGGGGGGTGCATTGGCTCCCGTCATGCACCGGCCTGCCTGCCGGCCGCCGCCCCCCGGAGCCTGATGCCGATGAGCCCGACGCCCATGAGCCTGAAGATCGCCATCCAGATGGACCCCATCGAGTCCATCAACATCGATACCGACAGCAGCTTCATGATGGCGCTGGAGGCCCAGGCGCGCGGGCATCGGCTGTGGCATTACCACCCGCGGGACCTGGCCC
>JBJOKR010000030.1:0-30098 GCA_046045995.1 Pseudomonadota bacterium | reverse complement strand
CATTTTGCTATGAATACAACAAGGCATGGCGAGACGAAACGCTTCGCCTACCCTACAGATACCCCCGATACCTGGGTAAACCTCCCCCATCGCCAGCCGCGGTCACCGCGGCCGGCGTTGATAGACTGTCAGGGGCCGGGCCGTGGCCCTTTCGATCAGACGCTGATATCGATGCGGCCGCCGCGGGAGCTGAGACCTTCCATGATGATCTTCTCTCCGGCCGGGGGATTCTGGATGATACTGGCGACGCGCTGGTCGTTCTTGCTGCTGACTTCTTCGGTCATGCGCTGGAGCACCTGCACCCGCGATTTGAAACTTTGCAGCGCGGCTGAGCTGGCTTGTGCGATTGGATCGGTCATGGCGGATTTTCCCCATTATTTTAGAATCCAAAGATAGTCCCTTCTCTGTCAGAGAGCAAGGCCACCCTGGACCAAACCGATCAGGTATGCGCCGAAATCGGCGGCTTTCAGCTTGATGGCGGCGCGTTCGTTTTCCCCCGCCATGGCCCGGGCCAGGATGATGCCCCGCGTCACCGCGTCCGGGTTCACCTTGAACACGCCCGTGGCCTCCCGCAGGCGGGGATAGTAGCGGGGATCGATCAGTTTTTCCCGCTTGGCGATCTTGGCGATCACCTCATCCTCCGGCAGGTCGATACCGTCGGCGCTGCGCACCAGGGTCCAGTCCGTCTCCCCGGCCCAGCCGCGGGCGATGATGTCGGCCAGGGGCTCGGCGGCCGGATCCTCGATCACGCCGGCTTTGAAGATATGCTTGCTCAACCCGACGTCGGATGCCCAGTCGGACAGGGCGGCACTGCGGGCGACGAACAGGGTGGCCATGGGGGCTCCGGCGCTGGATGGGGGCATCGCGGGCGGGGCGGCGGCACCACCCCGGCATGGTTTCCGGATAGCGCCCCCCGCCGGGGACCGCAAGCCCCGCTCTCCCAGGGTTCTGTCGATGGCGGCCCGGGGCAGGAAGGGTCAGGCGCCGAAGGCGGAAAGATCGGGGCGGCGTTCGTGCCAGTCCGTGGCGCCCTGCCAGGCCTGGCCGATGCCCAGCACCTGTTCATCCGCCCCGGTCATGCCCAGGACCTGGATCGACAAGGGAAGTCCGACCCCGTCGAACCCGCCGGGCAGGGCCAGGGCCGGCAGGTCCAGCCAGTTGGCGATACGGCTGTAGGTGCTGAACGGCAAGGTGGATTCATCGGCCGCGGCGAAAGCCGGGGCAGTGATGGGGACGGTCGGTGTCAGGATGGCGGTGAAGTCCTGGGCCCAGGCCCGGTGCCGCCCCTGGTCGCCGGCCCTGGCCGCGACCAGCCGGGCCATCTCCCCCGGGCCGATGCGGGAACCACCCTCCAGCCGGGTGCGCGTGCCGGGGTCCATCTCCCCGCCCAGGCGGTGGTAGCGCTCCTCCCAGCAGCGCCAGGCCTCCCCCGCCAGGAACAGACCCGCCGGTTCCACACAGGCGTACGGGGTCACGGGCGGCGACACCTCCACCAGTTTCGCCCCCAACCGTTCCAGGGTGGCGATGGCCGTCAGGTAGGCATCGCCCACGGCGGACTGCACCGGGGCCAGATCGGCATCGCCCAGCACGGCCAGCCGCGCTCCCTTCAGCATCGATGCCCGGTGCATGGCTTCCGCATCGAAGGGAGCGGCCGCGGCGGTGGCGGGGTCATCGCCGTCGGGCCCGGCCAGGGCGGCCATCATGGCCGCCACCTCCCCCACCGTGCGGGCCATGGGCCCCATGCTGTCGGCGGAGGGGGCAAGGGGTGCGGTTCCGGCCCGGCTTACCCTGCCAAAGCTGGGGCGCAGGCCGGTCAGCCCGTTCAGCGCGCAGGGAATGCGGATCGATCCGCCGGTATCGCTGCCAAGGGCCATGTCGGCCAGCCCGGCGGCCACGGCCACGGCGCTGCCGCTGCTGGACCCGCCGGGCACCCGCTCCACGCCCGCATCCCAGGGGTTGCGGGGGGTGCCCACGGCGCGGTTGATGCCCCAGGTGCCGAAGGCCAGTTCCACCATGGCCGTCTTGCCGACCGGCACCATGCCGGCGGCGCGAAGCCGGGCAACGGCGGCGGCATCCCGCCCCGCCTCCCCCACCACCGGCGTGCGCGCCCCGGCCCCGGTTGGCAGGCCGCGCATGTCGAACAGGTCCTTCACCGCCAGGGTCTTGCCCGTCAGAAAGCCCGTCGCGCCTGCCCGATCCACGGCCCAGGCCGCTTCCAGCGCCAGTTCCGGTGTGACCAGGGCGAAAGCGCGCAGGTGCCGATCCAGCCTGTCGATCCGCGCCAACTGGGCCGATACCCGGGCCTGCACAGTCCCAGCCCCCGTTCCAGTGCCTGCCCCTGCCCCCACCCCTACCCCTGCCCCCACCCCTACCCCTGCCCCCGCCCCTGCCCCAGGCCTTTCGCTTGCGCCCGCCATCGCTTTCCTCCGCCCATGCCCGCCCCGCGACCGGCCGCCTTGCCGGTCCCTTGTGCCGGTGCCGTTCTACACCGGTGGGCCCGGGCAGCAAACGGGCCATTCCAGACTGCCCGCAGCGGGGATCGGGCAGGTCCGCGGGTGAAGACGGCACGTTGACAGGACGGGCAGGGCCCCCGTAAATGCCCGCATCGATGCCCCGGTCGATCCCCCGCCGCCCTTCCACGCCCCTTCCAGGGGCATCGGGGAGGGCAGCCGCAAGGGGTCACGGTCCGGCCATCTTCCGGGTGTATCCGGTCGGATGGTGCGGGGCCCCTCGCCCGTTATCCGCGTCGCGCCCGCGTCTTCAGTGTCAAGGAACGATCATGTCCCGCCTGTCCGTCATCGCGCTGACCCTGGCCATCGCCCTGGCCCCCGCCGCCGTCCTGGCGCAGCAGAGCCCCACCAGCCAGGCTCCGACGCCTGCACCTGCACCTGCACCTGCCCCGGCCCCCGCCCCTGCGCCGGCCTCGGCGGCGGGTGCCGGCGGTGCCGCCGGCTCGGGCAGCGCCGTCAGCAGCGCCTTGGGGGCCGTTGCCATCCCCGCCGCGGTGGCGTCGGTCGCCGTGTTGGGTGCGGTACTGGCCAGCACGGCGGGTGGGGAGGACAGCGACGGTGGCCCCACCCGGACCTCCACCTCCACCTCCACCACCACGGCGACCGCCACCCGCTGAGGCGGGTAGGCAGCCCCCGCCCACCGGGTCAGCGAAGCAGGGCCCGACCTGGTTGGGATTGCTCTTTTCCGATCCGGTCGGCGAAATGGCGGATGGTGCGGTCCAGACCGTCCGCCAGGGAAACGACCGGCCGCCAGCCCAGTAGGGCGGTGGCGCGGGAAATGTCCGGGCAGCGCTGGATCGGGTCATCGACAGGCAAGGGGCGGAAGACGATCCGGCTGTCGCTGCCGATCCGGTCCCGTATGGCTTCTGCCAGGGACAGGACCGTCGTCTCTACCGGATTGCCCAGGTTGATGGGCCCTGTCACCTCATCCGGGGCGGCCATCATGCGCAGCATCCCGTCGATCAGATCGTCCACATAGCAGAAGGACCGGGTCTGGCTGCCGTCGCCATAGAGGGTGATCGGCTCCCCCGACAGGGCCTGGACGATGAAGTTGGACACCACCCGCCCATCGGCCGGGTGCATGCGCGGGCCATAGGTGTTGAAGATCCGCACCACCCGGATGCGCAGCGCATGCTGGCGGTGGTAGTCGAAGAACAGCGTTTCCGCACATCGCTTTCCCTCATCATAGCAGGCGCGGGGGCCGATGGGGTTCACATTGCCCCGGTAGTCTTCCGTCTGCGGATGCACGGTCGGGTCGCCATAGACCTCGGATGTGGATGCCTGGAGGATCTTCGCCCCCGTCCGCTTGGCGAGGCCCAGCATGTTGATGGCGCCGTGGACGCTGACCTTTGCGGTCTGCACCGGGTCGTGCTGGTAATGCACCGGACTGGCTGGACAGGCCAGATTGTAGATCTCGTCCACCTCCACATACAGGGGAAAGGTGATGTCGTGGCGCATCACCTCGAACCGGGGATTGTCCAGCAGCGGGGCGATATTGGCCCGGGTGCCGGTGAAGAAGTTGTCGATGCACAGCACCTCATGCCCCTGGTCCAGCAGGTGGCGGCACAGGTGCGATCCCAGGAACCCCGCCCCGCCGGTGACAAGGCAGCGTTTCACCTCCCCGAACATGGCGCGTAGGTCCCGTCGCAGCATCGCCCGTCCCTCCACCCCCCTAGCCAACCCGCGGATCGCCGGGGCCGGGTGACACTCCGTCAGGGAGAAGCAACCCGGTGGCAGGGCTTCCGGGTCCGCGCGGGCCGCAAAACCGGTGGGGGTACGCCAGAGGAAGCGGCCGCAGGGCAGGCCGGCCCCCCATGTCACCCTTCCACCGCCGCCGTGCTGTCCGGCGGGTCCAGGGACCGCATGGCGCCTGGGTCCGGGGGTGCCCAGGCCTCCCCGCCTCGCGGGAATGGTGACATGGGCCGACCGGCCGGCGGCGGGCGATAACGGGCGGGGATCGCCGCAAGGCTTGCGCCGGGAGGCCCGATGGGAAACGATGAAAGCCGCCCAATGTCGTCTATCGCCGTGCCCGATCCGCGCGCATTAACCTTCCTGCATGAACCATCCCGCATGAACCATCGCCAGATCCTGGACCTTGCCCTTCGCAGCCTTCCGGCCCGTAAGGCCGCCTATCTCTCCCGGGTGGCGGATGCCCTGGACCGGCGGGGGGATCTGGAGGATCGACGGCACCTGCTGTACCCAGTTCTGGCCGCCGCGGCCCCGGGGATCGAGCCCATGCTGGACCCCCAGGAGGTTGCCGAACTGGCCGTGGCCTTCCTACGGGAGGAGACGGACGGCATCGCCGCCACGCTGTATTCCGCCGTCTATCTCACGGGTCCACGGGTTGC
This sequence comes from Pseudomonadota bacterium, assembly GCA_046045995.1. GTDB lineage: Bacteria > Pseudomonadota > Alphaproteobacteria > Azospirillales > Azospirillaceae > Indioceanicola. The sequence goes on along the minus strand of JBJOKR010000030.1, from coordinate 25,240 downwards.
GCTGGCCCCCTGGGGTCAGCGGTTGCAGGCACGGCTGGCGGCGCTGATCTTCGACCGCATGGCCGCCGGCACCCTGCGCCCGCCGGAACAGCATGTCTGGCACTTCCGCTCCGACACGGCCGATCCCGCCTTCCCTTTCCACGACGACGGCGATGAGGATGCGTGAGGGAGACTGTGGAAGCGGGCGGCCCGTGCGAACGGTGGGGGTATCCCATCGGCGCAGTTGACGGGCTCTGCACCCCCACCGCACTCTTCGCGCCGCAATAACAACCGGCACGCCAGACTTGATCGGGGTGCCACAAGAAAAGAGACGCCGATGGTTGCAGCCATCGGCGTCCAGTTTCAAGCGCAGGTATCCGCAAGTTTAGTCCGATTTCGGTGAGAGCTCCCCCGGAAGAAGGGGTATTCCGGGGGGCTTCCGGATCGGCTCCTCCACAAACGGGTTAATGCGTGGGTACCCCTTGCCCCTGCCTGGGATCAGGCTGGTTATCATTGGGCCCATTCCTCCGCGACCAGCCGGGGCCGCAGCGCCGTGCCCACGGATCGCCTCTGTTCCCGCAGTGTCTCCATCAGGTCGCCCAGGCTGTCGCGGGTGAAGCCCGTCTCCCCGTCGGATACCTCCCTGGTCAGGGCGATGAACTGGTCCAGTAATCGGGCCTGGATGAAGACCGCATCCTGAAGCTCCCCCCGTGCCAGGCGGCCGGCGGGATCGGGGCGGGCGGGCTGTCCGGGGCGGAAAGGTGTCGGCATCACGCATCTCCTGCTGTCGGGCCCGGGGGGCCTTGGCCTGGGGCGGCTCCAGGGGGGGGTGTGACAGGACACGGATCCCCGCACCCACCCGGCCCAGCTTGGTCATCCCCGGTTAACCGTTCCTGAAGATCGGTCGCCCGCGCCGTCCGGCAAGCGGGTTAAGCCCTCCGCGCCAGAGGCCCGCCATCCGCACCGGTCATTTCCAGCAGATGCAGCGACCGGCCCGCCACCTCATACACATCGGTGGCGGGAAGCAAGGGCGGGGCCGCCGTGCCGCCCGGCATGTGCAGGTCCGGGCGCGCCGTGTCCAACAGCACCGTCCACGCCTCCCCCCCCGGGACGGTCGGCAGGATGAAGGGCACCACATCGTGGTGGGAATTGATGATGAGCAGCAGGGTCCGCTCCGTGCCCGGATTGGGCAGGGCGGTTGGCCGGGCACGGCCGTCCAGCATCATGCCCAGGCATCGGGCATTCGGGTCCTGCCACTGTTCGGACATCTTCTCCACCCCCGCCGGGGTCAGCCAGGTGACATCCTTGACCCCGACCGCGTCATCCACCGCCCCGGTGAAGAAGCGGGAACGGCGCAGCAGCGGGTGGGCCTGGCGCAGCTGGATCAGGCGGCGGACGAAGCGGGCAAGGCGCTGCCCGGCCGGGTCCACCCCCTCCCAGTCCAGCCAGCTTACGGCGTTGTCCTGGCAATAGGCGTTGTTGTTGCCCTGCTGGCTGCGCCCGAACTCATCGCCCGCCAGCAGCATCGGCGTGCCTTGGGAAAAGATCAGGGTAGCCAGCATGTTGCGCTTCTGGCGTTCGCGCAGCTCCAGGATCTCCGGATGGTCGGTCGGACCCTCCACCCCGTGGTTCCAGGAGATGTTGTGGCTGTGCCCGTCGGCATTCTCCTCCCCGTTCGCGGCGTTGTGCTTGTCATTGTAGGAAACCAGGTCGTGCAGGGTGAACCCGTCATGGGCGGTGACGAAGTTCACGCTGGACCAGGGCCGCCGGCCCCGCCGGTTGAAGAAATCGCCAGACGCGGTCAACCGCGCCGCCAAGTCGGGCAGCTTGCCCCCATCCCCCTTCCAGTATCCACGCACAGTATCGCGGAAGCGGTCGTTCCATTCGGCCCAGCCGGGCGGGAACCCCCCCACCTGGTAGCCACCGGGGCCGATGTCCCACGGCTCCGCGATCAGCTTGACGGAGGAGAGGATGGGGTCCTGGCGGCAGGAATCCAGGAAGCCGCCCCCTTCGTCGAAGCCATAGGGTTCCCGCCCAAGGATGGTGGCCAGGTCGAAGCGGAACCCGTCCACATGCATTTCCTCCACCCAATAGCGCAGGCTGTCCGTTACCATCTGCAGGACCCGCGGATGGGCGAGGTTCAGGGTGTTGCCCGTGCCAGTATCATTGATGTAGTAGCGCGGCTGGTCCTGCAGCAGGCGGTAATAGCTGAGGTTGTCGATCCCCTTGAAGGACAGGGTCGGCCCCATTTCATTGCCTTCGGCGGTGTGGTTGTAGACCACGTCCAGGATCACCTCGATCCCGGCATCGTGCAGGCGGGCCACCATCTCCTTGAACTCGCGCGCCGTGTCCCCGGCGACATAGAGCGGGTCCGGTGCGAAGAAGCCGATGGAGTTGTAGCCCCAGTAGTTCCGCAGCCCCTTTTCCACCAGGTACCGGTCATCGACGAAGGCATGGATGGGCAGGAATTCCACCGAGGTGACGCCCAGAGCGCGCAGGTAATCCACCACCTCCTTCTGGCTGAACCCGGCGAAGGTGCCGCTCAGATGGGGCGGCACGGCCGGATGGCGCATGGTATGGCCGCGCACATGGGTCTCATAGATGATGGTGCGGTCCCAGGGGATGCGCGGTCGCCGGTCCGTCCCCCAGGTGAACGCTGGATCGACCACCCGGCACTTGGGCATGGCGGGGGCACTGTCCCGTCGATCGATGGACAGATCGCCCCGGCCGGCCCCGACCCGGTAGCCGAATAGCGCGTCCGACCAGCGCAGGCTGCCCACATGGGCCTTGGCATAGGGATCCAGCAGCAGCTTGTGCGGATTGAAACGGTGGCCCGCCAGCGGCTCATAGGGTCCGTGGACCCGGTAGCCGTAGACCGTGCCCGGCCGCGCATCGGGCAGGTAGCCGTGCCAGACCTCATCGGTATATTCGGGAAGCGGGATGCGCTCCAGCTCCCGCCGGCCGGATGGATCGAAAAGGCACAGCTCCACCCGGGTGGCATGGGCGCTGAAGAGGGCGAAATTGACCCCCAACCCGTCCCAGGTGGCGCCCAGCGGATAGGGCAGCCCTTCCATGATGCGGGATTTCTGGGGCGACAGCAGGGTGGCCTGATCACGCATGGGGGCTTCCGCGGGTTGGGCCGGCATTCCGGCGATGCAGCGGAAACGCCCGGGAACGCCCTTCGGTCGCGCTGAAGAATGCGCGAGGCGGCGGTTTGGACGGGTCTTACGGGGTGGGGGGCGGTTTCCCCGGTTTTGCCGGACCCCTCAAGCCCGCAAATAGCTCCGCCCGCGCCAGGTGGCGGGGCGGCCGCGCTGGTGGCGGATAAGGGCGGTCCATTGGATGGCCAGAATCAGCACCACCCCCAGCGGATGCAGGGGCACCAACCGCCAATCCTGCCGGAAGCGCAGGGCCAGCAGCACGCGGTACAGCAAGGTTGCGGCAATGGCGGTGGCGGTGGCACCGGCGACCCCGTCCTGCCCGGTCAGCAATCCGATGGGCAGCAGCAGCCAGGGCAGCACATGCCCCCCGCCCAGCAGCAGGGTCCAGACGGGCAGTCCGACGGGTGTGGCCATCCCCTCCGTCGCGTTCTTGGCGAAACCGTCCCAGGTTTCCCGCAGGCCGCGATACATGCGGCATCGGGCAAGCGGCGTGCCGTCCACGATGTCGGTCCCGAACCCGGCCCGGCGGAAGGCCCGGGGCAGGGTCATGCCGTCATGCAAGCTGGTCCGGATGGCCCCATGCCCGCCCGCCGCCTGATAGGCATCCGCCCGTGCCAGCATCACCTGCCCGCAGCCGGCGGCGAAGGCGGGGCCGCGGAAGATCCGGGTGAACAGCAGGGGCAGGTAGCCCAGCAGCAGGACATGGATCTGCGGCACGATCAGCGCCTCCCCCAAGCTCCCCGTCTCCTCCCGCGGGAAGGCGCTGAGCAGGTGCAGGCCGGGCCGGGCCAGCAGGGCGGCGGACATCCGGGCGGCGGCATCGGGCGACAGGCGCACATCCGCATCCTGGAACAGCAGGATGGGATGCCGCGCCCGCTGGGCCAGGATGTGGCAGGCATGCTGCTTGCCGGACCAGCCATCGGGCAGGGGCGGGGCGGTTTCCAGCCGGACCCGCCGATCCGCCCCGGCCAGATCGCGGACGATGAAGGCCGTGGCGTCGGTGGACTGATCGTCCAGCACCACCACTTCCACCGCCACCCCGCGGCTGGCCAGGGCGGCACGCACCGCATCACCGATGCCCGCGGCCTCATTGCGCGCCGGGATCAGGATGGATACGGCGGTACCTGCCGGCGGCTGACCCGGCGGTGCCCGGAACAGCAGCAGGTTCAGGCAGCCCAGACCCAGGGGCAGCAGGGCCAGGACCAGCCCGGCGAGCGCCAGTGTTTCCAGCCAGCCGCCCATCATCGTCCCCCCGTCCTGTCGGCGCCTTTGCCCTCCCGCTCCACCATGACGGCGGCATGGGCCGGGTCGAAGGGGCGGCCGCGCAGATTTGCCGACAGGCGCTGCCACAGGCCGTATACACCCCCGGTCCCCACCCGCCCGGACAGCAGGGTCCGGAAGGCAGCTCCGTCCCGCGCCATGGCCGCTTGCGCCAGCGCGTCCAGGCAATCGGTCAGGTGCAGGGTCAGCAGCGCGTCCCATTCCCCGGGGCGCAGCCGGGCCAGGGAAGCCGCATCGATCGCCGGGCCGAAGCGGCACAGCGCCTCCGGCCGGCGTTCGGTCCAGAACGGGTATTCCAGGGCCAGTGGCAGCACCGTCACCGGTGGCCCGCCGCGCAGCAGGGCCGAAATGCCGGGGCGAAGGTGCAGCGGCCGGGCGCGGGGATCGGCGAATCCGCCCTGGGCCGTGACCCACAGTATGGTGTCCGGCCGGGCCAGCAGGGCCGATCCCACCCCCAGGAAGGCCGCCGCCCCGGCCGCGCTGTTAGGCGTTACCGGGAATAGGCCGATCCGCCCCATGAAGGGGTATCGGCGCAGGGCCGCCGCATCCATCGGCGCCGTGTGGATGCGGTCGGGGAACAGCCTTGTGGCCAGGACGATCATGACCGCCGGGTCCCACCATCCGGGATGGTTGGCATAGACCAGGACCGCCCGGCCCGGGGGCAGGTCCGGCACGCCCGGACGGGCCAGGCGCAGGGCGGTGAAACCGCCCGCCACACTCCGCGCCATCACGCCCGCGAAGAACCGCACCTGCCACGGGCTGCGCCGGGCCAGGGGATCGGGCAGGCCGGGCCGGGACCGCAGGGCCATCCCCGTCACCGTGGCCAGGGGGCGGCGGCGGCGCCCCTTGACAGCTCTGCCCCTTCCGCCGCCCGCCGGTCCATGTCCAGCGCATCGGCGGCGATCCAGCCGGACATCAGGACCATCGGCATGCCCGGCCCCGGATGGGCCGCCCCACCCGCCAGGTACAGGCCCCGGATGTCCTTGCGCCGGTTGCCCGGCTTGAAGGCGCCCAGAAACCGGCCATGGCTGGCCAAGCCGTAGATGGCGCCATTCAGCACGCGGTAACGGTCATGGATGTCCTGGGGGGTCAGGTGCCGTTCCAGGACGATCCTATCTTCGATGTCCGTCAGCCCGGCCGTACGCTTCAGCTTGTCCAGGATCACCCGGCGGTAGGCAGGGAACATCGCCCGCCAGTCATGGTGCGGGCGCAGATAGGGGGTGTGGACCAGGACGTACAGCGCCTCCCCCCCCGGCGGGGCCACCCCCGGCTCCGTCCGGGCCGGGGCGGCGATGTAGCAGGTGGGGTCCGGGGCCGGTTCGCCGCGGCGGTAGATCCAGTCGAACTCCTCCTCCGCGCTGCGGGAGAAGACGAAATCATGGTGAGCCAGATGGTCGTAGCCGCGATCAAGGCCGAGATAGAGGACGACACCGGAACAGGCCGGCTCCCACCGCCGCTTGCCATCGATGGGAACCGATGCTGCCGGTCCCAACAGGTCGCGGTAGGTGCGCACCGCATCCATGTTGGACACCACGGAAGCCAGGGGCACGATCTCCCCATCGGCCAAGGTCACGCCGGTGACGGCCCCCTCCTCCACCAGGATGCGCCGCACCTCCACGCCCGTGCGGATCTCCACGCCCAGATCGCGGGCCAGCCCTTCCAGCGCCACCGGTACGGCCCGTGTGCCGCCCATGGGGTACCACAGCCCTTCCGCCGTCTGCATATGGGCGATGGAGCACAGGACCGCCGGCGCCCCGAAGGGGTTAGACCCGACATACTGCACAAAATGGTCCAGCATCTGGGCCGCGCGCGCCTCCGGCACATGGCCGCGGACGGTGCCGCCCACGGTCTGTCCCATGCGCAGGGCCAGGATATCCGCCAGGGTCTTCACATCCAGGCTGCTGCGCAGGTCCAGGGTGTCGCCGAAATCCTCCACCGGCTTCCAGAAGAAGAAGCGGTCGGAAATGGCGTGCAGCCGGGCGGACAGGGCCATGAAGCGGCGGTAGCCGTCGCCGCTGCCGCGCCCCAGCCGGTCCAGCGACCCGGCCATGGCGTCGATGTCGGCGGTCAGGTCCAGGACCGTGCCGTCGTCATAGAAGCAGCGCCATTGCGGGTCCAACCGGCGTAGGTCCAACGCCTGCGCCATCTCCCGCCCGGCCTCGGCGAAAATACGGCGCAGCACCCGGGGTACGGTCAGGATGGTGGGGCCCATGTCGAAGCGGAATCCCCCTTCCTCCAGCACCGCCGCCTTGCCACCCAGCCAGTCATTCGCTTCGAACAGGGTGACGGGATGGCCTCGGGCGGCCAGGGTGCAGGCGGCGGCCAGACCGGCCAGGCCCCCGCCGATCACGCCGACCCGCCGCCCGTCGGTCTGGGGCATTATGCCGTCCATCATCCCATCCCTTCCTTCCTGCACCACCAATCCCGCGCCGTTCATTCAGCACCGACCGCGGACAGGGCATCGCCCAAGCCGGCGCCGCTGCCTTCCCGCACCATCCCCGGTAGGGTCAGGCCCAGATCCTGGCCCACCAGCCGGGCGGTGATGCGTGCCCCTTCGAAGATCACCGGTAGGCCGCTGCCCGGATGGGTGCCCCCGCCCACCAGATAGACCCGGTCCAGATCCTCGAACCGGTTGCGGGGGCGGAAATGCAGCATCTGGTCCAAGCTGTGTGCCAGGTTGAAGGTCGCCCCCCGGAAAACGGACAGGTCATCCGCCCAGTCCCGCGGGGTCATGGTTCGTTCAACGCGGATGCGCCGTTCCAGGTCCGTCAGGCCAAGGATTTCCAGCCGGCGCAGCACCCGGCTGCGGAAGGCGGCGATGTCGCGGGTCCAATCCATCCCGCCCGCCAGATTGCCCACGGGCACCAGCACATACAGCGTGCTGCATCCGGGTGGGGCCAGGCTGTCATCGCTGACGCCCGCATTCTGGACATAGAGGGAGGGGTCGGTGGGAAGCGCCGTCCCCTCCTCGATCTCCCGGATGTTGCGGCGGTAGTCGCGGGACAGCAGGATGGTGTGGTGGTCCAGATCCACCCGCCCCTCAATCCCCAGGTACAGCATGTAGGTGGAGCAGGAGAATTTCTTGGTCGCGATGCGCGCGTCCGTCCAGCGCCGGCGCAGGCCGTCCGGTACCAGGGCGGTCATGGCGCGCGCAAAATCCGCCCCGATGACGACGGCATCGGCAGGATAGGTCCCGGCATCGGTCTCCACCCCCGTCGCCCGCCGCCCCATGAAGCGGATTCGGCGCGCCGGTTCGCCCAGGCGCACGCGCACGCCCATGGCGCGCAGCACATCGGCCATGGCCGCCATCACCCGTGAACAGCCCCCACGCGGGTGCCAGACACCATGTTCATGCTCCAGGAAGGACAGGATGGTGAACAGGCTGGGGCAGCGGAACGGGCTCATGCCCAGGTACTTGGACTGGAAGGAGAAGGCGAGGCGGATGCGCTCATCCCGGAACCAGCGGCCCAGATCCTGATCGACGGAGGTGAAGGGCCGCATGTGCCGCAGCGCCTTCAGTACAGGCGGGGCCAGCAGGTCATGCGCACCGCGGAACGGCCGCTCCAACACCGGGCGGAAAGCCTCCAGCTTGCGTAGATTGTCGGCCCGATAGGCGTTCAGGTTGCGGGCATCGTCCGGTGCCAGCACGGCTATGGCATCTGCCAGGCGGGTGGGGTCGGACCAGACGCGCAGGTCGGTGACCCCGGACCTTCCGGCCTCCCCGCCGCGTTCCTGCCCGGTGCCTTCGAATACCAGTCGGTACAGCGGGTCCAGGCGGATCAGGTCCACCGCCCGGTCCAGATCGGCACCGCAGGCGGCAAAGATCTCCCGCAAGATGCGGGGATACAGGAAGAAGGTGGGTCCGATGTCGAAGCGGAACCCTTCCGCATCGATCCAGCCGGAACGGCCCCCCACCCGGTCCCGCTGTTCCAGCAACGTCACATCCGCGCCCGATGCGGCCAGCAGCATCGCCGCCGCCAGCCCACCGGGACCCGCCCCCACCACGACTACCCTGCGGCTCATGCCCGCCCCTTCCCTCAACCCACGGCACCAGGTCCGGCCCGCCCTGGCGGGACGCCCCATGCAACAACGAAGCTTGACCGGCGAAGGGTCCGGCCCATTCCCCGGTCGGGCGGTGCAGGCGGCGGGATGGGGGGTGTCGGGGCAGCCTATCGGGGTGCCCCCCGATCAATCCTCCCCCTCGTTCGGGATGTTCAGAAGCCGGCCGCAATCCTTGCAGTGGACGGCGTCATGGTCGTGCCGGGACAGGCCGCAGTCCGGGCAGCGGAAGGACACCTTGGTCGGCCGGAACAGGGTCTGAAGCAGGCGCAGGAACAGGGACACACCGAACACCATGATCAGGACAGACAGCAGCCGCCCTCCCTGCCCCTCCAGCGTGATGTCGCCGAAGCCCGTGGTGGTGAGGGTGGTGACGGTGAAGTACAGCGCGTCGGCATAGTTCGTGATGTCCGGGTTGCGGTGCTTCTGCAGTTCATAGACCAGGGACGTTGTGACGAAGACAAAAACGAACAGATGCACCAGGGCATAGACCAGATCCTGGTTCCGGCGCAGGGCCGGGATATCATGGTGCAGGGCCGCCGCCAGACGGTAGGTGCGCAGCATGCGCAGAACCCGCAGGATGCGGACGAAGGCGAAATTCGCCGTCAGCAACGGCGCCAGCAGTGAAAGGGCAGCGATCAGGTCCGCTGCGGTCAATGGATGCACCGCCTCCCGCACCGGCTGGGGGGCCGCCGTCAAGCGCAGGGCCAGTTCCACCAGGATCAGGGCGCCGAAGACGACGCCCAGCCCGTCGAAGACCGGATCCTCCGGAAAGAAGGAACCGGCCACCAGGAAAGCAACCGTCACCCCGTCGAACAGCAGCAGCCCATACTGGAACCGCCGCGCATCGCGCCCATGCCCGGTATAGAGCCGGGTCAGCTTGGCCCGCCCCTGGGACAGACGGCCGGGGGGATGACGTTGGGAGGGGACCGGGGACGGCACGGTGGTGGTCGAAAGGGGCGGCCCCTGGGACGGTATCCGAGACCGCGTCTGGATTTGTGTCCGGGGCGGGGTCTGGCCAGGGTCCGGGGACGGGTCGACAACAGCGGCCGGTCGGCTGCCGGGATCGTTACCTGGATCGCTGTTCAAGCCACCATCCAGGCTGCCGTCCGGGCCACCGTGCGGGCTGTCGCAATGGCGGCCATCGCCGCTGCCGCCGATGCCAACGCAATCCAGGGGACGCTGGGGCTCCATCGGGGTGGACATGGCGGGCCTCCATCCAGTCACAGGGATCCACCGTCAACACCTCCGGCACCTGAAGAGCCCGCACGGATCCAAGCGCGCCTGGTCTCCCGGGGACGGGACCGTCGGTCGGGTGTGTGTCCCGATCACCGGACGCCTCCTGGCAATGTCTTTCAGAGAGCCGGTCCTGTCGCGTTCCCTGTCGCAATGGCTGATGACGGCTGCCTTCAGAGCGCCCTTCCGTTCCGTGGGGTGCATGACGGCCATGACATGCCCCATGCTGCCCCTCGCCCGGTCGGCTTCTCTCAGCCCTGGCATCGCCACTTCCTTGGGACGGGCTGGATGGATCTGTGTCGGATCCGCGGGGCGTTGTTACAGCCGGTCAGGCGGGTGTGGTGAGGGTGACCCTCCCTACGCCGAGCAAAGCCACCAGGGCAGTGGTTCCTGTTACCTTCCGCGCGTACCGCGGATCGCTGCAGTAACTGCACCCCGATAAACCGTCTACGCGTAGACGGTTTATGGTGACCTTGAACCCGCTCTGGACCCAGCAGAAAACCACACTGCCCCATCGACAAGCACCGCCCGCAAGGAAAAACACTGCCAGTCGTGCCGATGGGGGTGCTTTTGGCGTTGGGCAAGCCGGCAACTGCATGTCCCTACCCTACCCCTGGTCCGCCTGTACCAGCCGCATTTCATCGTGACCGATAAGAGGCCCCGATCCGGGTAAGACACCAGATCGGTCATCGCACCGGCACATTCGGCCAACCCATCACATAACCCACGGCATATCTCCCCCGCACCACGTTGCGGAGGCCAAAGCTGCCTTCCCGGTGCGTGATTCAGCCGTCGTTCCGGCCAGCGCGATCCAGCCAGGGCGGGTCGGGTTGGTCCATCAGGTCGGTTTCCGTCTCCGCCCGGCCGGAGCGGCGGTCGCGGCTGGCGCGACGCCAGCAGGTTTCCAGGCTCCAGAACTCCCCCAGATCCTCCTTCAGCGGGATCAGGGGGCCAAGCTCGGCCGGAACGACCAGGCCCAGATCCAACACCCGGCGGATCAGCAGGCGGATGGCGCGGGACCGGCTGGGCGGGGACAGGTCGGCGGGATCGTCCCGGCCGCAGGGGCGGCGGCGGTAATCGTCAATGGCCAGCTTGTCCAGGACCGCGATCTCCAGATCCGTCAGGTGGGCGACCACGGCCGTGCCGCGCCGTCCACTGCGGTCCTCCAGGTTGCGCTGGCGCCAGCGGCGTTGGCGTTCCCGTTTGGCGATCCGCGCCTGCATCTCCGCATCCATGCCGCCCCCTGCCCCCGTTCCTGCCGCACCATCCGACCTTCCGGCACCTGACCAGGGGCGGGGGGCGGCGGTCAAGCATCGGGCAACGCGCAGCCGCACTCTGCCTCATCCGGCAGAACGCATTGGGAGTGTCAGCCAGCGTGGGCGCGTTTGTGGCAGGCGCCGAAGGCCAGCAGGATCCGGGCAAGGCCGCCCTCCTGCACTGCCAGGGCCGCCTGGCCGGGGGTGAACCAGCGGGCGCTGCGCTGATCCTTCTCCCGCCAATCGTCAAGCTGATGGTCGACCGCCAGGGGAAAGACCGTCACCTCACAGGGGACGGAAGTGCCGGCGTCCAGGTGCTTCTCATAATGGTAGCAGCCGACCGGCCGGTGATCGACGCGACCGACCAGTCCCGCCTCCTCCCGCGCTTCGCGGGCGGCCATGTCCCAGGGCGTGCGGCGTTTCTCCGGCCAACCCTTGGGCAGGACCCAGCGGCGCGTGTCGCGGGAGGTGACAAGCAGGATCTGGGGAAACCCGTCGACCATGCGGTAGGGAAGGGCCGCGTATTGGGCGCGGAACCCTTCGAACGGGGCTGTTTTCTTCGTCATCGGCGGTCAACACCCCTATCCGGCGATCGGATCGGGAAAAAACCAGTCGTCAGGCTGGCACGGAAGGTCGCTCAGCTCCGTGGCCAAAGGATCCGGGGCATTCACCCCCTTTTCGATCGTCACGCAGCCATTTCCCTTCAGCCAGATCGTCGTCATCGGGGATGGCATGAAGATGGCGGATCCGGGGGAACTTCGCGGCGTGTCCGCCATGGCCGGGACAGCCCGGCCGGCATGCCAGCCACCATTGATCGTTACCGGACAACAACGGCTTTGCTTCCCTAAGTCGCCGGGCGGGCGCATCGGCGCCCCTGGCTACGCGGCCCAAACGGCGCGGCGGTGATCACCGCCGAACCAATGTCCGCCAGTTGGTATCACAGCCCGATGTCGCGGCGCAGGTGCGGGCCCGGCAGGGTCATGGCCTCCCGGTGCCAGGCCTGGGTCACCAGGGACAGGGCCACCGCCTGCAACAGCCCGCCCAGGGCACCCGCCACCACCGGCTGGCGCGACGGGAGGGATGGCACCACCACCTCCCCCCTCAAGCTCAGCTTATCCATGATCCTCTCCCGTCTGCACTGCACCGGGCATTGCCGATGCCTTGGGCGGACTGTCTGCCGATCCCCTCTCGACCACAAACGAGGAATTCCTGTAGCATGGATAAGCCTTGTTTATGGATGGAGCCCTGATGATGGCAACCCGCCTGCCCCCGCTCACTGCCCTGCGCAGCTTCGAAGCGGCGGCCCGCCACCTGTCCTTCACCAAGGCGGCGGATGAGCTGGCGGTGACACAGGCGGCGGTCAGCTACCAGATCCGCCAGTTGGAGGATCACCTGGGCCAGTCGGTCTTCACCCGCCACACCCGCCGGCTGGAGCTGACCCCGGCGGGGGAGGATTTGCGGGCGGCGGTGGCCGATGCCCTGGCCCGCATCCGCGCGGCCGTGGACCGTTTGGCAGCCCGGCGCAACGACAAGGTCCTGGCCATCACCACCCTGCCCACCTTCGCCGGGCAATGGCTGGTGCCGCGGCTGGGGCATTTCCAGTATCTGCGGCCGGACATCGCCGTCCGCCTGGATAGTTCGACCCGGCTGACCGACATGGCGCGGGGCGAATTCGACGTGGCCATCCGCAGCGGCAAGGGCGATTGGCCGGATGTGGTGGCGGAACGGCTGATCGCCTTCACCGTGACCCCGGCCCTGTCACCCCTGGCGGCTGCGCGGATCGGAGGCGTGCGGGAACCGGCCGATCTGCTGCGACTGCCTGCCCTGGACAGCCAGCATCCCGACGACCGTCGCCTGTGGCGGGAATGGTTCCGCCTGGCAGGGATGGAGGTGGAGAACCTGCCCCCCGGGCCGCAGTTCGACATGCACGTCATCACCGGCACGGCCGCCGCCTCGGGCCAGGGGGTGGCGCTGGTCTGCCCTGCGTTCTTCGCCGCCGATATCGCCGCCGGGCGGCTGGTCCTGCCCTTCCCGGACAGGCTGCTGACAACCGATTGGGATTATTGGCTGGTCTATGCCCCGCACCGGGCCAACGAACCGGCCATCCGCGCCTTCCGCGACTGGATCACGGGGGAAGTCAGCGCCTGCGCCGGGCAATGCGCCAGCATCGGCCATGGCGGTGCCCCCTTTCCCACCCGCCCTGCGCCCGCCGGGGGTTGAGAGGAAAATCCCCTAGCCCGCAAAGGGGGAGAGCGCTTCATGGCCATGCGGCGCCGGGCGTCGCCGGGCTCCCCGCCGTTGCCGCGGCGGGCAGAGACGTGTAGGGAAGGCGGGCCCGGGAAGGACATCGCGACCAGAGGAACCATGCCATGACTGCCAGCCTGGCCGTGCTCGCCATTTCCGGTAGCCTGCGCGCCCTGGCCACTCTGGTCGCCATGGTGAAGCGCTGACACCCGGCAGACACGGCGGGGCTGGTCAGACCGGCTCCGCCATCCGCTGCGCCGCCGTCTCCGCCCCCGCCGCGGCGCGGGGTCCCAGGCTGTGCAGATGACAGGTGCCGGGCGGCAGCACGGCCTGGGCCGCCTCCACCACATAGCGGTGATGGGTGAACAGCAGCACCTGGGTATGCCGACCAAGATCCGCCAGGGCGGTCAGGCCGGCCTCCGTCCGCCCCTCGTCGGAGGTGATGAACAGGTCGTCGGCGATAAAGGGCATGGGCTCCCCCGCCGCCACCGCCTGCTCAACCGCGGCGATGCGGAGCGACAGGTAAAGCTGGTCGCGCGTGCCCTCGCTCATCCCCTCCACCGGGCAGCGGCTGCCGTCCTGCCGGATGCCGACCAGCACCGGATGGTCGGCATCGGCGTAATCCACGGACAGGCGGATGACCGGATTCTCCCCGCCCGCGGCCATGGCGGCGAAGACAACCCCCGCCCGCCGCACCAGGGGATGTTCATTGGCAGCACGGTAGCGTTCCACCGCCCGCGACAGGATCAACCCCGCCGCCTTCAGCCGGACCCAGCGGCCGGCCAGTTCGGCCATTGTCCGGGCCGCATTAGCCGCCTGCTGCGCGGCATCATGGATTCCGTCGCGGGATTGCAGGTCGCGCAAGGCAGCCCGGGCGGTGGTCAGGGTGGCGGCCGCCTCCTGCACCTCCCCCTGAATGCGGGACAATTCCTCATCCAGGGCGGCCAGCCGGGCGGACAGGGCATCCGCCTCCACCGTCGCCGCCTCCGCCCGCAGGGCCGGCTCCTCCAGCCCGTCGCCATGGTGCAGCAGCTCACCCCGGATCTCCGCCACCAGGGCGGTCAGCCGTGCCCGTTCCTGCGCCAGCCGGGCCAGGGCCGGCACGTCGGCATCGGCCGCCAGCCCGTGGGCGGCACGGAACCCGGCGATGGCGGCATCGGCCTTCGCTAGGCGGTCGGCCGCCCGGGTGACGGCGGCCATCGCCTCCGCCCGGCGGCGGGCATGGTCGGCGGACCGTGTCGCCGCATCCCGGGCATTCGCCATGCGGCGCGCCAGGACCGGCACCAGATCCAAGGGATCACTGTTTCGTTCCGTCGCCGGAACGATATCGCCCAGGCGAGCCAGAAGGCTGGACAACCGGGCGCGGTAGGTTTCCAGATCGCGCTGGATGCCGTCCCGCCGCTGAAGGCGCTGTTCCAGGTCGATCCGGGTTCCGGCGATGCTTTCCCAGATGGTCAGCGCCGCCTCCGCCTCCCCCGGGATGGCGTCGGGGGCCAGGCCGATCCGCGGCATGTCGGCGGCCCAGTCGGCGGCCCAGGTGTCCAGCCGTGTCGTCGCCTCCGCCAGGGCCCTGCGGCGGGCGGTCAGGTTGGCTTCCGCCTGGGCGATGGCCCGGTGCAGGCTCATGCGATCCGCCCAGGCGGCCTCCGCCCCAAGGACGGCAGCCTTTACCCGGTTCCGGAAGGCGGGCAGGTCGTCCCCCCCGGCACCGGCACTGACACCGGCCCCAGACGTGTCGGGCAGTGGCTGCCCCAGGGCCAGCAGCGCCCGGGTCAGGTGCCCCCGCACGGCCGTCGCCTCCGCCGCCAGATCGGCCAGATGGCGTTCAGCCTTGTCCGCCACCTCCAGCCGCTTCAGCACCTCCTCCCGCAGCAGCAGCCAGTCCCGCATTTCCCCCGGCCGACCAGGATCGATACCGGTGGCCGACCAGAGTGCCGACCATTCCGCCTTCGCAACAGCTGCGTTCCGCTCCAGCTCCGCCTCCGCCCGGGCCAGGGCTTCCAGGCCCCGCTCCAGGGTCAGCCGCTCCGTCGTCAGTCGGGCGAATTCCGCCCGGCGCTGCGCCTCTCCCGCCACGCGGTCGGCCAGGTCGTCGGCCCGTCGCAGCGCCGCTTCAAAGGCGATGTCGGTGACCGGATCGGGTACCGTACCACCGCCATGGGCCGCGCGGATGGCGATCCAGGCGGTATCGCGTGCTTCCCGGGCATGGCGGACGGCATCGGGCGTGGGGACCGTGCCCGCCGCCTGCATCCCCTCCAGCGCCGCCACGGTCCGACGCAGCTGATCCTCCTGCCGCTCCACCTCGTTCCGGATCCGTAACCGTTCCGCCGCCCGCGCATCGGCCCGGCGTTCGTGGTCCGTCACCTGAACGATACTCGGCACCGGGCAGGCGGCAAGGGCCACCGCATCCCCGGGCCAGCGGGGCAGCCGTGCCAGGACCACGGCCAGATCCCGCCGCCCCTCCTCCAGCCGCAGCCGGGCCTTGGCCAGGGCCTGGGGCAGGTCCCGCGCCTCCCCCGCCTGGTCCAGGGCGGCCCGGGCCGGGCCGGGGTCCACCGGCTCTGCACCAGGGCCGGAAAGCGCCGCGCGATGCCGCTCCAGCGCCTCCCCCGCGGCGCGCAGCTCCCGTTCCGCCGCCTGCCGGTCGGCATCCAGGGCGGCGCGGTCGCGGATCCGGGCGCGGATCCGGGCGACCAGGGGCCGGGGCGGCACCATCGCCTCCACCTCCCGCAGGACCGCAGGGCTTTCCGCCGCCAGGGTCAGGTGCAACTCACGCAGGCGGGCGGTGATCTGGGCTTCCGCATGGGCGATATCGCGGGCCAGCTTCGGCTCATCGGCCAGCTTGGTGCGGAAATCGCCCAGGTCGGTGACCAGCCCCTCCACCTCCCCGGCCAGGGCGGGCCAGGGGCCGGGATCGGGCAGTTCCGCCGCCGCCTGGTCCAGCCGGGCCAGGGCGTCGCGGCACCGGCCCAGTTCCTCCTCCGCCATGTGGCGGGATTTCAGGGCCTCACGCCACTCCTCTTCCGCCCGCTCCGGCAGGTCCGGCGTGTCGCCCAGGGCGGCCAGACGGGCCATGGCGTCGTCCAGGCGGCGCAGGCAGGGCTGGATGCGGCGGATGCGGTCCAGACGGGCGCGGGCCCGGTGCAGGTCGGCCAGGGCGGTGTTCAGGGCGCGGTGCCGCTCCTCCGCCGCGGTCACGGCGGCCCCGGCCTTGGTCCATTCCTCCGCCTTCAGGGCTTGGCGGCGGATGCGCTCCTGCGCCTCCTGCAGCTCGGCGGCGGCGACCCAATAGGGTTTTGCCGCGGATTTCCGCTCCGGGCTGCCGATGGCATCCGCGTCACGGCCCATGGCCTCCACCACCCCGGCAAGGGAGGCGACACCGCTCCCCGCCTCGAACAGGGAGCGGGCAAGGTCGCCGCCAGCGGCCAGCATCGCCTCCCCACCCCGCCGCAGGCGGTCATGGTCCAGGCCGAACATGCGCTCGAACCCGTCCCGGTCGATACCGCCCAGGAACGGGGCCAGGGCACCGTCGGGCAGCGCCGCCTCCTCCGGCGTCAGCAGGGTATTGGCCGATCCCTTGCGCCGCTTGATGGACAGCACGGCCCCGGCGGCATTGCGCAGGGTGCCGCCGATCCGCATCCGGTCATAGGCATGGCGGAAATTGTAGGGCGACCGGACGGGGATGCCGAACAGAAGATCGCAGATGGCGGACAGCGCGGTGCTTTTCCCCCCTTCGTTCGGGCCGTGGATCAGGTGAAGGCGCACCCCCTCCCCGGACAGGTCCAGCCCCACCCCTTCGAAATGGCCGTAGCGCTCCAGGTCCAGACGGTCGATCCTCATCCCCGGCGCTCCCCCAGAAGGCGGTCCAGCAGCATCGCTTCCGCATCGGCCAGCACCCGGTCCAGGGACGGGCCGGACAGGTCGGTCAGATCGGCCATCTCCCGGATATCGGCGGGAAGGCGGGTCAGGCTGCGGTCGATCTCCCCGGCGATGGCGTCGCGCTCCGCCCCGTCGGCGCGCAGGTCCGACACCAGCCGCAGCAGGTCCCCCAACGCATCACCCGCCTGGAACCCGGGGGCGGCGGTATCCGCCGTCTCCACCCGCACGCTTTCGATCCAGACATCGCCGCCCACCTGAAGGGCCAGGGCCTCCGCCTCCGCCGCGGTGCGCTCCGGATTGCCGGCCAAGGACCGGTGGGCGGCCGTCGCCCCGGTCAGCACCAGGCGCACCGCCAGTGTGCGCCCGTCGGCCCCCGCCACGGCATCGGCCAGGGCATCGCGCACCAAAGACCAAGCTCCAGCCATATCGGCAACACCGGTCAGGTCGCAGGCCAGCCGCTCCCACCGCACCACATCCACTGGCACATGCTCCACCGTCCGGATGCGCCCGCCCTCCACCGTCACCAGGGACACGCCCTTGGCCCCGGTTTCATTGGCGTGGCGGCCCTGGACATTGCCGGGGAAGACGATCCACGGATCCTGGCGCAGGACCATGCGCTGATGGATGTGCCCCAGCGCCCAGTAGTCATAGCCCCGCCCCACCAGATCGGCGATGGTGCAGGGGGCATAGGGCGCGTGGCCGGGAATGCCGTCCAGAGCGGTATGCAGCAGGCCGATGTTCAGCAGGCCGGGCAAGGCGGGCGGATATTGGTCGGCCCAGTTCTCCGTCACCGCCCGGCTGGGGAAGCTCCGGCCGTGGACGGCCACACCCAAATCCTCCAGCACCCAGGTCTCCGCCTTGCGGCTGGCGAACAGGTAGACGTTGTTCGGCAGGCTCAGGCTGCGGGTCATCAGGTTTTCGGCATCATGGTTGCCCTTGATCAGGGCCACCCGGATGCCCGCCCGGTCCAGCCGGGCCATGCCTTCGACAAAGACCAGGCCGGTGGAGAAATCCTTCCAGTCGCCGTCGTACAGGTCACCGGCGATCAGGACCAGATCCACCGCCTGGTCCAGCGCCAGATCGACCATGCGGGTGAAGGCCCGGCGCGTGGCACCGGCCAGCTCCTCCGCCCGCGCACCGGCACGGGCACGCAGGCCCGCCAGCGGGCTGTCCAGATGGATGTCGGCAGCGTGCAGGAAACGCATGGGCCTCGGCTCCCGGGGATACCGGCCCCACCCTGGCAAACCCCGCTCCGCGGATCAAGCCCTGGTATCCCCCTTCCCCATTTTGCCCCAGATGCTGGAGCGGGTGGGGATCACCCCTCCCCGTACCGGATCGACACGGCTGCCGCGGCGGTGGCGGCGGTGCGGCGGGAATCGTCGGTGTCGGTGCCGGTGGCCAGAGCCACGGCCATCCGGCGGTAGGGGCGGGTGGTCGGCTTGCCGAAGACGCGCACATCCACCTCCTGCCCCGGGCGGCCCACGGCCAGGGCGGCGGCAAGGCCGGTGATCGCGAAATCCACGGCATCCCGGTCGGCCAGGACCACCGCACTGGCGGACGGCGCCCGCACGGCGATGTCTTCGGGCACCGGCAGGCCCAGGATGGCCCGGGCGTGCAGATCGAATTCCGACAGGGTCTGGGAGATCAGGGTGACCATGCCCGTGTCATGGGGCCGGGGGCTGAGTTCGGAGAAGATGACGTCATCCTTCGTCACGAAGAACTCCACCCCGAAGATGCCATAGCCGCCCAGATCATCCACGACCTTGGCCGCCATGTCCTTGGCCCTGGCCAGAAGCGCCGGGTCCATGGCGCAGGGCTGCCAGCTTTCCTGGTAATCGCCGCGCTCCTGCCGGTGGCCGATGGGGGCGCAATGGCGGATGCCGTCGCGGGTGCGGATGGTCAGCAGCGTGATCTCGTACTCGAAGGGGATGAACTCCTCCACGATCACCTTGCGGCGGTCGCCGCGCATATTGGCGACGGCGTAATCCCAGGCGGCAGCCAGATCCTCCGCCCGGCGCACCGTGCTCTGCCCCTTGCCGGAGGAGGACATGACCGGCTTGATCACGCAGGGGATGCCGGTATGCAGCACCGCCGCCTCCACATCCGCCAGCGTCTCCGCATAGCGGTAGCGGCTGGTGCGCAGGCCCAGGTCCCGGGCGGCCAGATCGCGGATGCGGTCCCGATTCATGGTCATGACCGTCGCCCGGGCGGAGGGGACGACGGTGAACCCCTCCGCCTCCACCTCCATCAGCACCTCGGTGCGGATCGCCTCCACCTCCGGCACGATGAAATCCGGGCGGTGGCGGTGGATCACGTCGCGCAGACGGTCGCCGTCCAGCATGGGGAACACCTCCCGCCCGTCGGCCACCTGCATGGCGGGGGCGTCGTCATAGCTGTCGCAGGCGATGACGCGGCAGCCTAGCCGCTTGGCGGAGATCACGAATTCCTTGCCCAGCTCCCCCGACCCCAAAAGAAGGATCGTCGTCATACGCGCCATGTCCGGCCCCCGGTTACCCATCCGCCCGGCCCCTATGGTCCGGACGGGACAGGCTTACACCGTTCCCCGCCGCCTGTCCCTACAGGACATGGCGGGGTTTCCGCCGCCGGTTCAGCCGATCCCCAGGAACAGTACCAGGGACCGGGTGACGGTCGCCAGGGTGGCCTCATCCAGGGTGCCGAACGGGGGTCCCACCTTGTCCCGGCGGATGGTCATGATCTTGTCCACCATCACTCGGGACGGGCGGCGCAGGCCGTTGCTGTCCGTCGGCTGGATGTCCAGCCGCAGCAGGGGGGCATCCACCGGCGTGCCGGACAACAGCAGGACCGTCACCGTGGCGGTATCGTCGAACAGGTCCGACTGGATGACCAGGGCGGGGCGGGGCTTGCCGAAATCACCCTGCAGGGCCACCGTGACCAGGTCCCCCCGCTTCACGGACCCGCCCCATCATCCAGATCCGCCAGGGCGGCATCCAGGAAATCCATCAGGCCGGGATCGGCCAGATCGGCACGGGCCACGGCCCCCGCCTGACGGCGGCATTCCTCCGCAAAGCCGGGACGGCGCGTGTCCGGAACCCAGATCTGGATGGGGCGCAGGCCCGCGGCGCGTAGCGTCAGGCGGCGCTTGTGGACCCGTTCGGTGACCGGTGTGGACATGGGGGTGGCTCCCGTCGTTACATGTAACGTGAACCTTCGGGCCGTGACCGTCAAGGGTCGATACCGGCCAAGCGGGAGGGCATCCGCCCGGCTACCCATTCCGATCCCCTTCCAACGCCAAAAGGGCACGCGAATGGCCGGGGGCGGGATGCCCGGGCTGTTCAGCGGTTGATACCCCTGGTCAGACCGCAGGACAGGAGCCGCCCGTGACGCATTCCGATGATCGGGACGATCCCCGCCCATCCCCCGGGGATGGGGCACCCCTTCCGCCCACCACGCAGGCGGTTGCCCAGGCCCCCGATGTAGATGTCCCCGATGCCCGGGCCCCCGATTCCGATGCCCCGGATACGGACACAGAGCTGACGGAGGAACCGAGCCCCGGCACCCCGGCGGATGACAAGGCACCGGCCAAGGCCCGACGCAGCAGCGGGCGGCCCGCCGGTCCCTGGGAATGGAACTGGCACCCGGAGGAAGCCCCCTCCCCGCCCCGGCGCATCTCCCCCGCCGATTTGTCCGACGAACAGCGCGACCGCCTGACCGGCAGTGTGAAGGGTCTGGACACAGGGCCATCGCGGGAAAGTGCCGCGGATGCGGACAAGCCCGGGCGGGAGGGGTAAGGACCGGGCCCCCGCCCTAACCGCGGGGGGCCGGGATGCCTGGTGAATCTGCCGACGGCACCGGCCGGGGCACCACGCCGCCGCCCGCCCGTAGCCGGGCCAGTACCCGGGGCAGGGCGCGCAGACATTCCCCGGCGATATGCCAGGCCTGGGACGGCCCGGCCGCCGCCGCCAGGGCCGCCCCCGGCCGCCCGGCCTTCAGCGCGTCGGTGAACAGGCGCCAGGCCAGCCGCCGCTCGATCGACCGGCGGTGCCGGGCGACGGCCGCGCGCAGCCGCTTGTCCTGCCGCACCTGGGGGTTCTGGTACAGGGGGGCGGCAGCGGTCAACAGGCGGTGCAGGTCCCCGGCATCATGGGCGGCGGTCAGGCTGTCCCCCCGCACCCGGTAGCGGTACAGCGCCTGGGGCAGCAGCCAGAACCGCGCCCCCGCCAGCAGGGCGCTGGTATAGAACAGGAAATCCTCCGCAAACCGCGCCCCCTCATCATACCGAAGCCCGTGGCGAGCCAGGAAGGACCGGCGGAAGACCGGCTTCAGGAAGCCATAGCTGACCCGCGGATGGTCCCGCACCGGCAGGTTTCCTTCCAGGAATCGGGCGGTATCCACCACCTGCGGGGCGGGCAGCAATGCTGCGGGGATCATGGGTTGGATGACCGGGCGGCCGTCGCCCCCGCCCCTGTCGCCATCGCCATCCCCCCCCTCCTCCAGCAGCAGATTGTCGGCCACCATGTCCGCATCGGCGACGCGGGCGAAGTTCACCAGGGTCTCCAGCCGACCGGGCTCATAGGCGTCATCGGCGTCCAGCAGGGCGATCCAGGCGCCCCGCGCAGCGGCCAGCCCCAGGTTCCGCGCCCCCGCCGGCCCCCGGTTCCAGCCCCCCCGGACCAGCCGGACCCGCGGGTCCAGCAAGGCCAACCGTTCCACCACCGCCGCCGTCCGATCGGGGGAGGCGTCATCCACCACCAGCACCTCCAGATCGTCCAGGGACTGGTCAAGCGCGCTGCGCACGGCGGCGGCGATGTGATCCTCCGCCCGCCAGGCGGGGATGATGACGCTGACCAGCGGGCCGCCCGGGGCGATGGTGCCGGAAGCCCTGTCGTCGGTGGGGCGCATGGATCAACCCTCCTGCCAGGCGCGGGGATGGCGGGGGGTGGGGGTCCTGGTGGGGCTGTGGACCGGAACCGGGGACAGGACCAGCGCCATCCGCACCCAGATCGCCGCCAGCAGAAGCTGGAAGAAGCCGTGGCGGGTGAACACCACCACCTCCGCCGTGTTGGCGATGATGATCAAGGCCAGGACCAGGGCCGGTGTCCAGGCGTAGGAACTGGGATCGGCCGTCCGGTAGCGCAGGGCCCGCAGCACGGCCCAACCCAGCACCGCGACCATCAGCGCCATCCCGGTGATGCCCAACTGCACGCCTACATCCAGGAAGCCGTTGTGGAAATGGCTCAACCGCTGCTGCACCACCCAGCGCAGGTAATCCGCCTGATCGGCGCGGCCGGTCCAGAAGGCGTCATAGCCATAGCCCAGGCCCGGCCGCTCCCCGATGGCGGCGACGGCGAAGTCCCACAGGGTGGCCCGGCCGGTCAGACTGGCATCCTTGCCAAGCCCTTCCAGCACCAGGACGATCAGGTCCAGCTTTGCCAGATGGGCCAGGAACAACACCGCCACCATGCCCAGCACCAGAAGGCAGAACCCCAGGATGCGCGCCTGGCCCCGCAGGTCCAGGCAGTAGAGCAGACCTAGAACACCCAGGCAGACCACAGCCGCCAGCAGCGATGTGGCGGAACCGGAAAGGAGGAGAAGACCCGCCGACAGGACCAGGACCGCCAGGGCCGCCCCCCGCCACGCCGCCGCCGCGGCCACCACCGCCGCCAACAGGACCAGCAGGGCCATGCGATTGCCCAGCAGGTTCTTGTGGCTGTAGGCGCCGATCAGGTTGCCGTGATGGTCCCACGCGATCTCGCCCAGGCCGATGCTGGCGATGGACAGACCGGCCGTCGCCAGCAGCACCAGGAAGACAAGCCGCGTCAGCCCTGCCATACCCAGCCGCGCCCCCATGTAGAGCCCGAACAGCGTGACGGAGAGGAGTTGCAGCCCGGCCACCAGCGTCTCCCCCTTGTTCACGGACCAAAGCCAGGAGACCAGCGCCAAGGCGGGCCAGGCCAGCAGCGGCCAGCCCTGGTGCAAGGCCAGCAGCAGCGTCCCGGGACGGAGCACGAACAGCACGGCAAAGCCCAGATAGACCAGCGCCCACATCCCGGCCCGGATGGTGGTGAATCCCGCGTCCACCCGGATCAGCATGTCCAGCCCACCGGCGGCCAGCAGCACGACCCCGGCATAAAGCAGGTATTCGGCAAGGGGATAGAGACGGTGCATCAGGTGTTCCAGGCGCGCTTGGTCCGGTGCCGGTAACACGCGCCCCCACCGGAATGTTGCCGGGGCACCCCGAAGGGGCGGCGGAACCGGGAGGCATCCGCCATACCGCCGGTCGAAGCACCGCCACCGCCCCCCACCCCTATCCGCCCCCGCCGTTGCGGCCATGGGGCAGAACGGCCAGCAAGAGGGGGGTTGCAGCGCCGATCCCCTCTCCCCCTGAGGGAGCAAGAGGGAGGTTGCAGCGCAGAACCCCTCTCCCCTTGAGGGAGAGGGAGGGGCCCGCGGCGCAGCGGAGCGGAGCCGTGGGAGGGTGAGGGGTTTGGCAGGACCGGCCCTGTTCACCCCTCACCCTCCCATGCTTACGCATGGGCCCCTCCCTCTCCCTCAAGGGGAGAGGGGTCTCAGCCCCTCACGGGGAGCTAGGGGTTTCCTGCGCCATTCGCCAACGGGGCTTGCCTCAATGCCCCATCGACGCCCCCCCGGGCCAACGCCCCCCGATACGGAGTATGTGATGACCCGATCCCTGCTCACCGCCGCCGTCCTGACCCTGGCGCTCACGGCGGCAGCCCAGCCGGCCCGGGCGGGGGAGCCGGCGATCTGTGCGCCCTTCGTGGATGAGCTGGACAGCCTGGACCCAAAGCGCTGGATCATCGCCGACGGATGGACCAACGGCAGCATCTTCGATGCCGGCTGGGCGAAGCGGAACGTGGCGGTGCGGGACGGGCTGGTCAGCCTGAGCCTGGACGATCGCCCGTCATCGGGCCGGGCCTTTTCCGCGGCGGAAATCCAGAGCCGGGGCTTCGCCGGCTTTGGCCGGTTCGAGGTGCGGATGAAGGCGGTGCGGGGGCGGGGGATGGTTTCCAGCTTCTTCGTCTATACCGGCCCCTATTTCGGCGACCCGATGGATGAGATCGACATCGAATTCCTGGGCCGGGACACGACGGTGATGCACACCAACTACTTCACCGCGGGCAAGGGGCTGCACGGCAGCTACATCCCGCTTGGCTTCGATGCGGCGGATGGCTTCAACGACTATGCCGTGGAATGGCGCCGGGACAGCATCCGCTGGTTCGTGAACGGCCGGATGGTGCATGAGGAACGGGGGGAGCGCGGGCCCCTGCCCAGCCATCCGGGCAAGATCATCATCAACATCTGGAACAACCGCGGAGCGGAGGATTGGCTGGGCCGGTTCGAGTATCCGGGTACACCCCTGACCGCCGTCTATGACCGCATCGCCTATACCCCCTTCCCCGACAACCAGCTGTGCGGGGGGGACGACCGATGACGCCCCGCCCGTCGCAGCCCGACGTCACCGTGCTGATCCCCGCCTGGCGGGCGGAGGCGACGGTCGCCGCCGCCATCCGCTCTGCCACCGGTCAGGGCACCGGCCAGACCACCCATCCGGACGGTGTGGCGGTGGAGGTGGTGGTGGTGGACGATGCCTCCCCCGACGGGACATCGCGGGTGGTGCAGGGGCTGGCGGCGGCCGATCCGCGCATCCGCCTGATCCGACGGGACTGGAACGGCGGGGCCGGGGCTGCCCGGAATGACGGGTTGGCCGCAGCCCGGGGCCGCTGGATCGCCCTGCTGGATGCCGATGACAGCTTCGCCCCCGGGCGCCTGTCCCGCCTGCTGGAGGCGGCGCGGGCCGCCCGGGCGGACATGGTGGCGGACAATCTGGTGCTGGTCGCCCCCGGCGGCGCCGTGCGGGGCACCGCGTTCAGTGAGCAGCGCCTGCACCGGGTGGCGGCGCTGGGGGCCCCGGCCTTCATCGACGGGAACCGGGCCCTGCGCTACGGCTACAGCCTGGGCTTCCTGAAGCCGCTGGTGGACGCCGGACTGGCACGCCGCGCCGGCCCCTTCGCCACGGACCTGCCGGTGGCGGAGGATTTCCACTGGTACCTGGACTGCCTTCTGGCCGGGGGGCGGTGGCGGGTGGTGCCCGATGCGCTGTACCGCTACACGCTGACCCCGGGTTCCCTGTCCCGCTCCCTCTCC
>JBJOKR010000029.1:0-30196 GCA_046045995.1 Pseudomonadota bacterium | reverse complement strand
TGAACGGGGCAAGCCCGGTGCCGGTGGAGAAGAGATAGAGGGTGCGCCCGGGCGTCAGGTTGTCGGTCAGCAGGGTGCCCGTCGGCTTGCGCCCGACCAGCACCGTGTCGCCCACCTGGATGTGCTGAAGGCGGGAGGTCAGGGGCCCGTTCGGCACCTTGATGGACAGGAATTCCAGGTGTTCCTCATAATTCGCGCTGGCCATGGAATAGGCCCGCACCAGGGGCTTGCCCTCCACCATCAGGCCGATCATCGCGAACTGCCCGTTCAGGAACCGCAGGGACGGGTCCCGCGTCGTCTTGAAGCTGAACAGCGTGTCCGTCCAGTGGTGGACCGACAGAACCCTTTCCTCCGCGAACGCGCTGCCCATGACCCGTCCTTTTCCTGTCCCGCGGCGCCCGCGCCGCCTGCCTGCCGGGCCCGGAACCAAGCCCCGGGCACCCCATTACACGCCGGTCCAGATAGGCGACGCCTTGACCTGTGACAATCGCGAAGGCCGGGAAACAGGGCTGTGCGGGGGTGGGATCACAAAATCAGGCGTCCGTCGTCCCTTGATTGGCGGTCGTGCGCATGCACATACTCACTGCACATGAAATCGGGAGGGCATCCAGCATGGCACCCGTATCGACCGCCCGGGCAACCGCACCCCGTGACAAGCGAATCCAGGTTTTGGTGAATCCCCGCGAACAGCAGGTTATCACGGAGCGGGCCCGTAACGCCGGTATGGATGTCGGCCCCTACCTGCGCAGCCTTGCCCTGGGCAGCGCCGGGGTGGACCCTGGGGAGGCCGAGACGATTAAGCTGGTGCAGGATGCCCTGCAACGGATGACCACCCGTCTGGAACAGACGGCGGACCGCGTGAAAGATGCATTGGCCCGCATCAATGCTGTTGAGCGGAGGCAGCCTTGACTACCTGGTTGGACACTCTCCGTCAGGTTTTGACGTTGGACTCGCGGGTGACAGCCCTTGCCGAAATGGTCGATGATTTGGCTGCCGGAATGGCCCGATTGGCTGAAAAGCATGATGACCGGTTGCGGGACCATGGGGAGCGGCTTTCCCGGCTAGAGGGAATGGTGTCGGTCGCACGGCTGCCTGCCGGTGGCGTGCTGCGCATCGCCAAGGATGACGCTCCGGATTGAGGATCTGGTTGGGAATGAGGGCTTAGGGCCCCCACCCCGCTCCGCACAGCCCGCCCCCCATCGGCGCATGGGTCCGCCGCTTGAAGGGGGCAACCCTGATTCCCTATATCAAGCGCTTGTCCTCAGGATTTCGGAATTGACGCACATGGAACGGCAGTCCCCCCAGGCTGCGCCCAAGGTGGGGCCGCAGGTCGGATTCGTCAGCCTTGGCTGCTCCAAGGCGCTGGTGGATTCGGAACGGATCATCACCCGGCTGCGGGCGGAAGGCTACGGCATCTCCCCCACCTATCAGGATGCCGACGTCGTCGTCGTCAATACCTGCGGCTTCCTGAACTCCGCCAAGCAGCATTCGCTGGACACGATCGGCAAGGCGATCGCGGAGAACGGGAAGGTGATCGTCACCGGCTGCCTGGGCGTGGAACCGGCCCGCATCCGGGAAACCCACCCGACCGTGCTGGCCGTCACCGGCCCGCAGCAATATGACGCCGTGCTGAAGGCCGTGCGGGACGCCGCCCCGATCGAGCACAGCCCCTTCACCAGCCTGCTGCCGCCCGGCGGGCTGAAGCTGACGCCGCGCCACTACAGCTATCTGAAGATTTCGGAAGGTTGCAACAACAAGTGCACCTTCTGCATCATCCCCGACATCCGCGGCCGCCTGGCCAGCCGGACCGTGGGCGATGTGCTGCGGGAGGCGGAGGCGCTGGTGAAGGCCGGCACCAAGGAACTGCTGGTCGTCTCCCAGGACACGTCCGCGTATGGCGTGGACCTGAAGTATGCCGAGGACCAGTGGCGGGACAAGGCGTTCCGCACCAAGCTGAAGGACCTGTGCCTGGGCCTGTCGGAGCTGGGGGTGTGGACCCGGCTGCACTATGTCTACCCCTATCCTGAGGTGGACGACCTGATCGAGCTGATGGTGGACGGCAAGCTGCTGCCCTATCTGGACATCCCGTTCCAGCATGCCGCCCCCAATGTGCTGAAGGCCATGAAGCGCCCCGCCAACCAGGAGAAAGTGCTGAACCGCATCAAGTCCTGGCGGGCCGCCTGTCCTGAGATCTCCATTCGCTCCACCTTCATCGTCGGCTTCCCCGGGGAGACGGAGGAGGATTACGAATACCTTCTCCAGTGGCTGGACGAGGCGGAGATCGACCGGGTCGGCTGCTTCCGTTATGAGCATGTGGACGGGGCCAAGGCCAACGACCTGCCCGGCTATGTGCCGGAAGAGATCAAGGATCTGCGCTTCAACCGCCTGATGGATACCCAGCAGGCGATCAGCGCCCGCGTCCTGGGTCGCCGCGTCGGCCGCACCACCACCATCCTGATCGACGAGGTGGATGAGGACGGCGCCATCGGCCGCACCCCCTGGGACGCGCCGGAGGTGGACGGCATCACCTTCCTGAACGGGGAGACCAAGCTGAAGCCCGGTGACAGGGTCACCGCCCGGATCGATCATTCCGATGAGTATGATTTCTGGGCAACCCGGGTGGATGCGTGATATAGAAGATGCGGAAGTCATGACGGCCGCACCCCCGACCGGTGGTTCGGACGCATGACTGATTGCATTTTTTTGAAAACAACCGCGCTTGATTTGAGGGGGGAGCCCTGTTAGAAGGCAGCCCTCTCGCGACTGGAGCCAACACGTCCCATGCCCACTATCAATCAGCTGATCTCGAACCCCCGCAAGGCGCCTGAGAAGAAGGAGCGCCGTCTGGGTCTGGAAGGCAACCCGCAGCTCCGCGGCGTTTGCACCCGCGTCTACACGGTCACCCCGCGTAAGCCGAACTCGGCGCTGCGTAAGGTCGCCCGCGTGCGCATGTCCAACGGGCACGAGGTCACCAGCTACATCCCCGGTGAGGGCCATAACCTGCAGGAGCACTCGGTGGTCCTGATCCAGGGCGGTGGTCCGAACGACCTGCCGGGCGTGTCCCACCGCGTCATCCGCGGCACCCTGGACGCCCAGGGCGTGAAGGACCGCAAGCAGAAGCGCTCGCGCTACGGCGCGAAGCGCCCGAAGTAAGGCCGGTCCTGGCTGGGGCTGCGGAAGGCGGATCGCCGATACGGCGATCCCCCCACCCGCCCCGGATCAGGCCCCCAGTGTTGCGAGACCGAGCGCGGTCCCCGGGAAACCGGGGGCCGCGTTTGCGTTTGGGCTCTTGTGTATGGCTGGTTGCCTGTCCGCACCCTGAAATTGGGTTTTCAGCATATAAATATTTCTCTTATTACGACGACATTGGATATTCCCAAGCCGGGCCGCCCCCAGGTACCCTTTTTCCAACAATCGATTGGGGGAGGACACCATGGTGGATCAGGGCAAGGGATCGAAGCGCAAGGGTGCGGCCAAGGCCGCCGATAAGGTGCCGCCGTCGGATCGGCTGGACGCGGCCAAGGCTGCGGCACCAGCCCCGTCGGAAGCGGGCGGCTGCTGGAACTGCTCGGTGGAGACGGCGGACAAGCTGGAGCAGATGTTCGTCGGCATCGTCCAGACCCGGCGCATCGCCCTGGGCCAGACACCGGCCAAGCGCCCGGTCTTCCTGAAGCCCCATGGAATCGCCCATGGCCGGTTCGAGATCGTGCCCGGCCTGCCCGCGAATCTGACCGTCGGAGTCTTCGCCGGGAAAAGCTTCCCCACCTGGGTCCGTTTCTCCAGCGACACGCTGCCGTCGCTGACGGATCTGAAGACAACGATGGGAATCGGCATCAAGCTGTTCGACGTGATCGGGCCGAAGCTGCTGGGGGATGGGACGACCCAGGATTTCCTGCTTCAGAACAACGACGTCTTCTTCGTCGATACGGCCAAGGATTTCTGCGAATTCACCCGCGCCGGCGTGGTGGAGGGGGATTACGAGCCCTATCTGCGCACCCACCCCAAGACCCGCCGCATCCTGAAGGAGATGGAAAAGGTGGAGGGGAGCTGCCTCACCACCACCTACTGGTCCGGGCTGCCCTATCGGCTGGGCCTGCTGGAGTGCAAGTACAAGCTGGAGCCGGAATCGGCCCCCGACCATGTGGCCCCAAGCGATGCTCCCGATTACTTGGCGACCGACCTGCGCACCCGCCTGCTGAAGGGGGAGGCGCGATTCCGCTTCATGGTGCAGCTCCGCACCAACAAGGCGGCCATGCCCATCGATGAGGCCACCGTGCGCTGGCCGGAGTCGGAGAGCAAGCCCATCCATGTGGCGACCCTGGTCCTACCGAAGCAGGACATCTGTGCCCTGGGCCAGCCGGAATACGGGGAGAATCTGGCCTTCAACCCCTGGCATTCCCTGGGCGTGCATGAGCCGCTGGGCTCCATCTCCGCGGCGCGCAAGGTGGTGTACCAGGCCAGCTCCGTCGAGCGGCGCAACGCCAACGGCGTGCCCACGCGGGAGCCGGGGCCCATCCGCCCGGCGGAGGTTCTGCCGCGCATCAACGATGACTGCATCGTCAAGGCGGCGATCTACCCGCCCATCGGCGTCTGCCGCGTCGGCAATGCGGAGACGGAGTATTTCATCGGCCCCGAGGTGCCGGAGCCCCTGCCCGAAGCGCCCGGCTTCTACCGCGACAAGACCGGGGCGCTGAAGCGTCAGGCCGCCAAGTTCCGGGTCTACGGCCTGAACGCGGAAGGCAAGATCGTCAAGGAACTGACCGGCGATAAGGAGGCGGTGGTCCACTGGCATGTCCATCTGGTGAACCAGAAATCCTCCTGGTACGAGTTCCAACTCGCCCTCGACATTCCGGAGGCGGCATCCGCCCCGCCCTCCCTGCTGCGGAATTCCACCGTCTCCGACCGCAGCGCCCTGACCATCGATCCCGGCTCCCGCTCCATCGCCGGCAAGAATAAGTCCGGTGCGAAGTACGCCTTCGATACCGGCCGCTTCATGGGCAAGGAGGTGTATCTGGGCGAGCTGCGCACCGATGACGCCGGGCGCCTGATCGTGCTTGGCGGGCGCGGTGTTTCCGCCTCCTATGACGGGAGCGTGGCCGTCACCTTCGCCAATAACGAGGGCTGGCACGACGACACCGCCGACGGGCCGGTCACAGCCACGGTGACGTACAAGGAAAAGCCGCTGAAGGTCGATCCCGCCTGGGTCATCACCGCCCCGCCCAATTACGCCCCGATGCAGAAATCGGTCCGCACCATGTGGGACCTGATGCGCGACATCGCGGTGACGGCGGGGACGCTGGCCCGGCCGGAGCGGCCCAGCTTCAGCCGTGACATCGCCCCGATCTTCCAGCGGATGACCGGGCTGCAATGGGTGAATGCGGGTTTCGCCGCCGCCTTCGGCTGGAAGGGCTGGAGCGACCTTGCCACGCCCGACTGGCTGGCCCGGCTGAACGACCCCAGCGCTGCGGGGACGGAGTTCCGCCGCACCCTGTACAACCAGTTCCGCAATCCCGAGCAGGATGCCTGGTCGCCCGTACCCTGGCCCTGGGTCTATGGGGACGCGATGAGCGTGCCAGCGGCCAAGACCTGGCGCCAGATGACCATGCTGACGCCCTTGCAGATGTCGATGCTCCAGCAATGGGTGAACGGTGATTTCGAAGCGGACTGGGACCCCGCCCGAACCCCGCCGCGCACGATCGAGGATGTGCCCATGGCCGAGCAGGGGGATGCACTGACCCGCGCCGCGATGGAATTCTGCCTGGCCGACGCCTTCCATCCCGGCTGCGAATTGACCTGGCCCATGCGCAGCTACAGCATGTACATGGCGCCCTTCCGCATCGCCCATGCGAAGAAGGGCCAGAGGGAGGTGTCCTACGGCGCCGCCCTGACCCAGGACACGCTGCAGATCCCCGACGGCCCCCTGGGCGTGCAGTACCCAGGCAGCCTGACCCGCTGGATGGCCATCCCCTGGCAGACGGACACGGCCAGTTGCCGGTCCGGCTATGACAAGACCTATGATCCCTATGTGCCCACCTTCTGGCCGGCCCGGGTGCCGAACCAGGTGTTGAGCCGCCGGAACTATGAGGCGGTGATGGACACGGCGAAGCCGCTGGATCAGCGCCTGGCCGCCTTCGCCTTCCGGGCCGACTGGGACCGGCCGCTGGGCCTGGACAAGAGCTATACCGAGCAGATCAACCACATGATCCACCATTTCGGCCGCATGGGCGTGGTGGAGGTGCGGCAGGGCCCGGCCGACGATCCCGCCTTCCCGCCTGTGATGGAGGTGGAGGATCTGGGGCCGGAGGATTGGCGCCATGGACATCCCAAGACGGCGGATACCGGCAAGAAGAAGCTGAAGGCCGCCGCAGAGGACGCCCGGGAGGAGGAGGAGGAGGAGATGGCCACCGCCCTGTCCCGCCTGGGTGAGGGCAGCCCCCATCGGGAAGGCGGCCGGACCGACCTGTCCGGGATCGACAAGGTCCGCCGCTTCCCCAACGGCCTGCGGTGACGGGAACGGAAGGTGCCCCCGCCCCGCCGGTCCTGTCCACCGATGTGATGATCATCGGGGCTGGTCCGGCCGGGGCGGTGGCGGCCATCGCCCTTGCCCGCTTGCATCGGGTCGTCCTGGTCGACCGGGTCGCGGAGCCGCGGACCCGCATCGGCGAAAGCCTGGCCCCGGCCGCCCGACGCATCCTGGCGGATCTGGGCCTGTGGCAATCCTTCCTGGACCAGGGCCACGCCCCCTGCCATGCCAACCTGTCCCTTTGGGGCAGTGACGATCCGGTGGTGGCGGACCATCTGCGCGATCCGGACGGGCCCGGCTGGCACCTGGACCGGGCCCGCTTCGATGCCTGGCTGCGGCGGGAGGCGGGGCGGGCCGGGGCGGCCTTGCTGTGCCCGGCGGAACCGGTGGCCGTGGACGGCGTGGGGGCCCCGGTGCAGCATGGCTGGCATGTCCGCCTGCGCGGGGAAGCGGGCCAGACGGCCGATATCCGGGCCGCGGTGCTGATCGATGCCGGGGGGCGGCAGGCGGCGCTGTCCCGCCGTCTGGGTGCCCGCCGGGTGGTGACCGACCGGCTGGTCTGCGGCTGGCTGCACGGGCGGGACAGCAACCCGACGGTGGAGGCCGGGCGGACCCGGGTCCAGTCGGCCCCCGACGGCTGGTGGTATACGGCCCCCCTGCCGGGCGGGCGGCGGGTCCTGGCCTTCCACACCGATGCCGACCTGCCCGCCGCGGCCGGGCTGCGGGATACCGCCACGCTGCTGGCGTCGGCCCATGCCCAGCCCGGCCTGGGCGCGATGCTGGCCCGGTCCGGCTTCACCGGCGATGGCGAACCCGGCTTCACCGCCGCCCACAGCGCCTTAACCAACCCGCCCTGCGGCACCGCGGTGCCGGGGGACGCCGGGTCCGCCGCCTGGCTTGCCTGCGGGGATGCGGCCCTGAGCTTCGATCCCCTGTCCTCCCAGGGGTTGTTCAACGCCCTGTACACGGGCCTGGCAGCGGCGGAGGCGGCAAGCCGGCTCGTGCCCGCGCCTTCCTTCACTGCCGGGTCCACCGCCGACCGGGGCGCGGCCCTGCGGGACCATGCGGACCGGCTGGCCGGGATCCGCACCGCCTATCAGGACCATCTGCGCCTGTTCTACGGTGCCGAGCAGCGGTGGCCCGACGCCCCCTTCTGGCAGCGCCGCCGCTGACGCCTCTACCAGAATTTGACTCAACACCCGTGCAATGCAGGCACCGTCATGATCATGAAACAGGGATGGGGCCATGGGGCCCCCATCCACGGCGGACCCGGAGCCAAGAAAGTAACGGAGCCGCTGCGACCCTGTTACTTGGCCTTTCCTTCTGATTGGGGGGAATGAAAGCTGTCGACGCCGCCAGTTCCCCTTGTCGGGTAAAGAAATCGTTCCACCCGGATCCGTCAGATTTCATGTGGTGCCGACCTGTCTTCAACAGGTGGATGTTTCATCAGGAATTGTTGATGGATCGTTAACCAAACCGATTTGCTGCCGACTTGATCTGCATCAAGCCAGACCGTCGTCGCCTGTGACAGGTTGCATCAACGCAATCTTCCTCGTAACTGGTGGCCAACACTAGCCGGTCGGATGACGCCGATGGACATACAATTTTTCAGAGAGGACGGCGCATTCGATTCGGCCCTCCAGCTTGGGGATGCCCCGGGAGTGGTCGCAGTGGATGCCGCCATCGCACCAGCCAGGGTGCCCGTCCACGGGGCGGCCCTGCTGTCAACGCTCATGGCGTCCACCAATGACGGGGTGATCGTGACGGATGAGGACAACAAGATCCTCATGGTCAACCCCGCCTTCACCCGCGTCACCGGCTATTCGGAGGAGGAGGCGGTGGGCCGCACCCCGGCCATCCTGCGGTCGGGCAAGCATGGGCCGGAGTTCTATCAGGCTGTCTGGGAATCCCTGCTGACCACCCACCACTGGAAGGGGGAGATCTGGAACCGCAACAAGGCGGGGGAGATCTATGTGGAACTGCTGCGCATCTTCCGCGTCGCAGATCCAGGCACCGGGGCGGTGCGGCATATCGGTGTATTCACCGACATCACGGAACATCATCGCCAGCGCAGCCAGGCCCTGCGCCGGGCGCGCTATGACTCCCTGACCGGCCTGCCCAACCGCACGAATTTCGTCGAACGTCTGACCGCGTCCGTGCATGAGGCGAAGCGCAGCCAAGACACGATCGGCCTGATCATCCTGAACATCGACAATTTCCGCCGGGTGAATGAGCATTTCGGCCATGACATGGGCGACCGGGTGCTGATCGCCGTGGCAAGGGGGCTGCGTGAACGGCTGCGCTCCACCGATGTCATCGCCCGCCTGTCGGGGGATGAATTCGCCGTGCTGGCGCCGTTGCAGCGCCGTCATCAGCTCACCACCCTTGCCCGCCTGCTGCAGGAAGTGGTGACCCAAGCCGGCCTTGCCTGCGGGATCGAAACGCCCATCACCACCTCCATCGGTCTTGCCACGGGGCCGGCCGACGGGAAGACGGCGGATGAGCTGCTGCGGCATGCCGCCGCCGCCGTGGATGAGGCGCAGCGCCTGGGCGTGAACAAGATCGCCAGCCACAGCAGCCTGCAATCCGAACGCACCCATCAGCGCTTCCAGATCGAAGCGGCCCTCCGTCGCGCCGTCAAGGCCAAGGCCTTCACGCTTGCCTTCCAGCCGCGGGTGGATATCCGCACCCGCCGTCTGGTGGGGGCGGAGGCGCTGATCCGCTGGACCGACCCCCAGATCGGGCCGGTGCCGCCCGCGGGCTTCATCCCCCTGGCGGAGGAAATCGGCCTGATCGGGGAGATCGGGGACTGGGTCCTGGCTGAGGTGGCGCGGGCGGCCGTGCGCTGGCGGGAGGCGGGTCTGCCCACCCTGCCCTTCGCGGCCAATGTCTCCGCCATCCAACTGGTGGATTCCCACCTGACGAAGGTGCTCCAGACCCTGCTGACGGACAATGACCTGACCGGGGCCGATATCCAGATCGAGGTGACGGAGACGGCGCTGGCCAGCGATGCCGGGACGGCGCGGCGCGTCCTGTCCGACCTGCGGCGGATGGGGATCACCGTGGCGCTGGATGATTTCGGCACCGGCTTCGCCACCCTGGCCTCCCTGCGCAACCTGCCGGCGGATGAACTCAAGATCGACCGCTCCTTCATCTCCAACATCGGGCCGGAGACGGAGGATGCGGAGATCGTGCGCATGGTCCTGGCCCTGGGCCAGGCCCTGAAGCGCACCATCGTCGCCGAAGGGGTGGAGACGGAGGCGCAGGCCGAGCTTCTGGCCGGTCTGGGATGCCATTTCGCCCAAGGCTGGCTGTACGGCCGACCCATGCCGCTTGACGATCTGATGGCCCTGCGCCGCTCAACCCTCTAGCGCCCCCTACCGCCTTCATCCTGCGGGAGCATTCCCCATGACCCAGTTGACCCATATCCGCCGCCTCACCTCCCTGTTGATCCTGGGGCTGCTGGCCATGCAGGTCCCCGCCATCGCGGTCGGCGAATGGCTTCTGGCGCCGGCCTTCAGCGGGACGGCCGCCCTCGTGACCCTGGGCATCGCAGCCGCGGCCGGGGCCGCCTGGTGGTTGCTCCGCGGCACGGCGCTGGAGCGGCTCGCCCTGGCGGCCCTGCTGCCGCTGGCGGCCGGGGCGGCGCTGCTGGCCTTCCGCGACCATCCCTGGCACGGCGACCTGCACATCTATTTCTTCGTCCTTCTGGCGGTGGTGGCGGGTTATTGCGATCGGGCGGCGATCCTGACCGCGTCGGGGTCGGTGATCCTGCACCACCTGCTGACCACCCTGCTGGCCCCGGGCTATCTGATGCCGGGGGGGATGGACCTGCTGCGGCTGGGGCTGCATCTCTGGCTGGTGCTGTTCGAGACGGGGCTGCTGCTTTGGCTCGCCACTACCCTGTCCCGCGCCTTCAACGCCTCCCACGCAGCCCTGGAGGAGGCGCAAAAGGCCCATCAGGAGACCGAAGCCGCCAACCGCGCCCGGGAGGAGACGGCGGCCCGCGCCCGGACCGAACAGATCGCCGCCCTGTCCCGCGTCGCCGACCGGCTGGAGGCGGAGGTGGGGCAACTGGCCCGCGACGTGGCGGCGGCGGCGGGGGCCGCGGCCAAGGATGCGGAATCCCTGCGCGGCTTTGCCGCCCGTGGGATCGACATCGCCGTCGGCGTCAGCCGGTCGAGTGAGGGCGCGTCGATGAACGTTGAGACGCTGGCCGCGGGCACGGGCCAGCTCGCCGCCTCCATCTCGGAGATCGGGGAGCAGCTGGAGCGCTCCGCCGCCGTCTCCCACCGGGCCGCAGCCCGGGCGCGGGAGACGCGGGCCATCGTCTCCAGCCTCGTGGAGACCACCCGAAGCATCGACAGCGTGCTGGACGCCATCAGCGAACTGGCCGCCCAGACCCAGCTCCTCGCCCTCAACGCCACCATCGAGGCCTCCCGCGCCGGGGAGGCTGGCAAGGGCTTCAACGTCGTCGCCAATGAGGTGAAGAACCTGGCTGGCCAATCCGCCCGCTCCGCCCAGGAGGTGGGGGACAAGATCACAGCCATCCGCCGCAGCACCGATGACGCCGTCGGTGCCATCGAGGAGATCGCGGCCGTCATCCTGGACCTGGACCAGATCAACGCCACCATCGCCGGGGCGGTCACGGAACAGGATGCCGCCACCCGCGACATGGCCAGCCACGCCGCCGCCGCCGCCGAGGCCAGCCGCGCCTCGGCCGACCTGTCGGGAGAGGTGGTGGTGGTGGGGCGGTCCACCGGCGAAGCGGCCGACCGCATGACCCGCCTGTCGGAAACCTTGAAGGAACAGACCGACAGCCTGACCCGCGCCGTCGGCACCTTCGCCGCGGAGGTCCGCCGGGCGGGGTAAGGGAAAGCCATCGCCCGTCGAGAAACCCCTCTCCCCTTGAGGGAGAGGGAGGGACCCATGCGAAGCATGGGAGGGTGAGGGGTATCCTTGGGAAGGCAGAACGTCGCATAGGGTCGGTGCTGCCGGACCCCTCACCCTCCCAAGCCGGGCGGCTTGGGCCCCTCCCTCTCCCTCAAGGGGAGAGGGGCCTTTGTGCTTCACCCCCCGGCTTCAGAAGGCCGGATCATCGAGTGCCGCGCCCTCTGGCGGGCCCTCTTCCGGTCCGCCGGCGAGGAAGCTCAGCTCGCCCGACGCGATGTCGAAATGGCAGCCGATCAGGCGCAGGCTGCCGGCCTCCACCCGTTCGAGCACCCAGGGGAAGGTCAGCAGGTTGTCCAGGCAGATTTCCACCGCCGCCCTTTCGCAAGCGGTCTGCAATTCCTCCGCCGTTTCGGCACCCGAGGCGCGGGCCATGGCCAGGGCCGGTTTGGCGATGCGCATCCAGGCGCCGACGAAATCGCTCGGTCCCTCCTGCGGTTTCAGAAGGGAGGCGACACCGCCGCAGCCGGCATGCCCCATGACGACGATGTTGCGCACGTTCAACTGGGTGACGGCGAATTCAAGGGCCGCACTGGTGCCGTGGAAATCGGCGTTCGGGGCATAGGGCGGAACCAGGTTTGCCACGTTCCGCACCACGAACATCTCCCCCGGCGCGGCGTCG
The DNA here is from genome assembly GCA_046045995.1 of Pseudomonadota bacterium. Lineage (GTDB taxonomy): Bacteria > Pseudomonadota > Alphaproteobacteria > Azospirillales > Azospirillaceae > Indioceanicola. The sequence goes on along the minus strand of JBJOKR010000029.1, from coordinate 18,101 downwards.
AAGATCAGTTGCGGGTCCACCCGGCTGTCGGAACAGGCGACGATCATGGATCGCGGGCTCTGTCCCACCTCCGCAAGGCGCAGGAACAGATCCCGCCCGACACGCCAGGCGCCGGTCCGGAACCGCCGGTATCCTTCCATCAGCTTGTCCATGGCCCGCCCTGTTGTTGCCTGGGAAACCCTGTTTACCCCATGGACGGTTCCCCGCAACGGTTTCATGCGTTGCATGGCAGGGTGGTGACGGGACGGGTCATTCCATCTTGTGGACGGACCCGCGGCTTTCTACATTCGCGGAAGGATTTTCCAAGCGAACAACAGCGGGATCGGTGTGCAATGACGGGGGCGACGCTGGTGTCGGGCGATGGCGGTCCCGCCCCCGCCCTGGGGCAGGCACCGGGCATCAACCGGGGCCCCGCTCTGCTGGCATTCGCCCTGCTGATCCTGGGTGCGTTGTGGATCGGCGACGCGGTATCGGCCCGGCAGGCGGTGCTGTACCTGCTGGGGGGGGCCCTGGGCGTTGTGCTCTACCATGCCGCGTTCGGCTTCACCCATGCCTTCCGCGTGTTCCTGACCGATGGGCGCGGGGCGGGCATCCGGGCGCAGATGGTGATGCTGGCGGTGGCCTGCACCCTGTTCTTCCCCACCCTGGATGCGGGCCAGGTCTTCGGTCAGCCGGTCAACGGCATCCTGTTCCCCATCGGCACGGCCGTGGTGGCCGGGGCGGTGATGTTCGGGATCGGCATGCAGGTGGCGGGGGGCTGCGGGTCCGGCACGCTTTACACGGCGGGCGGGGGCAGCACCCAGATGCTGCTGACCCTGGTCTTCTTCGTCATTGGGGCGACCGTGGGGGCGGCCCATCTGCCCTGGTGGAACGACCTGCCGCGGGTGGCATCCATCTCCCTGGTCCGGGACTGGGGCTGGGCGGCGGCGCTGGCGGCGAACCTTTCCGTCTTCGCCCTGATTGCCGCCCTGACCCTGTGGTGGGAGAAGCGGCGCCATGGCGCGGTTCAGCATGACCGGGTGCCTGAAACGGGCCCGGATCAGGACCAGCCCCTGATCCACCGTCTGCTGCGGGGCCGCTGGCCCATGCTCTGGGGCGCCGTTGCCCTGGCCCTGCTCAGCTACGCCATGCTGCTGGTGGCGGGGCGGCCCTGGGGCATCACATCCGCCTTCACCCTTTGGGGCTCCAGGATCGCGCTGCCCTGGCATGAGGATATCCTGTTCTGGGAGTACTGGGCCGATGCGGATCAGGCGGCGGCGCTGGAGGGGCCGTTGCCGGCCGATGTGGTCACCGTCACCAATATCGGCCTGATGGCCGGGGCGATGCTGGCGGCCTCCCTGGCCGGGCGGTTCGCGCCCACCCTGCGCATCCCGCCCCGGCTGATCCTGGCGAGTGTCGTCGGCGGGCTGCTGTTGGGCTATGGCGCCCGGATCGGTACGGGCTGCAACATCTCCGCCTATTTCGGGGCGGTGGCGTCGGGCAGCCTGCACGGCTGGGTGTGGCTGCCCGCGGCCCTGGTCGGCAACTGGATCGGCCTGAAGCTCCGACCCTTTTTCCGTTAAAATCCCCCCCGTGTGGCCCGCCCCGCGGGGCGCAACTCCCGGTACAGGGCACCTTCGGCGTCCGCGCCCTCATAGGTCACCAGATCGCGGATGGATTCCAGCCGACCGTGAAGCACCTAACCCGTATCACTGTCGTCGATCGACCCGACATATCCTTTATATTCCAATACCGTACTCATATCAGGCCCACGTCGGTCAGCGCCCGCAGCACTTGCCTGACCCGGCAGCGGACCATGGGGCATCCGCCCCGAACCGGCAACCGCATCCAGTCGCAGGTCCTCCCGGGGGATGCTTGGTCATCGGCAGGGCCCGGCTGGATTCCGCACCCCGCCCGACAATCTTCCCCCATGGGCGGGGCGACTGGGTTATAAGGTCCGCCGCCCGGCGGGCCGGTTCGCCCGGGGGTGTGTTGTGGACGGGAGTGCAAGGTGACAATCGGCATCGACATGGGCCTGACCGATCAGGGTCGGCCCGCGACGATGGATCTGGAGGAGCTGCTGGCGACCCGCCTGCTGGTGCAGGGCAATTCCGGGTCCGGCAAATCGCACCTGCTGCGCCGGCTGCTGGAGCAGTCGGCCCGCCATGTCCAGCAATGCATCGTGGATCCGGAGGGGGATTTCGTCACCCTGGCCGACCACTACGGCCATGTGGTGGTGGAGGCGGACCGCCATACGGAGGCGTCGTTGCAGCAGGTGGCGGCCCGGGTGCGGCGCCATCGCGTCTCTGTCGTCCTGAACCTGGAAGGTCTGGATATCGAGATGCAGATGCGGATGGCTGCCTGTTTCCTGGGCGGGCTGTTCGATGCGGAGCGGGATTTCTGGTACCCCATGCTTGTCGTGGTGGATGAGGCGCAGCTGTTCGCCCCGGCCGCCGCGGGCGAGGTCTCGGATGAGGCGCGCAAGGCCAGCCTGGGCGCCATGACAAACCTGATGTGCCGGGGCCGCAAGCGCGGGCTGGCCGGGGTCATCGCCACCCAGCGGCTGGCCAAGCTGGCCAAGAACGTCGCGGCCGAAGCCTCCAACTTCCTGATGGGGCGCACCTTCCTGGACATCGACATGGCCCGGGCGGCGGATCTGCTGGGGATGGAGAAGCGCCAGGCGGAGATGTTCCGCGATCTCCAGCGCGGGCATTTCGTGGCCTTGGGGCCTGCGCTGTCCCGCCGCCCCCTGCCCGTGCGCATCGGCATGGTGGAGACGGCGGGCCGCGGCGGCAGCCCGAAGCTCATGCCCCTGCCGGAGACGCCGACCGCCGATGCCCGCGACCTGATCCTGACCCCGTCGGAGGAGGAGCGGATGACACCCCTGGCGGCCCCGGCCCGCCGCCCGCCCCCGCCCCCGCCCCAGGACATCAACGCCCTGCTGCGGGAAGCCGGGCGCCGGCAGGCCGAAGCGGCGGAGAAGGCGTCGGCCGAGGCCCAGGCCGATCCCGCCAATCCCCAGGACCGGGATGACAAGCTGGACGGTATCCTGCGCCTGATCCTGGCGGAACCGGACAGCAGCTTCCGCACCGATGCCGTGCTGTACCAGGATTTCCTGGTCCGCTGCCGCATCCACCGGGTGCGGGGGGAAGGGCTGGACATGGCCGCGTTCCGCCGCCGCGTCTCCGTCCTCCGGGCGGGCGTGGATGCGCGCACTGGGGACAATCCGGAATGGGAACAGGCGGTGGCCGCGGCGGGGGTCTTGCAGGAGGATATGCAGGGTGTGTTCCTGCTGATCGCCCGGGCGGCCCTGGACCGCGCCCCCTGCCCCAGCGACGCCGATGTGGCCCGCGCCTGCGGCAGCCGCTCCAGCGGCCGGGCGCGGCGCTTGCTTAGCTATATGGAGCAGCGGGGCGTCATTGTTTCCCGCAGCGACCGCATGGGCGGCCGCATCATCGCCCTTCCCGGGTTGGGCTGGGAGACTGCCCCCGGTGATCCTGCCGCGGGGGAGGCTGCCCTGCCCCTCCTGGGTGACAGCTGAATCGCTTCCGGATCGAAGTCCCCCAAGGCGGAATCACCCGTGGCGCCACGCCGCTTGCCGATCCTGTTCCTGGATGCCGGTCGCCGTGCCTGGCGGAAGGCCGCATCACGCCGGTGAAAATCGCACTCCTTCCTTGGTCCTGAATCCGCGCCGCCCGTGTTCACCAGGTGGATGCGGCCGGGATCATGGTTATCCCATCGGCCGTTCCCCGGTGTCTGGCCCCGCGCGGGCCGGGCGCCCCCCGGAACCCGAGGGAGCGATACAGCCGATGTGCGGAATTGCCGGCGAAATCCTGTCCCGATCCTCCCCCGCCCTGCCTGATGCTGCGGCGGTCCAGGCCATGTGCGGGGTGCTTCGGCACCGCGGACCGGATGGGCACGGCATCGTCGTCCATGGCCGATCCGCCCTGGGGCACCGGCGCCTGGCGATCATCGATCTTACCACCGCCTCCGCCCAGCCGATGGTGGATGCCGATCTGGGTCTGACCATCGTCTTCAACGGCTGCATCTATAATCACCGGGAGCTGCGGGCCGAGCTGGAGGCCGCGGGCTACCGGTTCTTCTCCCACGGCGACACCGAGGTGATGGTCAAGGCCTACCACGCCTGGGGCCCCCGCTTTGTCGAGCGGCTGCACGGCATGTTCGCCTTCTGCATCGTGGAGCGGGAGAGCGGCCGGGCCGTCCTGGGCCGGGACCGGCTGGGGATCAAGCCGCTGTACTGGGCGGAGGTGCCGCGGGCGGAGGGGGGATGCGCCTTCCGCTTCGCCTCCACCCTGCCGGCCCTGCTGGCGGCGGGGGGGATTGACACCGGGATCGACCGGGTGGCGCTGTACCAGTACATGAGCTTCCACGCCGTGGTTCCGGCCCCGCGCACCATCCTGGCGGGGGTGCGCAAGCTGCCCCCCGCCACCCTGATGACCGTGGAGCCGGACGGCACCCGCCGGGAGGAGACCTACTGGACCCTGTCCTACGGCCCCCGGGACGGGGATGCCGCCAGGGACGAGACGGAATGGCAGGAGCTGGTGCTTGATGCCCTGCGCCGGGCCGTCCGCCGCCGGCTGGTCGCCGATGTGCCGGTGGGGGTGCTGCTGTCCGGCGGGCTGGACAGTTCCCTGATCACCGGCCTCCTGGCGGAGGCGGGGCAGAGCGGGCTGAAAACCTTCTCCATCGGCTTTGAAAGCGTGGGTGGGGAGGCGGGGGATGAATTCCAGTATTCCGACCTGATCGCCCGGCATTTCGGCACCGACCACCAGCGCCTGTTCGTGGATTCCGCCCGTACCCTGGCCGACATCGCGCCCTGCATCGCCGCCCAGTCCGAACCCATGGTCAGCCATGACACCATCGGCTTCTACCTGTTGAGCCGGGAAGTGGCACGGCATGTGAGTGTGGTCCAGTCCGGCCAGGGCGCGGATGAGGTTTTCGGCGGATACCACTGGTACCCGCCCCTGGCCGATACGGACCCGGCGGCGGCGGTCGATGCCTATGCCCGCGTCTTTTTCGATCGCGATATCAACGGGATGCGCGATCTTCTTAATGCAAGCTGGCTGGACGGCGCCGACCCGGCCCTGGCCTTCGTCACCGACCATTTCGCCCGGCCCGGGGCGGACAGCGCGGTGGACAAGGCCCTGCGCCTGGACACCACGGTCATGCTGGTGGACGACCCGGTGAAGCGGGTGGACAACATGACCATGGCCTGGGGGCTGGAGGCGCGGGTGCCCTTCCTGGACCATGAGCTGGTGGAACTGGCCGCCCGCATCCCCGCCGGGCTGAAGATCCGGGATGGTGGCAAGCACATCCTGAAGCAGGTGGGCCGCCGGGTCATCCTGGCGGATGTGATCGACCGGCCCAAGGGATACTTCCCCGTTCCGGCGCTGAAATACCTGCGCGGCCCCTTCCTGGAGATGGTGGGCGATCTGGTCACCGGGGACAAGGCCCGGCAGCGGGGGCTGTTCCAGCGGGCGGCGGTGGACCGGCTGCTGTCCGACCCGGATGCCCATCTGACCCCGCTGCGCGGATCGACCTTATGGCAGGTCGCCCTGTTGGAATTCTGGTTCCAGGCCCAGGGCCTTTGACTGGGCCCAGCAAACCGGGCCCAGCAAACCGGGGCCAGTGCTTCAGGGAGGAAAGAGCCATGACGATCCAGCGGGGCCGACCGGCCCGGCACCGGCTGGCGCGCAGCGCAAGCCCGACCCTGTCCCTGATCCGCCGGGATCCGGCTGCGGCCAGCCCCGCCACCTCCACCGCGGAGGCGGTGGTGGAATGCGGTTGGGGTCGGCTTATCTTCGCCCATACATTCAATGATATAGACCGTCTTGTTGAGGTGATGCGGGAGGAACGGGATGGCCGGCGGGACATCGCCCTGTACCTTCAGGATCCGCATCTGGTCCTGGCCCGCGCCCCCCAGGCGCTGTTCCTGGACCCCAGCCACACCTACCGCCTGTGGCTGACCACCTATCGCGACGGCACGCGCCGCCCCCAGGGCTATACAATCCGCCGCCTGCGCAACCGGGAGGAGGCGGAGCAGGCGGTGGCCATCCATGCCCGTCGGGGCATGGTGCCGCCGCCGGCGACCTTCCTGATGGCGACCCGCAACAGCCGCACCCTGACCCACCTGATCGCCGTGTATGAGGCGGGGGGGCGGGTGGCCGGCATCGTCACCGGGGTGGACCATGGCCGCGCCTTTGCCGATGCCGAACAGGGCAGCAGCCTGTGGTGCCTGGCCGTCGATGCCCAGGCCGATTTCCCGGGCATTGGCGAATGCCTGGTGCGCCGGCTGGCCGACCATATGCGCGCCCGCGGCCGCGCCTTCCTGGACCTGTCGGTCCTGCACACCAATACCCAGGCCATCGCGTTGTATGAAAGGATCGGATTCCGCCGGATTCCCGCCTTCGCCCTGAAGACCCGCAGCCCGATCAACGAGCCACTGTTCCTGGGCCCCCCGCCGGAGGATGAGGACCGGCTGAACATCTACGCCGCCATCCTGGTGAAGGAGGCGCGGCGCCGCGGCATCGGGGTGGAGGTGCTGGATGCGGATGCCGGCTATTTCTGCCTCACCTCCGGTGGGCGCAGCATCGTCTGCCGGGAAAGCCTGTCGGAACTGACCAGTGCCGTCGCCCTGAGCCGCTGCGACGACAAGGCGGTGACCCGGCGGCTGCTGGCGAGGCATGGCCTGGCAGTGCCGGACCAGGCGGTGGCCGACGGCGGCACCGGGGATGCCGCCTTCCTGGCCCGGCACGGGCGCATCGTCGTCAAGCCCGCCCGGGGGGAGCAGGGACGGGGCATCACCGTGGATGTCCGTGATGGCGACACCCTGGCCCGGGCGCGGGAGACGGCGCGCCGCTATTGCGAGACGGTCCTGTTGGAGCAGTTCTGCGAGGGGGAGGATCTGCGCATCATCGTCATCGGGTATGGGGTGGTGGCCGCCGCCCTGCGCCGCCCCGCCCGGGTGGTGGGCGATGGGCGGTCGACCGTGCGGTCCCTGATCGAGGGGCAGAGCCGCCGCCGCGCCGCGGCCACCGGCGGGGAAAGCCGCATCCCCCTGGATGAGGAGACGGAACGCTGCGTCATCGCGGCCGGGCACGGGATGGACGATGTGCTGCCGCCGGGGACGGTCCTGCCGGTGCGCAAGACCGCCAACCTGCACACCGGCGGCACCATCCACGATGTGACCGACCGCCTGAACCCGATCCTGGCCGATGTCGCCGTGCTGGCCGCCCGCGCCTTGGACATCCCGGTGGTGGGCTTCGACTTCCTGGTCCCCGATGCGACGGGGACCGATTACGTCATCATCGAGGCCAATGAGCGGCCGGGCCTGGCCAACCATGAGCCGGCACCGACGGCGGAGCGGTTCATCGATCTGCTGTTTCCCCATACACGGGGAGGATACTGACCCATGCGGGATCTGCCCATCGACCGCGCCTATCTTCTGGATCTGCTGCTCCGCCTGCTGGCGGTGCCCAGCCCGACCGGCTTCACGGATGAGGCGGTGAACCTGCTGCGGGCCGAGTTGACGTGGCTGGGCCTGGGCTATGAGCTGACACGCCGCGGGGCGATCCGCGCCAACCTGCCGGGCCGCCGCACCTCCCCCGACCGGGCCGTCGTCGCCCATGTGGATACGCTGGGCGCGCAGGTGAAACGGCTGAAGGAGAACGGGCGGCTGGAGCTGGTGCCCATCGGCCACTGGTCCGCCCGGTTCGCGGAAGGCGCGCGCTGCACCATTCTGGCCGACCGCAAGCGCTACCGCGGCACCATCCTGCCCCTGAAGGCCAGCGGCCACACCTTCAATGAGGAGGTGGATACCCAGCCGGTCGGCTGGCGCCATGTGGAACTGCGCATCGATGAACGCTGCCACAGCCTGGCCGATCTTCTGGCCCTGGAGATCCATGTGGGGGACGCGGTCGCCATCGATCCCCAGCCGGAGGTGACGGATACCGGCTTCATCAATTCCCGCCACCTGGACGACAAGGCCGGTGTCGCCATCCTGCTGGCAGCGGCCAAGGCGGTGCTGGAGGGGGGCGGGGAACTGCCCGTGGACTGCCACCTGCTGATCACCATCAGTGAGGAGGTGGGAAGCGGTGCCTCCACCGGGCTGCACCAGGATGTGGCGGAGATGGTGACCATCGACAACGGCACCACCGCCCCCGGCCAGAACAGCGCCGAGTACGGCGTGACCATCGCCATGGCGGACATGACGGGACCGTTCGACATGCGCCTGACCCGCAGTCTGTTGACCCTGTGCCGGGAATTCGCCTTGCCCCACCAGCGCGACGTCTTCCGCTATTACCGCTGCGACAGTGCCGCCGCCCTGGAGGCGGGCAACGACATGCGCACGGCCCTGGTCTGCTTCGGTGTGGATGCGAGCCACGGCTATGAACGCATCCACGGCGATGCCCTGGTCGATGTGGCCCGACTGGTCGCCCTGTACATGCAGTCGCCACCCTCTGCCCCGGCGTGAGGGGGAGCGACCGGGGTCCGGCAGGCGCTGCCCGGGTTAAAGATACGTGACGGTGATGCTCCCGGCTGTTACCGGCGTGTCACTACGGCTATCAGTTCGGGCCATGGTGCCGGATTGCGATCGGTTCGTGCCCAGGCCGACCGCGTACCGTGGCTGGCTTGTCCGTTCCCGTCCACTCAGGCATGCTGGCGTGTCGACACCGTTTGTCCGGACCCATCGGATGATCCGTCCCTGCCCCGGCGGCCTGCCCTGGTGTGACCTGCGACCGCTTGCCTGGCGGGCGGCGGACGGTAGGTCTGCGGTCCGGCGGCTGCCAGCCCTGTGGGCCATGAGCCTGATCCTCGCGCTGGTGGGCGGGACATCGCAGATGCAGCCCGCCCAGGCTTCACCCACCGCGACCGAGGGGGGGACGGGGACCACGGCCGCGGCGGTCCAGGGCCTGGCCCCAACCCCAACACCCACCGATGCCGCCCCTGTTCCGGCCGCACCCGCCGCTGCCCCGGCGCGGGACGTCTTCGTCTTCTTCAACATGGTCAAGCAGGATGGCGGCTTCAACGCCATGGCCTATGACGCCGCCCGGGACGCGGAGGAGCGGGGGGAGGTGCGGGTGCGTACCCGGGTCACCGCCGATAACAACGTGGTGGAACAGGCCGTCACCGCCTTCGCCAAGCGGGATGGCGGCCATGTGGTCTTTGTCAGCAATTCCTATGAGCCGGTGGTGGAACGTCTGTCGGACCGCCACCCCCACCTGCGCTTCACCATCATCGATTCCGCCTTGGACCGCCCGAATACGGAGGCGATCCAGTTCAGGGAGGATGAGGCGAGCTATCTGGCAGGCATGGCGGCGGCCCTGACCGTGGAGACCGGCCGCTTCGGCTTCATCGGGGGCATGCCGATCGATGCGGTCACCCGCTTCGGCTGCGGCTTCATCCAGGGCATCCTGTCCATCCGGCCGGAGGCGGAGATCGACGGGATCTACCTGTCCAATTGGGTGGATGGGTTCCGCGATGTGGACCGGGCCCGACGCACGGCGGGCAACATGGTTGACCGGGGGGCGGGTGTCATCCTGGTCGCCGCCGGCCTTGCCGGTACCGGTGCCTTGGAGGAGATCGCGGTCCGCGGCCGCTTTGGCATCGGGGTGGACACCAACCAGAACGGCCTGTTCCCGGGCCATATCCTCACGTCCGTCGTGAAGCGGGTGGATATGGAAGTGGCCCGGGTCCTGCGGGAGGCCGGGACCCCGGAATTCCGGTCGGGTGTGCGCCGCGCAGGCCTGGCCGAGGGGGCGGTCGACATTGTCATCGACGAATACAACCGCGCCCGGCTCGCCCCGGTGATGGACCGGATCGATGCAGCCAGGCGCGATATCATGTCGGGGGCGCTGGCGGTCCTGCCGGCCCGGCAGGTGCCCGCCTGCACCCCCCTTCTCCAGGGACCGCGGAGCTGAGCCGCGGTCCCGGACGGGCGGTGCCGGTGATCAGCCGTTGGTGCTGTTGCGGCTGCCCATGTCGTACAGTTCCTTGGCGATCAGCATCATCGCCGCATCGATGGCGCGGGTGTAGCCGTCATGGTCATTGGCCTTCAGCGCCTTCTGCGCCTCATCCAGGTGGGTGTTGACGGCGGTACGGGCCTCCTCGCTCATCAGGGTGTAGACGTCCTTCATCGAGTTGATGATGGCGTTCTCGCCGGCGGACTGGGCGAAGGCGGAACCGGCCACAAGGGTGGAGCCGGCAAGGGCGACGGCGGCGACAAGGGTACGGAAGCGCATGGTCGGATCTCCAGGAAGGGGAAGGAGGGGGCTCGGCACCTCCACAAGCGGAAGAATGCCCTGCCCCATGGCCTTGCTGCCAATCCTGATGCCCTATGGTTTCCATGCCTCGGCGCTATATCATCATAGAACTGTCATGGTTATTGGTGCGGGTGCGCTGTCGTAGGTCGCTGCGAGGGCGAAGCCCGAGGGGCGACAAGCCTTCGCGGATAACGCTCGGGACCTGTCAGCCCTCGCTACGCTCGCACTGACCTACGGGGGCGCCCTCCCCGTCAAACGCTGTGCTGGTACAATCGGTAGTCAATGTCCGGTACGGTGGCGGCCACGCGGGCGTATTCGGCCTGCTTCACCGCCAGGAAGGTGCGGTGCAGGCCGGGGCCCAGCACCTCCTCCAGGAAGGGGGAAGTGGCGGCATGGGCGATGGCGCTGCGCCAGTCGGGCGGAAGGGGCGGGCCCTCCCCCTGAACCGGTTCCGCCCCCGGCAGGGTCGGCGGGCCCGGGTCCAGCTTCATCTCCAGCCCCGTCAGGATACCGCCCAGGGCCACCGCCCCCACCAGGTAGGGGTTGGCATCCACCCCCGCCATACGGTGTTCGATCCGGCGGGAGGCGGGCGGGCCGGCGGGGATGCGCAAGGCCACGTCGCGGGTGTTCGGGCCCCAGGTGGGGGCGCTGGGGGCATAGCTCTGCGCCACGAAGCGGCGCCAGGAATTGGCATGGGGGGCGAAGACCAGCATCGCTTCCGGCATGGTGGCCAGAAGCCCGCCGACGGCATGGCGCAGGGCTGGCACCATGTCCCCGCCGCGGCCGACCACCGGTTCCTCGGCAAAGATGTTCCGGCCCTGGCGGTCGGTCAGGGACAGGTGCAGATGCATGCCCGATCCCGCCCGGTCGCCGAAGGGCTTGGCCATGAAGCAGGCCTCCGTCCCCTGTCGGCGGGCGACCCCGCGCACCAGTCGCTTCAGCATCACCAGATCATCGGCCGCACGCAGCAGATCGGTGCGGTAGCGCAGGGTCAGCTCCACCTGCCCCGGCGCGTATTCGGAGATCAGGGTCTCCACCGGCAGATCCTGCGCGGCAGCTGCGGCGTACAGGGCGGCGGTCAGCGGCTCCAGCCCGTCCAGATCGTCCAGTCCATAGACCTGGGTTTCGGTCAGCCGGCGCCCGTCCAACGGCCGGCGGCAGGGCTGGGGCCGCCCGTCCGGCCCCGGCTCCCGGTCCAGGAGATAGAATTCCAGCTCGAACGCCGCCTGGGCGATCAATCCGTGGGACGCGGCCTTGCGCACCTGTCGGGCAAGGCAGGCGCTGGGGTCCGAATGGAAGGGATTGCCGTCCAGATCGCACAAGCTCAGCAGCACCTGGGCGCGGCGCGGGGTGGTCCAGGGCATGGGCACCAGGGTGCCGGGCACGGGCCAGGCGCGCAGGTCCTGGTCCCCCATGTCCCAGACCAGGCCGGTCGCATCCACATCCTCCCCCGCCACGTCCAGCCCCAGGATGGAACTGGGCAGGTGGCGGCCCTGGCGGTACAGCGCCATCAGCTCATGGCGCCGGATCATCTTGCCCCGGCCGATCCCGTTGGGATCGATCAGGACGATGTCCACCGCCTCCACCTCCGGGTGGCGGCCCAGGAACGCCTCGGCTTCGGTCGGATCGGCGCGCATCCGCTCACTCCCCCACCCGCAGATCGTCCACCACCTCGGCCAGGGCGGCCACTAAGCCATCCACCTGGGCCGCCGTCGTCGCCGGGCAGACCAGCAGCATGCAGTGGAAGGGCGTGACCAGGAAGCCGCGCACCAGCAGGCCCAGATGGATCACCTGCTCCAGCAGATGGGTGTCCATCGCCTCCGCCTCCCCGCCGTTGCGCAGGCGCTTGGGCGTGCAGACGATCTCCAGCCGGGCGCCGACACGGACCACATGCCAGGGCAGGCCGGCGGCGGTGATGACGCTGGTCAGCCCCGCCTCCAGCCGGGTGGCCAGCCGGTCCATATGGGCATAAGCGGTTTCGGTCATCACCTCCTCCAGGGTCGCGCGCATGGCGGCCATAGTCAGAAGGTTGGCGGACAGGGTCGTTCCCATGCCGGAATGACCGGGCGGCAGGGCCTTGCGCGCCTCTGTCAGGGCCATACCGACCGCATCGGTGAAGCCCCAGACGGCGGCCGGAACACCGCCCGCCACCGGCTTGCCGATCACCATGATGTCCGGCTCCAGCCCGTGGGCGCGGGTATAGCCGCCGGGGCCGGTGCTGATCGTGTGCGTCTCATCGATCAGAAGCAGGGTCCCCGTCTCCCGCGTCAGGCGCCACAGGGCGTCATGGAACCCGGGATCGGGCAGGACCGTGGCGCAGTTGGTCAGAACCGGTTCCGTAATGACACAGGCAACGTCCCGGTCGGCCAGGGCGGCGGCCAGGGCCGGGATGTCGTTGAATTCCACCACCTTGGTCGTGGCGGTCAGGTCCACCGCCTGGCCCAGAAGGCCCGGCCGATGGGCAGGCTTGCCGTCGATCAGGCGGACGAAGGTTTCATCCACCGTGCCGTGGTAGCAGCCGTTGAAGACCAGGATCTTGCTGCGCCCGGTCACCGCCCGGGCCACCCGCAGGGCGAAGCGGTTTGCATCCGTCGCGGTCGTCGCCACCTGCCAGCGGGGCAGGCGGAAGCGCTTGGCCAGCAGCCGGCCTACGGCCATCGCATCCTCCCCCGGCAGCATGGCGGTCAGGCCATGTTCCGCCTGGGTCTGGATTGCGGCGACGACGGGGGGCGGGGAATGACCGAACATGGCGCCCGTATCGCCCAGGCAGAAATCCGCCAGTTCGTTGCCGTCGATATCCTGGATGATGGCGCCGTCGGCGACATCGACGATCAGCGGTTCCGGCATGGGCCAGTCCCGCATCCAGTGCATCGGCACCCCGTCATGGAACCCGCTGCCCTCATCCGCGGCCATGCGGCGGCAGCGGGGCCGCACCTCCAGATAGCGCGCGCGGTAGGTGTCGAGCAGGTGGGTCAGGACGGGTTCGGGGATGCCGGCGATCAGGCGGGTCATGGGCGGGCTCACGCGGGATCGAAAACCGGCGGTCGCCCCGCCGTGTCTGAATCGATAGCGCGAAACCCGCCCCATGGGAACGGGGCAGGTGCCGCACTCATGCGGCCCGACCCAGACCCTTGCCCCCGGTGGGGGGAAGGTCGGCGGGCGGATAGAACCGCCGCCCCTCTTCCGCCATCCGCACCAGCAGGTCCGGCGGGGCGAAGCGGGCGCCGTGCGCGGCCTCCATGGCCCGGCATTCGGCCACGAACGCCGCCACCCCCACCATGTCGATCAGGGAGAAGGGCCCGCCCGTCCAGGGGGCGAAGCCCAGGCCCAGGATGGCGCCCACATCCCCGTCCTCCGGCGTGGTCAGCACGCCCGCTTCCAGGCAGCGGACGGCGTCCAGCGCTTGGGCGTAGAGAAGGCGGCGCTTCACCACTTCCACATCCGGCTGCGCTACCTCCGGCTTCTGCGGCCAATGGGCACCCAGTTCCGGCCACAGGCGCTTCTCCGCCCCTTCCGGGTAATCGTAGAAGCCCTTGGCCCCCTTGCGGCCGGGGCGCCCGAATTCCTCCACCATGCGGCGGGTGACGTCGGCGCCGGATCCGGGGACGAAGGCATCGCCCAGATCCTTCTTCCACTGGGCGAAGATCTTGTAGGCCAGGTCGATCGCCGTCTCATCGGCCAGGGCCAGCGGCCCGACCGGCATGCCCGCCATCCGGCCCGCAGTCTCGATCAGTGCCGGCGCCACGCCTTCCATCAGCAGGGTCTGCCCCTCGTTGATATAGGCGCCGCAGAACCGGCTGGTGAAGAAGCCGCGCCCGTCATTGACGACGATGGGCGTCTTGCCCAGGGCCTGGACCAGATCCAGCGTCACCGCCAGGGCGGCATCGCTGGACCGCTCCCCGCGGATCACCTCCACCAGGGGCATCTTGTCCACGGGGCTGAAGAAATGGATGCCGATGAACTGCTCCGGCCGCACACTCGCCTCCGCCAGCCCGGTGATGGGCAGGGTTGAGGTGTTGGTGCCGAACACCGCGCCCGCGGGCATGACCGCTTCGGCCTTGCGCGTCACGTCGGCCTTGATGGCCCGATCCTCGAACACCGCCTCGATCACGTAATCCACCTCGGCCAGGTTGGCATGATCGGTGGTCGGGCGGATGCGGGCCAGCACGGTATCGGCCGCCGCCCGTGTCAGGCGACCCTGGGCCACCTGCTTGTCCAGCAGCTTGGCGGCATAGGCCTTGCCCTTGTCGGCCGCCGCCGCACTCTGGTCGATCAGCACCACCTCGATCCCGCGCTCCGCGGCGACATAGGCGATGGCAGCCCCCATCATCCCGGCCCCCAGCATGCCGATGCGGCGGAAGGTCTGCTTCGGCACATCGCGGGGGCGGCGGACCAGCTTGTCCGCCTTGCCCTTGTTGATGAACAGGCTGCGGATCATGTTCCGGGCGACCGGGCCCAGGAACAGTTTGGTGAAATACTTCGCCTCCACCGCCAGGGCCGTGTCCATGGGCAACTGGGTGCCCTCATAGACACAGGCCATGATCGCCTCCGGTGCCGGGTAGTTGCGCCAGGTCTTGGCCGACAGCATGGCATTGCCCGCCATGAAGGTCTGCACCGTGCCGGGATGCAGCCCCCCCGCCCCACCGGGGACCTTGTATCCCTTGGCGTCCCAGGGCTGCACCGCCGTCGCCTTGTCCGACAGAAGCCAGGCGCGGGCGGCGGCCAGCACCTGGTCGCCGGGAACCACCTCATGCACCAGGCCGGCGGCCTTGGCCTTGTCCGGCGACAGGTGGCGCCCTTCCAGCAGCAGGGGCAGCGCCGCCTGGATGCCGATCAGGCGGGGCACGCGCTGGGTCCCGCCCGCCCCGGGCAGCAGGCCCACCTGCACCTCCGGCAGGCCGATCCGCGCCGTCGCCCGGTCCGTCGCCACCCGATGATGGCAGGCCAGCGCGATCTCGAACCCGCCGCCCAGGGCGGTGCCGTTGATGGCGGAGGCGACCGGCTTCCCACATGTCTCCAGCGCCCGCAGCGCCTTGGTGAAGGTGGTCAGGCGGGCATAAACCTCCGCCACCGGCTCTGCCTGCGCGGTTTCCATCCAGGCTTCGAACCCGATCAGGTCCGCCCCGGCCAGGAAATCCTTCTTGGCCGACGTGATCAGGATCCCGCGCACGGCCGGATCCGCCGCCATCCGGGCCACCGCCTCGGCGAACAGCCCGGCAAAGGTCATGTCGATGACATTCATCGACCGCCCCGCCTGATCGATGGTCAGGGTGCAGATGCCGTCGGCACCGGTGGACAGGGTGAAGGGCATGGTCATGATCGTTTTGGTCCTTGTTGGGCGCATGGCGCCGCTTGCATTCGGTGGTGCTGCTATACCCCTCACCCTCCCAAGCCTTCGGCTTGGGCCCCTCCCTCTCCCTCAAGGGGAGAGGGGTTTTTCCTCCTTCGCTGCTGCTTTTACTGGTGCCGGGTCCGCCCCTCTCCCCTTGAGGGAGAGGGAGGGGCCCGCCCGGAGCGGAGCGCAGGGTGGGAGGGTGAGGGGTGATCGGATCGTCGGATTACGCGCCGGGGGCGCTAATCCGACCTACGATCCGGTCGGGACCGGCGCTCACACCCGCTCGATGATCGTCGCCGTACCCATGCCGGCGCCGACGCACAGGGTGGCAAGGCCGGTGGACAGGTCGCGCCGCTCCATCTCATCCAGCAGGATGCCCAGGATCATGGCCCCGGTGGCGCCCAGGGGGTGGCCCATGGCGATGGCGCCGCCGTTCACGTTGATCTGGTCGTGGGGCACCGCCAGCGCGTCCATGAAGCGCAGGACGACGGCGGCGAAAGCCTCATTCAGCTCCCACAGGTCGATGTCGCCCCGGTCCATCCCGGCCCGCTTCAGGGCCTTTTCCGCGGCGAAGCTGGGGCCGGTCAGCATGATCGTCGGCTCCGATCCGATGGAGGCGAAGGCGCGGATGCGGGCCCGCGGGGTCAGGCCCAGCCGTTCCCCCACCTCTTTCGTGCCGATCAGGACACCGGCCGCCCCGTCGACGATGCCGGAACTGTTCCCGGCATGGTGGACATGGGCGATGCGCTCCACCTCCGGATAGCGCTGCACCGCCACCCCGTCGAAGCCGAAGCTGCGCCCCATCTCCTCGAACGATGGTTTCAGGGCGCCCAGGGACTGCATCGTCGTATCGGGGCGCACCGTCTCATCCCGGTCCAGCAGGGGCAGGCCGATCACATCGGTGACCGGCAGCACCGACCGGGCAAACCGCCCCTCCCCCCAGGCCGCGGCCGCACGGCGCTGGCTTTCCATCGCATAGGCATCCACATCGTCGCGGCTGTAGCCGTATTTCGTGGCGATCAGGTCGGCGGAGATGCCCTGGGGCACGAAATAGCTGGGGATGGCGACCGACGGATCGGTGGCCCAGGCGCCCCCGTCGCTGCCCATGGGCACCCGGCTCATGCTTTCCACGCCGCCGCCGATGGTCATGTCCGACTGCCCGGCCATGACCTTGGAGGCCGCCATGTTCACCGCCTCCAGCCCGGAGGCGCAGAAGCGGTTGATCTGCACCCCGGCCACGCTCTGGTCGAAGCTGGCATGGATGGCCGCGACCCGCGCGATATCCGCCCCCTGCTCCCCCACCGGGCTGACACAGCCCAGGATCACATCATCGACCGCGGCGGTATCCAGCCCGCCCCGGTCCCGCAACCCCGCCAGCACTTGGGCCGCCAGCCGGATCGGCGTCACCTCATGCAGGCTGCCATCCTTCTTGCCCTTGCCCCGGGGGGTGCGCAGGTGATCGTAGATATAAGCGTCCGGCATATCCTCACCCTTCCTGTCATCACCCGCGCCTCATGTCCGGGCGCGTGGCCCGGGTTCAGCACCCGGGAGCGTAAGGAGGACTTTAGCACGACCGGTCGATTCCGGAACGGGGAACCGGGCGCAATCCCCGATCGGCCCTGCCCCCCGGCTGCGGCATCATACCGGCCATTCACAAAAACCCCATAGATTGAAGGGTAATAATCGGGGGTATTTGAATAAATGCTTAAGGATATATTGCGTAGACGAAAGTTGTAACCCACCTGCGTCAATCGGGCGTGAACCGCGCGTGGGGCTGGGGTATGAGCATCCGTCGTCTGTCTTTCCTGATCGGTGTTGCGACATTTCTGGTGGTTGCGAGCCTTGCCCTTGGTCTTCTCTGGAAATCCGCCCAGAGCATGCGTGCGATCGATGAGGCGAGCGCGTCGGGCAAGGTGATCGCGCAGCTTTCCGGCACGGTGATCGAGCTGTCGTTCGAGCGGTCGCTGGTGCAGGTGACCTTGTCGCTGGATACGCCGATCGCCCCCCAGTACCGGGCCATGATCGATGACCAGCGGCGCAAGGTGGCCGCCGGCTTCGGGGAGATCCGGTCGATGACGGCAGCCGGGGACCGGCATGCCGCCTTCCGCCGCCATGTGGAAGGCAGCCTGACCGCCCTGGATGCCCTGCGGCGGGAGGCGGACCGGCTGCTGGCGCTGCCGCGGGATCAGCGCGATCCGGATTTCGTCACCCGCTGGTCGGCGGAGGTGCCGCGCATCATCGGCGATCTGGAGCGGCTGGGACAGGTCCTGCGCGATCCCGGCGTCTCCGTCCCGATGGAGGTTCTGCACCTGGAGGAGATGCAGCATCTTGCCTGGGCCATCCGCGAATATGGCGGGCGGGAGCGGACCATGATGGCCATCGCCGTGGCCCGCGGGGAGCCGGTGACGGAAGCGGGGATCGTGCGCATGCGCGCCTTCCACGACACGGTCCTGCGGCGCTGGGCGGGGATCGAGATGCTGCGCGACATCGTCCCGGCGGATCTG
>JBJOKR010000028.1:0-30422 GCA_046045995.1 Pseudomonadota bacterium | reverse complement strand
TTGCGGCTGAAGGGGATCCTCTGCCGGAGGGGGAGCAACCGACCTTCAGCGCCCCGGCGGGCACGCCCTCGGCCCCCAGGGTGGAATCGGCGCCTGCGTCCGAGCCCAAACGGCGCGGTCGCCCGCCGAAAGCCAAGGATGGGGACACAAGCGCCCCTGGAAAACGGCGGCGTAATGCAGTGTGGGACCCTTCGGACATCATGCGCGCCGCCCGGGAAACCGACAGCTGATCGGCCACCGTCCCTGCACCGGAAGCCACCGGCCCAGTGTCTGCGGTTGCAGGGGAGACATCCTGCGTGCGTATCACATGAGGGGGGGGGCGCCGCGAACGGGCGGTCATAAAAACGGGCCGGATCAAACCGGCCCTTCTCAGCCCGCATGATGTCGTCGCGGGCGGAAAGTGGCGGAGGGGATGGGATTCGAACCCACGATAGGTTGTTAAGACCTATGACGGTTTAGCAAACCGTTGCCTTCAGCCGCTCGGCCACCCCTCCGTCCCGGCGCGGATGCGATAAATCGCGGGGTCAGCGCCGGTAGGCCCCGGTGTTTAAGGGGCGCCGCGGTACTTGTCAATCCTTCTGGTGCAGGCCTTCCTGTCTTGGCCCGATGACGGGAGATCGGGATACGGGAACCGGGGCCGATCACCCACCCCCAAAGGGCTAAGCGCGCCCCCTCGACGAGCGTCACAGCACAACCAACCTTAAAAGGACATAATTCGGAAATGCACTAGGCATCGTCGGCTCCGACCGAAGGAGGTAAAGATGAAGACCCTACCCACCCGAGAGCAGCCGGCCCGGATGGTGGCAGCACGGAATGCAGGGGCGCGGGCAGCCGCGCGGGACAGGTCCCAGCTTGTCCGCATGCTGGTGCCCGTGACGGGCCTTGTCGCCGCCACTGCCCTGGCCCTTCTGCTGTCCCTGCCCGCACAAGCGCGCGACGCCCCAGCGACGCCGCCGCCGCCGGCACCGGCCGAGCTGGCCGCCCAGGCCGGGCTGACGGAGCAGGAGCATCCCGGCCTGGAATCCGTGTTCGTCCGGCCGGGTGCCGATCTGGCCCGCTATGACCGGGTCCTGATCGCCCCGGTGCAGGTGGCGATCACCCGCACCCGTGACGACCTTATGCTGGATGAGCGAACGGTCGAGCATGCGCGCGATGAGTTCATGCAGCAATTCACCCGCGCCCTGGGGCCCGGCCGTGTGGCGACGAAAGCCGGGCCCGGTGTCCTGCGGATGGAGATCACGGTCACCCGCTTCGACCCCAACCGCCCGGCCTTCCCCCGGCGCCAGACGGGCGGCTGGATCCATGAAAGCATCGGCATCGGCAGTGCCGCCTTCCAGGCCGTGCTGACCGACAGCGCCACCGGGCAGGTGGTGGCCGTGCTGGCCGATGCGGACATGGGCCTGCCCCTGGATATCAACAACCACCTGCATACGGAATTCGGCGATGCCGACCGCTTCGTCCGCCGCTGGTCGCGGCAGGTGGCGGAGCTCACGGGCGGCGGCAGCGGCAGCTGACCCTTCGCCCTCCACCCTCCCTGGCCTTGGCCCCAAATGGAAACCCCCGCCGGAACCCGTCCGGCGGGGGTTTCGTCTGTTTGAACTGGGGCGGGATGTCAGCCCTGGAGCTTCTGCTTCAGGATCTCGTTCACCAGGGCCGGATTCGCCTTGCCGCCGGTGCCGCGCATCACCTGGCCGACGAAGAAGCCGAACAGCTTGTCCTTGCCCGACCGGTATTCCGCCACCTTGTCCGGGTTCGCGGCCATGACATCGGCGATGGCCTTGTCGATGGCGCCCGTATCGGTCACCTGACGCAAGCCCTTCTTCTCCACGATGTCGGCCGGCTTCTCCCCGGTCTCCAGCATCTCAGCGAACACATCCTTGGCGATGCGACCGGAAATGGTGTTGTCCGTCACCAGGTCGATCAAGCCGCCCAGATCGGCGGCGGAGATGGGGGAATCGGTGATGTCCTTGCCGGTCTTGTTCAGGGCCCCCAGCAGGTCGCCGATCACGTAATTGGCGGCCAACTTGCCGTCGCGGCCCTTGGCCACCGCTTCATAGAAATCCGCCCGGGCCCGTTCGGCCACCAGCACGCCCGCGTCATAGGCGTTCAGGCCGTACTGGTCCGTGAACCGGGCCCGCTTTTCGTCGGGAAGCTCGGGCAGGGTCTGCTTGATCTGCTCGACCCAGCCGGCCTCCAGCTCCAGGGGTAGCAGGTCCGGATCGGGGAAGTAGCGGTAATCGTGCGCCTCCTCCTTGGAGCGCATGGAGCGGGTGATGCCCTTGCCGGGATCGTAGAGCCGCGTCTCCTGGACGATCTGGCCCCCCTCCTCCAGCACCTCCACCTGGCGCTTGGCCTCATACTCGATGGCCTGCTGCACATAGCGGATGGAGTTGACGTTCTTCGTCTCCGTCCGGGTGCCAAGGGGAGCGCCGAGCTTCCGCACCGACACGTTCACGTCGCAGCGCATGGAGCCCTCCTCCATGTTGCCGTCGCAGGTGCCGAGATAGCGCAGGATGGTGCGCAGCTTCCGCAAGTACGCCGCCGCCTCCTCAGGTGAGCGCAGATCGGGCTTGGACACGATCTCCATCAGCGCCACGCCCGCCCGGTTCAGGTCCACATAGGTCTTGGACGGGTGCTGGTCATGCAGGGACTTGCCCGCATCCATCTCCAAATGCAGACGCTCGATCCCGACGGACCGGGTCTCCCCATCCGCCAAATCCAGGACGATCGTGCCCTCGCCCACGATGGGCTGCTTGAACTGGCTGATCTGATAGCCGGCGGGGAGGTCGGCGTAGAAATAGTTCTTCCGGTCGAAGACGGAACGCAGGTTGATCTGCGCCTTCAGCCCCAGCCCGGTCTTCACCGCCTGCTCCACGCAGAATTCGTTGATCACCGGCAGCATGCCGGGGAACGCCGCATCCACATAGCTGACCTGGGAATTGGGGGCGGCGCCGAAGGCGGTGGCGGCACCGCTGAACAGCTTGGCGTTGGAAATGACCTGGGCATGGACCTCCAGCCCGATCACCACTTCCCACTCACCCGTTTCACCCTGAATCCGGTAGGCCATGTCGCACGCACTCTCTTCCTGGCGGAACCCATCCGCCGGTTTTGGCCGGTTTCACGGCAAAGGGCAAGGGGCAAGGGGCAAGGGGCGACGCGGCTCACACCCGGTCGGGGTCATCGGCCGACAGGATCTGATCCAGGGTCCAGGGGCAGTCGGCGGGAAGGCGCTGTTCCAGATCCGCCACCTCCCCCTCCAGGGCGGAAAGCGTGCGGTTGCGGGCGATCTGGTAGCGGTCGGGCAAGGCCTCCAGCACCCGCGGGCGCATGGACCGGGTGAAGTCGGACCGCAATTCCCGCCGGAAATTGCTGATCTCCCGGCGCCAATGGCGGGCCGGCAGCGCATCGGGCGCGGCGCGAAGCTTCAGGAGATGGATCAGCACCTGTTCGATCAGTCTGAGGACACCCCGAAGCTGACTTCGCCCCATATCCTCAACCTCATCGGCCAGATTCTCCAGATCCAGCGGCAGGCCCGCCCCCCCCGCCCCAGCCAGCGCGCGCAGGGCAGCCGCCTGGCCCAGCACCCAGGCGTAGTAATCCGCCTCATACAAATCGGCGGCGGTCAGCGGCGGATCGGGGATGCGGTGGTCCATGGCGCACACTCCTCCCCCCGATCCTACGCCGTTCCGCCGCCGGGGTCACCTGCCGGGAAGGCCCTTCTACGAGGGCTGAGGTGGCACGGAATCCCCTCTCCCCCTGAATGAGAGGGGTTATGCAGCACCATTGGCGAGATACCCCTGCCTCGGCAGTGATCTTGACGATCACTTCCCCGTGATGCGGACCAGACGGCCGTCGGGGGCGGGGGCGTCGATCAGGGCGTAAAGGGCACCGTCGGGGCCCTGGGTCAGGTCGCGGGTCCGCTCCAGCTCATCCTCCAGCAGGCGTTCGCCTGCGATGACGCGGCCGTCCTGCACATCCAGGCGGACTATGCCGCCGGCCAGCAGGGCCATGACCAGATCGCCGCGGTAATTGGGCAGGCTGTCGCCCTGGACGAAGACCATGTCGCTGAGCGCCAAGGACGGGACGAAATAAACCTCCGGCTGGGCCATGCCATCCCGAGCCGTGCCCTCCCCGATCTTCAGGCCCAGGCCGTAGGTCCGGCCGTAGGTGATGACCGGCCAGCCGTAATTCACGCCCGCGCGGATGATGTTCACCTCATCCCCGCCCTGGGGCCCGTGCTCATTGGCCCAAAGGGCGCCGGTCCCCGGCTCGAAGGCCAGGCCCTGGGGGTTGCGGTTGCCCAGGGTGAAGCGTGCCGGGTGGTGGCCCGCCTTGCCGGCAAAGGGATTGTCATCGGGGATGCTGCCGTCATCGTTGATGCGCAGAACCGCCCCGGTCGGCTGGGCCGGGTCCTGGGCCCGGTCCTGCTCCCCCCGGTCGCCGATGGTGAAGTAAAGCTTGCCGTCCTGGGGTCCGAACTGCATGCGGCAGCCGAAATGGTGGCGGCTGGACACCGTGGCGCCGCGGAAGATCACCTCCCCACCGGTGAAACGGGTCCCTTCATCGGTGAAGCGGGCGATGGCGGTGCGGTGGCCGCGGGCCTCCGGGTCGCGCTCGGCGAAACAGAGATAGACCTGCCGGTTGGTCGCATAATCCGGGTGCAGGGCGATGGAGAGCAGGCCGCCCTGCCCCACCTCCTCGATCACGGGCAGGCCCTGCATCGGCTCCGGCAGCAGGGCGCCGTCCTTGACGATGCGCAGCTTGCCCGTCCGCTCCGTCACCAGGATGCGGCCGTCGGGCATGAACTGCATGTCCCAGGGCGCGTCCAGGCCCGCCGTCACCGTGGCGGCGGACAGGGTATGGCCGGCGG
This sequence comes from Pseudomonadota bacterium, assembly GCA_046045995.1. GTDB lineage: Bacteria > Pseudomonadota > Alphaproteobacteria > Azospirillales > Azospirillaceae > Indioceanicola. The sequence goes on along the minus strand of JBJOKR010000028.1, from coordinate 25,552 downwards.
CGGGCTTGGCCAGGGTCTCGAATTCCGGCGGCGTGGCCTGCCCGGGCGCGGTCTGCGCCATGGCGCCCCCCGCCGCAATCGCGACTGACAGAGCGCCGGCGGCCGCCATGGTCGCCCCGAACACCAAGCCCTTACCCCACATCATCCTGTCCTCCGGTGGAACGTCGATCGCCGGGAGAGATAGGGCGGAACAGGGCCGGTGTTAAGGGCATCGTCCCCGGCGGGGCATCGCCCGCTTCCTCAGCAGGCCATCGCCTCCGGCCGCAGGACACGGCGCCACATGGTCAGGTGCGGGATGCCGCCGTCGCTGTAGGGCTCCCCCTCCGCCACGAATCCGAAGGAGGCGTAGAAGGCCTCCAGATGGATCTGGGCGGACAGGCGGATATCCTGGCCCGGGTGGTTGCGCAGCATGTAGCGCAGGGCTTCGGCCACCACCCGTCGGCCCAGGCCGCTGCCGCGATGAGCAGGGGCGACGACGAAGCGGCCGATGAAGGCCGGCTCATCCCCCATCGCCCCGCGCACACGGGCGCAGGCGGCCAGCGGCCCGCCCGGCCATTCCCGCACCATCAGGTGCCAGCAACTCGGGTCCTTGCCGTCCAGATCCTGGTAGGCGGAGTTCTGTTCCACAATGAAGACGGCCTGCCGGAACGCCAGAAGCTCATAGGCTTGGGCTGCGGAAAGCTCCTCGAAGCTGCTCCAACGGTAATGCATGACCTTGTCCCTCCAATCCGCCCCTCAGCGCAGATATCCATCCGATTGCGACATCCGTTGGGCGGATCCGCCGGAACGGCCCGGCCGCCCCTTCTTCTACGGGGCGGCCCGGTCTTTCCTGTCTTCTACTCTGTTCCCGGCCGGGCGGATCACTCCGCCGCCGCCAGGAACCCGCCGGACTGCCGGTGCCACAGGGCGGCGTAGCGCCCACCCAGCGCCAGAAGCTCCGGATGGCTGCCCTGTTCCACCACCTGCCCGCCCTCGATGTAGAGGATACGGTCCATCCCGGTGATGGTGGAAAGCCGGTGGGCGATGGCGATGACCGTCCGCCCCTGCATCAGTGTCCACAGCGCCTCCTGGATCAGATGCTCCGACTCGCTGTCCAGGGCGGATGTGGCCTCATCCAGCACCAGGATCTTCGCATCCTTCAGAAGGGCCCGGGCGATGGCCACCCGTTGGCGTTCGCCACCGGACAACTTGATCCCCTGTTCCCCCACCACTGTGTCATAGCCGGTCGGCCGCCTCATGATGAACTCATGGGCGTGGGCCTGTTTGGCCGCAGCCTCCACCTCCGCCCCTGTGGCGCCCAGGCGGCCATAGGCGATGTTCTCCCCCACGGTGCGGTGGAAGACACCGGGCTGCTGCGGCACCTCCGCGATGGCGGCGTTCAGGCTGTCCAGCGTCACCTGCCGGATGTCCTGCCCGTCGATCAGCACGGCGCCCCGCTGGGGTTCCATCTGCCGGCGGATCAGCTTGACCAGGGTGGACTTGCCCGCCCCGGACCGGCCGACCAGGCCGATCTTCTCGCCTGCGCGGATGGTGAGGTTCAGCCCGTCGAAGACCTTTGTCCCGTCCGGGAAGGCGAAAGCCAGGTCCCGCACCTCAATCCGGCCGGCTGTCACCGCCAGGGGGGCGGCATCGGGGGCATTGACGATGCCATGGGGGGCGGAGACCAGCTCCAACGCCTCCGACAGGGTGCCCAGTTCCTCGAAGAAGCCCAGCAGCCGGTCGGACAGGTGCCAGACGGTGTTGGAGATCTGGAAACCCAGGGTGAACACCAGGGTGAATTCCCCCACGGTCATCGTCCCGGCCAGTGTCCGCACCATCGCCACCCAGACCAGACCGCCCAGGAGGGAGATGATGCTGACCATCTGAAACAACCGCATCAGCACCAGGTACCAGCGCAGCCGCCGGGACCGGAACCGCTCCTCATTGATCCAATGGCCGAGGAAGGTCCTCTCGAAAGCCACCCGGGCGAAGCCGCGGACGAGATCGGCATTGGTGATGGCGTCGATGATCCGGCCGGAACTGCTGGACACCGCATCGCTCATCGCTTCCGACAGGCGGAAGCAGGTGCGCGACAGCAGGAAGCTGACCGCGATGTAGACCACCGCCCAGACCGCCAGGAAAGCGCTGAACACCGGGGCCGCCGTCCACAGCAGACCGAGCGCCACCAGCAGCAGCACCGCCGTCCGGATCATGTCGAACATCATGATCTCGATGATGCCCAGGATGGCGTTGGCCCCCTGCTTGATCTTCTGGCCCAGCTTGCCGGCGAAATTGTCCTGGAAATAGCTGTGGCTGTGGCCCATCAGCCAACCGAACATCCGCTTCTGCGCCAGCGCCCGGATGGAGGGGGAGGTGTAGATGTCCACGATCTGGTAGACGCGGTACATGCCGACGCTGGCGACCCAGATGCCGATCAGGATGGCGAACCAGCCGACCAGGCCGATGCCGGTCACCGCCTGCCCTTCTGCCGACGCGGTCAGACCGTCGATCAGCGCCTTCAGGGCGTAGGGCTCGAACGCCTCGATCCCCTGGCCGATGACGACGGCCAGGACCAGCAGCGCCACCCTGCCCGCGAACTTCTCCCGCACCAGGGCCCACATGAAGGTGAAGGGCCGCCGCTCCAGCGGGCGCACGGGCTCCGTATCCTCCCAGGCGAAGGCGCGGCCCTGGTCCTCGAGGCTGTCGATCCGCACGGCCCGCATGGACCGGCGCAAGAGAGAGGCGAACATGGGAAGGCACTCCAGACCATCGGCACCCGTGTCTGGGCCCGACGATGACAGACGGCGCCCCACCCATTCCGGTCAGGATCCGCCCTCAATTCATCCGACGTCGGAAGATATGTCGGTGCCGCAGAAATCTGTCAACGGCAAAAATCCTGACCCCATGCATCAACGGGGTTTATGGACAGGGCCCATGGACAGGGCCTGTGCGGCGTGCGGGACTTCCCCCGCACCATGGTCCCGACACACCCGGCAAAAGGCCGGTTTTACAGATCGAAATGAAGAACGTCGGCCCCGTCGCCCAGGCGGCTGTACAGGGCGATGGCGGGATCATCGCCGCGGTCGGCCTGGACATAGGTGACGGTGGCCCCGGCCGCCTGTCCCGCCCGCTTCACAGCCGCGATCAGGGCTGTGGCGATCCCCTGGCGCCGGCAGGATTCGGCCACCGCCAGATCGTAGATGTAGACCTCCCCGCAGGCTCGCTCCAGCTTGGGCAGGACATAGGCGGTCAATCCCCCCACCACCGCCCCGTCGCGCTGCGCCACCAGGACGATAAGGGACGGGTCCGCCAGCAGCCGGGTGAGGTATCCGTCGTCGGGGGGCTGGGCCAGGTAATGGTCCGCATCCTCGAACGCCGCGGCGAACAGGGCGTTCAGCGCCCGCATCTCCGCCCCGTGGCGGGCATCCAGGCGCAGAATGGTGTGATCGATCATCGCGGGCTCCCTTACCGGCTCAGTCATCACAGGGGGGGCGGGGGGCGGGTCAGCCCTGGGCCAGGATCTTGCCCGCGATCAGGCGGGACTCCTCCCGCTCCAGGCGGGACAGGTGGCGGGCGATGGCGGCCCGATCCTCCGCCGGGAAATGCTGGTGTGGTTTGGAGATCAACCCGATCCCCTTGATCCGGATTTCGAAGCAGACGATGGCCGGGAACAGGCGGTCGATATAGCCCTCCGGCGCCATGTCGGTGGTCCAGACCGGATAATCCCCCGCCGCCGCATGGCGCGGTTCGATCAAGGCCGACAGGTCGTTGATCAGGTCCAAGAAGAAGGGCTTGGCATCCACCACCCGGGCGGTTCCATGCACCCGTACCTCCTCATAATCGAAGGTGCCCGCCCGGGTCGGCTGGGCCCGCCAATGGGGGGAGACATAGGTGGACGGGCCGGAGAAGACGACCAGCACATCCCCCCCGTCCAACCCCGGAACCTGGGGGTTCTGGCGGTTCACATGGGCGCGCAGGCGGACGGGCCGCCCCTCCTCCCGGTCGGTCATGAAGGGAATCCGCGTGGACCGCAGCCCGTCATGGGACGTGAACAGATGGGCGAAGGGATAATCCGACATCAGGTCACAGGCGGCGGCCGGATCGGCGATCAGGCGGGCGGGGGGCGGATAGGTCACGGATGCCTCCGGCACGGGAAGTAGCAGACAGCCCGATACCGCGCCGCGCCGGCGCCTGTCTTGTACCCATGTGCTGGAGGGCTGAGGCAGGCAGGTCAGACGGTCGGTACAGGGTCCGGGCGGAAGGCCGCGCGATAGGCCGCCGGGGTCAGCCCGACGAAGCGACGGAATTCCCGCGTCATATGGCTTTGATCCGTGAACCCGGCATCCTGGGCGATGTCGGCCAGTCGGTCCGGCCCCGCCAGCAAAGCCCGCGCCCGCTGGATGCGCACCTGCCGGCGACAGGCCGAAGGTGCGGTGGAAGGCGCGGATCACCTGGAACCGGCTGGCCCCGACCTCCCGCGCCAGATCCTGCAGCACATCCCCGCCCGCCTCCTTCTCCCGCATCCGCCGGACCACCCGCCAGGCGATGTCCCGCCCGGGGGCATCGGCCAGGGACACGGTTCCTCCACCGGCCTCCCCCTCGGCCCCCCGCCAGGACAGGGCGCCCAGCACCAGGGCCGCGGCATCGCGCTCCGCCGCATTGCTTGCCGCTGCATCGCCCGCCACGGAACCGGCCTTCAACAGGGCGATCCACCGGACCAGGGCCGCCGACACGCGCGGATCGCGCAGCACGGGCCGCTCGAACACAACCCCGTCCCGCCCGATCCCCTCCCGGCAGATCCGGGCGAAGGCAGTGCCGTCGATCTCCAGCATGGTATAGGCGCGATCGGCCCGACCGACGGACCGGCCGTCATGAACCTCCCCCGGATTGACCAGGATGACATCGCCGGGGCCGACCGTGTGGCGCCGCAACCCGTAGCGGGAGGATTTCTCCCCTGCCCGCATCAGGCCGATGCAGACATGATCATGGCTGTGGGGCGGAAAGGCGAAGTCGGACAGCCGCGCCTCCACGCCGACAAGGCCGGGCCGCCCGGTGGCGAAGGCCGCGACGGAACCGCAGGACGCCATGGCACCGCCTCCCCCCCTTCGGCCGCATCCATCATGCCCCGACAGGATAGCCGGGATCCCCCCCGACACCAGCCGCCCCCTCCCCCGGGCCAAGGATGGCCGGCGGGTCCGCTGGTCAGGCGGCCCCCCGCTCCGCGGCGCGGGACTGCCATAGAGCGGTCAGGGCGCGGTTGCGCTCCACATCGGCAGGGAAATCCATCTCCCCCCATTCCATCCCCTCGATGGAAACGGTGCCGACGGCGCCCGTCTCCTTGGCGATGGTGTCGATGACGGACAGGTACCAGCGGCGCAGGCCCTCCGGCGTGCGCAGCACCCGCTCCACCTCCCGCCGGAACAGGGCCCCGCCCTCCGCCATGAAGCGCAGGAAGCCGATCGACTCGCCGGTCACGATCTCCAGCGGCAGGGTCTTGCCGATGGCCAGCAGGCGACCGTCCACATCCCGCACCTTCATGTCATCGGCGTCGTAATCGGTCTTGCGGTCCACCGTGACCGTGACCGGGGCGATGGCCCGGGTCAGCAGCCGGTCGACAATGGCCGGTTCCACCAGCGAATCGCCGTTCAGGACCAGGAAATCCCCCTCCATCTCATGCCGGGCCACCCAGCAGGAGGCGGTATTGTCCGCCAGCGCATAGAAGGGATTGTAAAGGGTGCGCACGGAAATGCCGGGTACCGCCATCTCCGCCACCGTGCGGTCCATCAGGTCGGCGGCGAAGCCCGTGACAACAACCGCGTCGCGCACGCCGTTGGCCGCCAGGGCCCGGATCTGCCATTCCAGCAGGGACATACCGGACAGGTCGATCAGGCATTTGGGACGCTCGGCGGTCAGCGGCATCAGGCGCTTGCCCTGGCCGGCGCTGAGGATGATCGCTTTCACTGGGTCGTATTCCATCATGGCGCGCCCGGGCGACGGGGCCGGGCGGATAGGGGGTAGAGGATGGATATCCCGGACCCGATTGCCAAGTCGTCAGGCGGGTGCCGACTCCCAAAATACCGCAACGGCGATGCGCGGGCGACACAGATCAGGCCGTCAAGCGCGCGGATCCCTCCCGCCCCCCTCAATCCTCCGCCCAGCGGCGCAGCAGGTTGGACAGGCATTTGGACAGGAGATCGAATTCCACCGTCTTGCCCTGGGCCTTGAACAGGGACTGGCGCGCGGTATCCAGATCGAACAGCAGCTCCCGCTCCGCCGGATCACGGACGAAGCTGCGGATCCAGCCCGCCACCACCAGCCGGGTGCCCGCCGTCACCCGCTCCACCCGGTGCAGGGTGGTGGACGGATAGACCAGGGCCGCCCCGGCGGGCAGCTTGAACGGGATCTCCCCCGCCGGTGTCTCTATCACCAGGTCCCCGCCCTGGTAGCTGTCGGGATCGGACAGGAACAGGGTGAAGGACACATCCGTCCGCAGGCCGCCCATCAGGGCATCGTCCACATGGCTGCCATAGCCCTGGCCGGGCCCGCTGCGGCTGAACAGCATGGGACCGAACGCCTTCGGCCGGGCGGCCATGGCGACCAGGGGATGGGCGCGCATCGTCTGCTCCACCAGGGCACGCAGGTCGGCATGGGCCGGGTCGTCGGACCGAAGCTGCTCATTCTCCTTCACCAGCCTGGCATGCCAGCCGGCCGTCGCCTTGCCGTCCTGGAACCGGCCGGCATCCAGCCTGGTCCGGATCTCCGCCACGGCACCGGACGTCAGGACATCGAGGATGGGCAGGATCATGGCGGTGGCCCCGGCAAACGAAAACGGCAGGTGAATGAGAATGACTTGCATGACCCTACCGCCCATGGCAGTTTTCCGCCAGAGCTTCCATCGCCTCCCGTTTTCCAGTCCAGGATATCCGCGTCATGCAGCACCGCACCCGTCTCTGGCTCGGCGTCGGCGTTTCCCTCCTGGCCGGGGCACCGGCCCTGGCCGCCGAAACGCCCGCAGCCTCCGCCCCTCGGGTGGAGCAGGTGGCCCAGAGCCCCGCCGCCGGCACGGCCGCCCACAGTCAGAATGACGGCCAGCACCAGACCCACCACCAGGGTGGTGAGGGGGGAGAGGGCGGCGAAGGGGGAGAGGGTGGTGAGGGCGGGGTGACCGCCGTCGATGCGGCCACCGACCCGGTCGCCTTCCTGACCGCGCTGGACGTGATCGCCGCCCATTACCATGCCGGGCGGGACGCCTATCTGGCCGGGGAAGGCCAGGCGGCGGGGGAAATGTTTGCCCACCCGATCAGTGAGATCTATGTGGAGCTGGAGCCGGTGTTCCAGACCCGGGGCATCCCCCCCTTCCTGGAGAAGATGACCACGGCCTCCGATCTGGCCCTGGCGGGCAAGCCGGCGGCGGAGGTGACGGCCGCGGCCGATACCGTGCTGGCCATCCTGCACGACGCGGCGAAGAAGGCACCCACCGGCGACCGGTCGGACATCGCCATCCAAGCCGCCGTGCTGGCCGCCATGCTGGACCGCGCCGCCCTGCAGTTCCGCAGCGTCGCCGCCGGGCCGGGGCTGGAGCCCTACATGGACGGCTACGGCCTGTACAAGACGGCGGCCGACCGCTTCCTGTCCATGCGCCCGGCCCTGACCGCCGCGGATGGGGATGCGGCGAAGGCCGCGGCCCAGGCGCTGGACCTGCTGGACATGGCCTATCCCACCGCCCTGCGCCCCGGCACCCTGGCTGTGGAGCCGGGCCCGCTTCTCGCCGCCGCCAGCCGCGCCAAGATCGCCCTGGCCCGGGTGAAGTGACCGGAAGACCTTCGCAGACCCCTTTCCCTCAAGGGGAGAGGGGTCATTCACCCCCGCCTCCGACCGCCCCTACCGCATTCCGCCTCTCACAGCGGCAGGTCTGTCCGCTTGGCCACCGCCCGCAGGGTGAAGCTGGACCGCACCCGGGCCACGCCCGGCAGCCGGGTCAGCACCTGGGTGTGCAGGCGTTCGTAATCGGTGCCGTCGGCCACCACCACGCGCAGCAGGTAATCGCTGTCGCCGGCCATCAGATAGCATTCCATCACCTCCGGGCAGCGCCGCACTTCCTCCTCGAAGCGGGTGAGGTCCTGCTCCTGCTGCCGGTCCAGGGTGATGGACACGAAAACAGACATGCCGCGGCCCAGGGCGGCGGGGTTCAGCAGGGCGGTATAGCCCTCCACCACCCCCTCCTCCTCCAGCCGTTTCAGACGCCTATGGCAGGCGGAGGCCGACAGCCCGACCTTTTCAGCCAGGTCCGCCACGCTGATTCGACCATCGGCCTGGATATGGGAAAGGATCTTACGATCCACGGCATCGAAGTCGATTGCCCGCATGTTCCACCGCCTTTTGTCAATTCCACGCACGATCCATCGAAAGCAGGCCATGCGGAACGGCCCCTTTGCAAGGACATTCGCCGCCCTTCCGGGTTATGATCGTTTCAAATCCAACCAGGGAGGATGCGATGCTCGTCGGCGTGCCGAAGGAGATCAAGAATCATGAATACCGGGTCGGTCTGATCCCGGGGAACGTGCGCCAGCTCACCGTCCACGGCCACCAGGTGCTGGTGCAGAAGGATGCCGGCGCCTCCATCGGCCTGACCGATGACCAGTATGTCGCCGCCGGCGCCACCATCGTCGACACGGCCGACGAGATCTTCGCCAAGGCCGACATGATCGTGAAGGTGAAGGAGCCGCAGCCGAATGAGTGCCGCATGCTCCGCCCTGGCCAGGTCCTGTTCACCTACCTGCACCTTGCCCCCGATCCGGAGCAGACGAAGCTGCTCCAGGATAGCGGCGCCATCTGCATCGCCTATGAGACGGTGACCGACCGCAACGGCGGGCTGCCCCTGCTGGCGCCGATGTCGGAAGTGGCCGGCCGCATGTCCATCCAGGCCGGCGCCCACTGCCTGGAGAAGAGCTATGGCGGGATCGGCATCCTGCTGGGGGGGGTGCCCGGCACGCCCCCGGCCAAGGTGGTGGTCATCGGCGGCGGTGTCGTCGGCACCAATGCCGCCCGCATGGCCATCGGGCTGGAAGCCCATGTGACCGTACTGGACAAGAGCCTGGATCGGCTGCGCGCGCTGGACCTGCAGTTCGGCCGCCGCCTGAACACGGTCTATTCCAATGTCGATACCCTGGAAAGCCACGTGCTGGAGGCCGATCTGGTCATCGGCGCTGTCCTGGTCCCCGGGGCGGAGGCGCCGAAGGTCGTCACCCGTGACATGGTCTCCCGCATGAAGAAGGGCGCCGTGCTGGTGGACGTGTCCATCGACCAGGGCGGCTGCTTCGAAACCTCCAAGCCGACCACCCATGCCGACCCGACTTATGTGGTGGATGGCGTGATCCATTACTGCGTCGCCAACATGCCGGGTGCGGTGGCGCGGACCAGCACCTTCGCCCTGAACAACGCCACCGCCCCCTTCGTCCTGGCCCTGGCCGACAAGGGCTGGCGCCAGGCGCTGACGGACGATGTGCACCTGCGCAACGGCCTGAACGTCTTCCAGGGCAAGCTGACCCACCCCGGCATCGCCCATCTGGGTGCAGTGGTCACGCCGGAAAGCGTTCTGGCAGCCTGACCATCAGGCACCAGCGCCTGTCATGACAAGGGCCGCGCCGGGTGACCGGGGCGGCCCTTCTGTTTACGGAAGGCGTGTCCGGGCTCAAGGGCGGAACAGGGCTGTTGCCACGTGGCCATCAACGGCGGTCAGGAAACTCCCCTCCTCCACCTCCGTCCAATGGCTGTGGTCCTCATCCAGCGGTTCGGACAGGATCAGCACGGTGCCGCTGCCAGGCCCGAACTGGACGGCGGTCTTGGCACAGGCGACGGGACCGCCGATGCCGTAGAAGAGGCTGGGGGATTTACCATCGCTGGACCAGCGTACCGCATGGATCCGCTGCCCGTCGGTCAGGGCCGCTGTCATGCGGAAGGGTTCTTCCACCCCCTCCGCCGCCATCAGGGCCATGACTTGGTCGATGGTGCGGGCGAAGGCACCCGCGGGGTCGTCCTCCAGACCGTTGCCGATCGCCAGTAGAAAGAAAGCCTCACTGTCGGTCGACCCTTCCCGAAGACGGTAAAGGTCGCGGCGTATCGCCCGCTCCACGTCCTGGCGTACCGCTGTCCAGCCGCCGATCTGGCCGTTATGCATGAACATCCAGCGGCCATAGCGGAAGGGATGGCAGTTCAAGCGGGAGGTCGCCGTGCCGGTGGAGGCACGAACATGGGCAAAGAACAGGGGGGAGCGGATCTGCTCCGCCAGGGAACGCAGATTGGTATCGTTCCAGGCCGGCATCGTGTCGCGGTATAGGCCAGGCGCTTCCAGATGCCCATACCAGCCCAGGCCGAATCCGTCCCCATTGGTGGGTGCCACACTGCGCTGGGCGGACAGGGATTGCCGGATCAGGGAATTGCAAGGCTTGAACAGCAGGGTGTCCATGGCAAGGGGTTCGCCAGCATAGGCGAGCCAACGGCACATGATGGACCAACTCCGGAACAGCGACGGGGAACCCCGCCAGACAGGCGCGGGTTTGAGGCTAGACCGTCCCCGTGCTGGGAACAAGCCCGCCCGGACGGGTCCGTGCCGATACCCCGCCTTGTCACGAGGCCTATTCTCCGGAATGCACCGGTCCTGGAAGTCGCGCCAAACGACATCCTGAACGGAAGGTGTGCCAGAACGGAAAACGCCGGGCACGAGGCCCGGCGTTGCCGATTGACCGGTTGGAACCGGGTATCACTGGGCGGCCGCTTCCTGGCGCGCCGCTTCTTCCTGCATCATCTTGTCGATGTGGCCGACCCACTGGCGGGCAACCCGTTGCTGCTCCTGGGACTTGGACGCCTCCTGGAACGCTCGCCGGGCATCCGCCAGACGATCCAGGTTGAACAGCGCCACGCCTTCCAGCAGATAGGCTTGGCCGCGGTTCTTCAGCCCACCCTTCTGGATGGCATTCTCCAGGGCGGAATAGGCCTGCTGCCAGTTCTCCCGCTCCAGATAGGCCTGGGCCAGACGGAGGAAGCCCTCACCATCGGACGACAGTTCCGCCGCCTTCGTCAGCGGATCGATCGACTTGTTGATGTCGCGGGACCCGATATAGGCGTTGGCCAGAAGTTCCCAGTTTTCCTTCTTGTTCGCGACCTTCCCGTCCTTAAGGTGGCGCTCCAACAGGCGCGCCGCCCGGTCCGGGTTGTCGAAGAACATCCAGAGCTGGGCGAGTTGGACAATCTCCTCGCTCTTCTGGAGGTGACCGGCCTTGTAGGCGACTTCCGTCACCGCCAGCATATCGCGCTCGCGGTTCAGCTCGCCGTAAACACCCGCCAACTGCCGGAAGTAACGCGCCTCCTGGGGATACTTGCCCGCCAACAGTTCAAGAACCGTGGCGACCTTCGGCATCTCCTTGTTCTCATAATAGAGACCAACGAGGAAGTCGTACCATTCCCGCTTCGGCTGATCGGCGATCTTGATCGCTGTTTCTACCTTGGGGATGGCGTCGCGGACGCGCCCTTCATTGAAGAGGGCGTTCGCGAAGGCGAGATAGGCCTGCGGCTGGGGATTGTTCGCCTTGGCGAACCACTCCTCGAACTTGGCGATGGCCTTCTTGTACTGCTCCGTCCCGGCGTAGATCTGCGCCAAGTTGTAGGTCAGCGACAGCTGCTGATCCGGGGGCAGGATGTTCAGCTTCAGCGCCTGCTCGAACAATTCCGCCGCCTTGGGGAAGTTCTCCAGACCGACATAGGTCTGCGCCCGGGTCTGGAGCACGGTCGCCCGCTCGAACGGGGTCAGCTTGTCGTCCTGGAGCAGCCGATCAAGGATCGGTGCCGCCTGGGCGTATTGCTCGGCCTCCAGGAACTTGTAGGCCTCGCTGAGTTGCTTGAACGCGCGCTCCGTCAGCACCTGGGCCTGGACGGTCTGCTGCTGCTGACCACCCTGCTGCCCGCCCTGTTGGCCCCCCTGCTGACCGCCGCCCTGCTGCTGGGCGACGGCGAGGGAGGACAGGCCTGCCACCGGCAGCGCCACGGCGAGTGCTGCCAGAAGGCGAACAGGCCGGCGGAGGCTGATGTGCCGGGCGGTGGTGTGGTTCGTCATGGTCCCTACCTCCGTCCCGTCACTGATTCAGCTTGAAAGTAAGCTGGTTGCGCACGCCATTGCGCGACACCGGCTTGCCGTCGACGACCTTTGGCTTGTACTTCCAGCGCTCCATCGCCCGGATGGCGGCGCGGTCGAACATGCCCGGCGGGTTCGCCTCGATGACCTTGATGTTGGTCACAGACCCGGTTTCCGTGATCGTAAATTCCATGACCACGTAGCCTTCCACGCCCCGCGCGGCGGCGCGTTCCGGATACTCGGGCTGCATGCGGAACAGCGGAATGGCTTCCGCGTCCGCCGGCGGGCCAAGCGCGCCCGGACCGGCCAGATCCATGCCGGCGTTGAGGGAGCCGGCATCGATGCCGATAGTGTTGCCCGTGGGCGCAGCCGTGGGGCTGGCCGTGAGCGGCGGCGGTTCCGGCGGGGTTTCCGGCGGCGGCGGCCGGTCAGGCGGCTTGCGCTCCTTCGCTTCCGTCTGCGTGTCGCGCTGCAACCGAACGAAGTCGATCAGCCTGACACGCTCGCTCTCATCCAGGGTCATGCTCTGGCTGATGATCAGGTAATGCATCAGCCAGAACAGACCGAAGGTGATCGCGGCGGCGAAAGCCAAGGCGCTGAGATAGCGTCCGATCATGGCTTTACCTCCTGCCTTGGATCACTGCGGATCCGCGGCGATCGAAACGTTGAACACGCCGGCCTGGCGCGCCTGGTCCATCACCTCGACCATGATACCCACATCGGCCTTCTGGTCCGCGGTGATGACCACCGCGCCCTGCGGGTTCTCCGCATGGAGACGTTCGATGTTGGCACGGACGGCCCGGCGGTCAACCTCACGACGGTTGATCCAGATCTGCCCGGTCTCGGTGATGGCGACGACGATGTTGGCGCGTTCCTGGACGACGGCGGTCACCGCGTCCGGACGCGACACGTCAATGCCCGACTCCTTGATGAACGACGCCGTCACGATGAAGAAGATCAGCATGATGAAGACGACGTCGAGCATCGGGGTGAGGTCGATCTCGGTCTCTTCGCCCGACCCGTGACGCTTTGCTCGCATGGTACTTACTCCATAACCAGGGTGTCGGACAGACGCTCGACCTCACGCTCGGCCCGGCGCTTGAGCGCAAAGCTGAAATAGAGGCCGGAGATCGCCACGACCATGCCCGCCATCGTCGGAATGGTCGCTTGGCTGACGCCGGAGGCCATGGCGCGGGCATTGCCCGTGCCCAGCACCTTCATCACCTCGAACACGGCCACCATGCCGGTGACGGTGCCGAGAAGACCGAAGAGCGGGGCCATGGCCACCATCGTCTTGATCATCGGGACATTCGCCTCGATGTGCTGCTTCGCCTGCGAGATCAGCATGGTGCGGTACTGGTGGGCATGCCAGGACTTCTTGTCCTGGCGCGCCTCCCACTTGGCAACCGCCTCATTGAACACCTTGCGGTGATTGAAGGCGTAGTAATAGGCCCGCTCGGCGATCAGCGTCCACAACCCGAAGGTCAGCAGAAGGATCCAATTGAGGACCCAGCCGCCCTGGGCGAGGAAGTTCTGGATGGCGCGATAAGCCTCAAGCAGCTCGGTCACGGGCATGCTCCTCGTCAGCTCGCATGGCGATCAGCCCGGCGCTCTGCTCTTCGAGGACTTCGATCACGGCCTTGGCGCGACCGGCGCACACGCTGTAGAGCAGGACCATCGGGATGGCGACGACCAGACCCTGCACCGTGGTGACCAGCGCCTGGGAGATACCGCCGGCCATCAGCTTCGGATCGCCGGTACCGAACAGCGTGATCGCCTGGAAGGTCAGGATCATACCGGTCACCGTACCCAGCAGACCCAGCAGCGGCGCGAGGGCGGAGATGACCTTGATGGTGCTGATGCCACGCTCCAGACGCGGGATCTCCTTCAGGATCGCCTCGTCCAGCTTCAGCTCCAGGGTCTCCACATCGGCACTGCGGTTCTCCTCGTAGACCGCCAGAACACGACCCAGCGGGTTGCTCTTGCGGATCTCACGGGTCTTCATCTGGCCGCGGACCTTGGCGGAGGTGATGCTGAGCGTGATGATGCGCTCCAGCGCCAGCAGACCGCCGATGGCACCGAGGGCCAGCGTGATGTAGCCGACGAGACCACCCTGGTCGACGCGCTCCATGAAGGTCGGCTCCTGGATCAGGAGCGACAGCAGCTGGCCTCGGGTCGGGTCGACGCCGACGTCACCGGTGGTACCCGGGGCGACATCCATGAAGGAGGCGGTCAGCGCGGCCGGACGGCCTTCCGGCTGGCGGGCCAGCTCAATGAAGAGGCCCTGGCCGGACTCGTAGCGCAGGTACTTGCCGTCGGTGAAGGCGACGAAGGGACCGACGCGGACGATGTCGGCCTGGACCTGCTGGCCGTCAACAGTGGTGTAGTTCCCCTGGAACTTCACGACCTTGCCGGTCTCGGTCATTTCCTGCTGGAGCAGGTACCAGAGCTGCTGGAGCTGCTCGATGCTCGGCAGTTCCTTCGACTGGGCCAGGGCCTCCAGCGGCTCGGCACGGCCGGGGAGCTGACCGGAGATCAGGCTCTCCTGGATCACGCCGCGGGTATCGCCGGCAACCTGACGGACGACGCCGAACAGCTCGCCCAGGGTGCCCATGCGCTCCTGCAGCTGGCCGGTCAGCTCACCCAGGCGCAGCTCACCGTCGGCGAACTGGGCCTCAAGCTGCTGGGACCGGGCCAGTTCCTGGTCCAGCTGACCCTTGGCGCGGTTCAGCAGATTCTGCTGCTCGGCCCGGTTCGCCCGGAACTCCGCCTCACGCTGGCGGTTGCGCTCGGCGGCCTCCTGGCTGCCGCGGCGGACCTGCTCCAGGAGCTGGTCCAGGGACTGCGCACCCGCCTGCGACTGGGCATTGGCGGTGCCGGTGACGGCGCCGCCGAGGGCGATCGTGGCGACCGCGCCGGCGAGCAGCAGGCCGCGAATCTTGTCGGTAAAGCGGATCATCGAGCGGACTCCGGCGCCGGAACGGGAAGAATGAGGAGTTCAGGCGCGGCCTGGCGGCGGGTGACCGCGAGCGCCTGCCGGATCTGGTTGCGATAGGTCTCCGGCAGGACCACCCAGCGCTTGTTCTGCTGGTCCCACACGCCCTGCTCGCTGCCGTCCAGCGTCTGGTAGGCGAGAACGACACGGCCGACGCGCAGGTAATCCACCTGGCGGGAGCTGCCGTTCATCTCCAGCGGACCGCTGTAGCCTTCCAGCGTCCAGCCGTACTCGTTCTCGATCTGGTAGGCCTCCATCAGGCGGCGATACTTCTCCGCCGTGGAGACGTCAGCGCGGGCCATCAGGTCACGCAGCGTCGAGATGCGCTCCGCCCGCTCCTGAGTCAGGAAGGGCAGGTCCAGCTTCACGAACTGCTCCAGCGTATCGACCATCCGCTGCATCAGCGGAACGATCTCACGCTCGACGCCCGACACATTCTCGATCTGCGCCTGGAGGGAGGCCTTCTCCTTCTCCTGGGCGGCGACCAGCTGCTGAAGCTGGTCGTTATAGACCTTGATATTGTCGATCTGCGTCATGATCTGACGGTATTCCGCGACCATGCGGTCCGTCTCGTCGGCGATCTTGTCGATCGTGGCCTGGCTTTCGGCGCCGGCCTGGGCGACCTGCTTCTCAAGCGTGAGGAGCTGGTCAATCTGCTGAGCCTGCGCGACGCCGGCCCCGGAAAGCATGAGAGCGGTGACGGCCACGATGGCCGCTCGCCGCTTGAGGTTCGACTGGGTCATGAAGTCTCCAACTGCCCTTGGGGATGCCTGACGTGGCACCGAACCGCACATTATCTGTGCAGAAATCCGATCAAACGTCTTTGCCGGAACGGAATTTCGACATCTGCAAGTTTTTAGGTCCCATATCCAATCCCTGCTCAATTTTTCGGCGCCCTGCCGCTCCGCCTTATTGTTGTTATTGCGGGCGCTTAGTTCGGTTCGGTAGGCTTCAGGCCGTGACCGGACCTGTACCATACACCGTGACGCGAACGATGGTCAGTCCCTTTTTCGCCCATGGCCGGAGGCCACAGGGCGCACAGAAAGTCCCGTCGTCACGTCCGGGGAAGTGGCATATCCGACACGTTTTGCTCTGTCAATTGTGCCGGAAACGTTGGCAGGCACGGCCTTCGGCGAAACAGTGTGAGCCTGACCCGGCCTCAAGAAGTTGCCAGGTGCGAAAGCGGCCCGATTGCAACGGGTTAACGGATGATTAATCCATGGCGTCTCAACACCGGACCGCCGGCGGGCCCCGCTCGCCTTGACCTTACACGCCTGCCATCGCCCCGCCTCTGACGCTGGTCGAGAATGTGTCGCCCGCCCGCAGGGCATTCGGTCGGCCTTGTGCCGGGTAATCCGACCTACCTCCTCCGGGCGGAGCCGTCTAAGATCCATCGGGCACTCCGGCGCCGGCCAGACGGGGGGGTGAAAGCCTCCCCGCGACCGGCGCTCCACCCGATGGCGGCGGTGGCGGAACAGCGGAACCGTTGCGATGGCGCAACAGATCGGTCGAAATAGGCAAATTTTGCCCATTGGGTTCACCGCTTATTCATCGCAGGCGCGCATGGTCCCTCGAAATAGTGACTAACCCTGTGTAGACTCGGCGGTCGGTCCGGCATTTGCCTTGAGTGGGAGCATCGACCCGTGGACTCGTTCCTGCAGACCCTGCGCAATCTGGGCACCGCCCGCCTCGCCGCCTTTGGCGTGGCGGCGGTCGTGATCGTCGGCACGCTGCTCTACATGGCGACGACCTTCTCCAGCCAGGGCATGGCCCTGCTCTATGCCGATCTGGACCCGGCCGACGGCGGTGCCATCACCCAGCAGCTGGAACAGCAGAACATCCCGTTCAAGGCCAGTCCGGACGGCACCCGGATCGAGGTTCCGGCCGACCAGGTGGGCCGGATCCGTATGCAGATGGCGGCACAGGGTCTGCCCAACGGCGGCACGGTCGGCTATGAGATCTTCAACGAGCCGGAGGGTCTGGGCACCACCAGCTTCATGCAGGATGTGCAGAAGCTCCGTTCCCTGGAAGGCGAACTGGTGCGGACGGTGAAGGCGCTCCAGCCGGTGCTGGACGCCCGCATCCACATCGTCATGCCCAAGCGCGAGCTGTTCTCCCGGGAGAGCCAGACCGCCACGGCCAGCGTCTTCCTGCGTCTGCGGCCCGGCGCCCAGTTGTCGCGGGAGCAGGTCCTGTCGATCCAGACCCTGGTCGCCGCCGCCGTGCCGCGGATGGAACCGGGTACCGTCTCCATCGTCGACGACCGGGGCAACCTGCTGGCCCGCGGCATGGGATCGGACAGCGAGGAGGCGATGGCCGCCTCCGCCGAGGAGCGGGCACTGGCCTTCGAACGGCGCCTGCAACAGCGGGTGGAGGATCTGCTGTCCCGCACTGTCGGCCTGGGCAAAGTCCGGGCTGAGGTGGCGGCGGAGCTGGATTTCGACCGCATCGTCACGAACAGCGAGATCTTCGATCCGGACAGCCAGGTGGCCCGCTCCGTCCGCACCATCACGGAGGAGTCCGAGGCACAGGACCGCGACGGCATCGATCCGGTGACGGTGGCCAACAACCTTCCCGCCGCCGACGCCGCCGATGCCACCGGGTCGGTCGGCAGCTCCTCCGAAAGCAGCAACCGGAACGAGGAGCAGACGAATTTCGAGATCAGCCGCACCGTCCGCACCCATGAGCGGGAGCAGGGCCAGGTGCGCCGCCTGTCCGTGGCGGTGCTGGTGGATGGCAATTACGTCCGCGCCGAAGACGGGACGGAGACCTACCAGCCCCGCAGCGAAGCGGATCTGGAGCAGTTGCGCCGCCTTGTCGCCGCCGCCATCCCCTACGACCCCGCCCGGGGTGACGTGATCGAGGTGTCGAACCTGCAGTTCGCCATCCCCGAGGATGCCTTCGCCGACGATGCCGGCACCCTGTTCGGCCTGCCCATGGAGGAGCTGCGCAAGATCGCGGAGACCATCATCCTGGCCATCGTCGCAATCCTGGTCATCCTGCTGGTCATCCGGCCCCTGGTCCAGCGCGCGCTGGACCGCACGCCGACCTTGGAAGAGGAGCCGGACCTGCTGTCCGACGGTGGCGGCGTTCCCCAGCTGGCCGGCCCCGGCGGCGGCGCGCTCGCCCGCGAACTTGCGCTGGAGGCCGCCCAAGCCAACGAGGAACTGGAGCAGATGATCGACATCAACCGTGTCGACGGCCGCGTCCGCGCCTCCTCCCTGCGCAAGGTGGGCGAGATCGTGGAGAAGCATCCGGAGGAAGCCGTCTCCATCATCCGCAACTGGCTGTACCAGGAAAGCTGAGCTGATCCGCGATGACCATCCAGAAATTCCTGTTCGACCATTCCTTCGACAGCGGCCGATCGCCCCTGCGGCCCATGGAGATCGAGCCGGAGCCGGAGGAGAGCCTGCCCCCGCCGCCCCCGCCGGAGCCGACCTTCACCCTGACCGAACTGCGCGAGCAGCTGGCCGCGGTGGAGGCGGCGACACGGGCCCAGGCCTATGCCGAGGGCCAGGCGGCCGGCAAACAGGCGGCGGAAACCACCGACCAGCGCGCCCTGGCCACAGCGTTGGACAGTGTCGGCCAGGCCCTGGGGGCGCTGCTGGCGGGGGAACAGGCGGCCTACCGCGCCCGCAGCCAGCACGCGGTGCGGCTGGCCCTGGCCGTTGTGCGCAAGCTGTTCCCCACCTACGCCGCGGCCCACGGCGCGGCGGAGGTGCAGGCGACCATCACCCATTTCCTGTCCGAACTGGTGGAGGAGCAGAAACTGGTCATCCGCGTGCATGAAAGCCGCTATGACCTGCTGGCCCCCCGCATCCTGGAGATGGCCCGGCGCCAGGGCTTCGGCGGAGACGTGACCCTGCTGTCCGACCCCCGGCTGGGACCGCTGGACGTGCGGGCCGACTGGGGCGACGGCGGGGCGGAACGGGATGTCCACGCCATCTGGCGGGATGTGGAGCGGATTGCGGGGGACCTGCTGGCGGATCTGCCGGGCGGCCCGCCGGCGGCGGCGGCGGTCAGCCGCCCGTCGCTGATGTGAGGCCGAGGGCGGCGGTGACCAACCGCCCGCCGGTGTTGTGACGATGGAGCCGGATCGATGGCCAAGGACAGTATGGGCCTGAGCGAGTTCGAACAGAAATCCGGCGGTCAGGAGCTGGAGGACCTCACGCCCGTCGTGAAGGACCTGGAAAGTGTCTACGACATCCCGGTCCAGATCTCCGCCGTACTGGGCAAGACGACCATGCAGGTCAGTTCGCTGATGAAGATCGGCCGCGGATCGGTCGTGGAGCTGGACCGCAAGGTGGGTGAGGCGATCGACATCTATGTGAACAACCGCCTGGTCGCCCGCGGCGAAGTGGTGGTGGTGGAGGACCGGCTGGGCGTGACCATGACCGAAATCATCAAGACGGACCGGTCATGATCGGCACTGCCGTGAACAGGAGGGCGTGACGCATGTCGGACAGACCGGTCGGAGATGTGGTGACCCAGGCGCGCAGCCGGGCATCCGCGCGCACCGCGCCGACGGGCGGAACGCCATCCGCCGCCCCGGGCGGGGCCGAGGGGGCAGCCGCCCGCTTCCCCGCCCCGCCCATGCCCCCGCAGCAGCGCCGCCGGCTGGATCTGGCCAGCATCCTGGGGCTGGCGGCGGCGCTGCTGATCATCGCCGCCGCCCTGGTCCTGGGCGGGGCGCCGGGGGCGTTCTTCAACATCCCCTCCCTGCTGATCGTCCTGGGCGGAACGGCGGCGGTCACGCTGGTCAGCTTCTCCCTGGCGGATCTGGGGACCGCGACCCGCCAAGCCCTGCGCGCCCTGGTCCGCCCCGTCCAGGATGCCGGCAGCAACGCGCGCTATGTGCTGGACCTCGCCGATTACGCCCGCCGCTTCGGCCCCCTGGCCCTGCAACCCATGCTGCCGTCCTTGCGTGCCCATCCCATGGCCCAGCGATCGCTTGAACTGATCGTGGACGGGCTGCCCGCCGATGATGTGGAGCGTATCCTGCGCACCGAGATCGAGGCGGGGGTGGCCCGGGCCCGGGCCGGATCGGCCGTGCTGCGCCGCGCGGCGGAGGTGGCACCCGCCATGGGGCTGATCGGCACCCTGGTCGGGCTGGTGCAGATGCTGGGCAACCTGTCCGACCCGTCCAGCATCGGCCCGGCCATGGCGGTCGCCCTGCTGACCACCTTCTATGGGGCGGTTCTGGGCAGCATGGTGCTCTCCCCGCTGGCGGGGAAGGTCGACCGCAACGCCGACGCCCAGGCCCTGGCCGATGGTATCTGGCTTCTGGCTGCGGGATCCGTCGCCCGGCAGGAGAACCCGCGCCGGCTGGAGATCCTGATCAACACCCTGCTGCCGCCCGACCGGCGGCTGAACGCCTATGACTGACCGAAGCATGCCACCGGCAACGCGGACTCCGTCCGGAACGGAGAGGATTGAACGATGCGTCTTCTGATCGTCGGGACCCTGGAAGGGTACATCACGGCCGCCGGCAGGATCGCCCTGCAGAAGGGCGCCAAGGTGGCCCATATCGACAGCATCGACGGGGCGATGAACGCGCTGCGCAGCGGCCAGGGGGCCGATCTGGTGATGATCGACGTCAAGATGGATGTCGGCCGCCTGATCGATGCCCTGAAGGCCGAGCGTTTCGCCGTCACCGTCGTCGCCTGCGGCATCGGCAGCGACGCCCAGGCGGCGGTGAAAGCCATCCGCGCCGGTGCCAAGGAGTACATCCCCCTGCCCCCCGATGCGGCCCTGATCGCCGCCGTGCTGGAGGCGGTGGCGGAGGAGAACAACGCCCTGATCAGCCGCGATCCGATGACGCAGGCGACCATGCGCCTGGCCGAACAGATCGCCCCCTCCGATGCGTCCGTCTTGATCACCGGCGAAAGCGGTACGGGTAAGGAGGTGTTCAGCCGCTTCATCCACCGCAAGAGCCGGCGGGCGGACAAGCCCTTCGTCAGCGTCAACTGTGCGGCGATCCCGGACAACCTGCTGGAATCGGAGCTGTTCGGGCATGAGAAAGGTGCCTTCACCGGCGCCGTCGCCCGCCGCATCGGCAAGTTCGAGGAGGCGAATGGCGGCACCCTGCTGCTGGACGAAATCTCGGAGATGGATTTCCGCCTCCAGGCCAAGCTGCTGCGCGCCCTGCAGGAACGGGTGATCGACCGCGTCGGCGGGACGGCACCGGTGAAGGTGGATATCCGCGTCCTTGCCACGTCCAACCGCGACATGATGTCGGAGGTGCGGGGCGGACGGTTCCGGGAGGACCTGTATTTCCGCCTGAATGTCGTCACGCTCGCCCTGCCCGCCCTGCGCGAACGGCCCCAGGACATCCCGGTCCTGGCCCAGCACTTCGCGAAGAAATATGCGGAGGTCAACGGCCTGCCGGAGCGGAGCATCAATGATGATGCCATGGCCATCCTGGTCGCCCACCACTGGCGCGGCAATGTCCGGGAGCTGGAGAACACCATGCACCGCGCCGTCCTGCTGGCCCGCGGCGACCGGATCGGGCCGGAGGCGATCCTGCTGACCGGGGCGGAGCCCATGGCCATGGTCGCCGCCGCCACCGGCATGCCGGCCCCGACCGCGCCTGCGCCGGCCGCCGCCGCCGCCCCGGTGGCCCCCGCCCCGGCCGCCGGGCCCGCCCGGCTGGCCGCTGCCGCTTACGGCTCCTCCAATGCCGCCTTCGGCTCCGGTGCGCCGCCCGCCTATAGCGGCAACTCGGATGCCGTCGTCCATCCGGCGGGCGCCACCCCGACCCAGGCCCTGGTCGGACGCACGGTGGCGGAGGTGGAGCGGGACCTGATCATCGACACCCTGAAGCACACCCTGGGCAACCGGACCCATGCCGCCAACATCCTCGGCATCTCCATCCGGACATTGCGCAACAAACTCAAGGAGTATTCCGAGGAGGGCGTGCCGGTGCCGCCGCCGGGGACGGAGGAGCGGGCGGCCCTGTGACGGGGCCGATACGATCACATGGAACCGGGAACAGCCCTTGCCGGGCGGAGCAGTGAACGATGACGGACGAGACCAGAGGGGGAGCGAACCAGATCGTCGGCGTTTTGCGCCAGGTCTGGGATGCCGTGCGCCAGGGGGAGATGTTCCTGGCCATCGGCGTCGTCATGATCCTGGTCATCCTGATCCTGCCGATGCCGACCTGGCTGCTGGATGTGGGCCTGACCATCAGCCTGACCATCTCCATCCTGATCCTGATGACGGTGCTCAGCATCAAGAAACCGTTGGAGTTCAGTTCGTTCCCCACGGTCCTTCTGATCTCCACCCTGCTGCGCCTCGCCCTCAACCTCGCGTCCACCCGCCTGATCCTGGCGCATGGGCATGAGGGAACGGATGCGGCCGGCGGGGTGATCGAAGCCTTCGGCGGCTTCATCATGGGCGGCAATTTCATCATCGGCGTGACGGTGTTCTTCATCCTGGTGCTGGTGAACTTCATCGTCATCACCAAGGGTTCCGGCCGCATCGCCGAAGTCGCGGCACGCTTCACCCTGGACGCCATGCCCGGCAAGCAGATGGCGATCGACGCCGACCTGTCCGCGGGCCTGATTGATGAGAACCAGGCGAAGTCCCGCCGCAAGGAGCTGGAGGACGAGAGCCAGTTCTTCGGCGCCATGGACGGTGCCTCCAAATTCGTGCGCGGCGATGCGGTGGCCGGCATCGTCATCACCTTCATCAATGTCATCGTCGGGATGATCATCGGCATCGCCCAGCAGGGGATGGATTTCAGCGAGGCCGGCCGCACCTATACCCAGCTGACCATCGGTGACGGCCTGGTTTCCCAGATCCCTGCGCTGATCGTGTCGGTGGCCGCCGGTATCCTGGTGTCCAAATCCGGTGTCAGCGGCTCGACCGAGAAGGCGGTGTTCGGTCAGCTGAGCAACTACCCGATGGCGTTGCAGATCACAGCGGTGCTGCTGGTGATCCTGGCCCTGCTGCCGGGCCTGCCGATGCTGCCCTTCCTGCTGCTGGCGGCTGCATCGGGCTTCGCCGCCTGGTACATCCCCAAGATCAAGGCGGAAGCGGAAGCCGCCGCCGCCCAGGCCGATGTGGCGATGACCGCCCCGCCGCCGGTGGTGGACGAACCGATCAGTACGGCGCTGGCCATCGATCTGGTCCGTCTGGAACTGGGCTATGGCCTCCTGTCCCTGATCAACACGGAGGCCGGTCACCGCCTTACCGACCAGATCAAGGGGCTGCGGCGCCAGTTGGCGGCGGAGATCGGCATCATCCTTCCCTCCGTCCGCATCCAGGACAATCTCCAGCTCCCGCCCAACACCTATGTCATCCGGGTGAAGGAGATCCAGGCCGGGCGGGGCGACATCCGCCCGAACATGCTGCTGTGCATGGATCCCCGGGGGGAGCCGATCAACCTGCCGGGGGAGACGACGAAGGAGCCGACCTTCGGCCTGCCCGCCAAATGGATCGAACACGCCTATCGCGAGGAGGCGCTGTTCAAGGGCCTGACTGTCGTCGATCCACCGACCGTGCTGACCACCCACCTGACAGAGGTGGTGAAGGACAACATGGCGGAGCTTCTGTCCTATACCGAGACGCAGAAGCTGCTGGACGAGATGCCGAAGGAGCATCAGAAGCTGGCGGCCGACGTCATCCCCACCCAGATCTCCGTGGGTGGGCTGCAGCGCGTGCTCCAGAACCTGCTGGCGGAGCGTGTGTCCATCCGCGATCTGGCCGCCATCCTGGAAGGTGTCGCGGAGGCATCTGCCTTCACCCGCTCCATGACCCAGATCACCGAGCATGTGCGCATGCGCCTGTCGCGGCAGATCAGCGATGCGAACACCAACGAGCTGGGATACATCCCGCTGCTGACCCTGAGCCCCGAATGGGAGCAGGCTTTCGCCGAAGCCATCATCGGGGAGGGCGACGAGCGGCAGCTTTCCATGGCACCATCGCGCCTGCAACAATTCATCACCCTGGTCCGGCAGGCCTATGAGCGCATGGCCATGCAGGGGGAGAGCCCGGTGCTGCTGACCAGCCCGGGTACCCGCCCCTTCGTCCGCTCGATCGTCGAGCGGTTCCGACCCAGCACGGTGGTGATGTCGCAGAACGAGATCCATGCGAAGGCCAAGATCAAGACCGTGGGGCAGATCTGATGCCGGGTCCAGGAGGAGAGATGAGGCGAGGTGAAAGGCGCATCGCAGCGGGGAGGCGGCCATGCGGCTGAAGTCCTTCCACGCCGCCACCATGGCGGATGCGATGCGTCAGGTCCGCGACGTCCTGGGCGACGATGCCATCATCGTCGCCACCCGGGAGGAGGAAGGGGGCGGTGTCCGCGTCACCGCCGCCATGGATGAGGACGACGCCCATTTCGGCCAGCCCGCGCCCGCACCACAAGGCCTTCGCTTCGCCGGCGGCAAGCCGGTGGAGCCGCAGGGGCCGGACCTGATCGACCAGTTGACCGATGTGCTGATCCGCCACGGGGTGCCGGCCGCGCTGAACCAGCAGATCCTGGATGCGGCGGGGGAGGTGGACACCCGCGACCCCATCACCGCCCTGGCCGGCGGCCTGGACCAGGTCTTCACCTTCCAGCCCCTGCCGGACGGGCGCTATCCCCGCGCCCTGATGCTGGTGGGACCGCCGGGGTCGGGCAAGACCCTGTCCATCGCCAAGCTGTGCACCCGCGCCTTCCGCGGCGGGCGGGCGGTGGGCGTGATCTCCACCGACACGGTGCGGGCGGGCGCCATCGAACAGCTGTCGGCCTATACCCGCCTGCTGAAACTGCGCCTGATCACGGCGGAGGATCCGGTGGCTCTGGCCGACGCGCTGGAAGTGCAGAAGGGGGCGGAGCAGGTGCTGGTGGACAGCACCGGCCGCAACCCCTACGACAGCGCCGAGATGAAGGAGCTGAGGGATTTCCTGGGTGCCGCCGATATCGAGCCGGTGCTGGTCCTGCCCGCCGGGATTGATGCCGGGGAAGCGGCGGAGGTGGCGAAGGCCTTCCGCCAGATCGGGGTGCGCCGCCTGTTGCCGACACGGATGGACATGGCCCGGCGCTACGGCAGTCTGCTGACGGCCGCCTTCGAGGCTGAATTGTCCTTCGCGGATGCTTCCGCCACGTCCAAGGTCGTCGACGGGCTTGCCCCGCTGACGCCCAGTATCCTTGCCAGACTGCTGATGCCCGAAGCCGATGCCGCGCAGCGGCGCGCCAAGCAGACGGGGACCCACGCATGACTACCGTTGCCACCACCTCGAATGTACTGCCGCTCCGCCGCCAGAATGTCATCGCCGTCGCCAGCGGCAAGGGCGGGGTCGGCAAGACCTTCTTCTCCATCACCCTGACCCACGCACTCGCCGGGCTGGGCCGAAAGGCGCTGCTGTTCGACGGCGACCTGGGCCTGGCCAATGTGGACATCCAGCTGGGCCTGATGCCCAAGCGGGATATCGGCCAGGTGGTGGACGGGGCAGTCACCCTCCAG
>JBJOKR010000027.1:0-30453 GCA_046045995.1 Pseudomonadota bacterium | reverse complement strand
GGGCGCGGATCACAGCCGCCCAGGCGGCGGCCTGTTCGCCCAGGTCCAGGGCGGCGGTGCCGCGGGTGGTGGTCAGGGACAGGCGCCCGTTGCCCGCCACGGCGGCCCGGATCTCCCCCCGCTCCAGCACCAGGGTGAAATCGCCCGCGAAGCGCAGACCGGTCCCGTCCAGCCGGGCCGTGCCCCTGGCCGACCGGCCCTGCCAGTGGCAGGTGCAGGGTAGTTCCCGGTCCATCCGAATCCCTCCGGTTGCAGTACCGCTGCGGAGGATACAAGGATGCCGGGGCGGCACAAGTCTCCCCCCGATATATGCAGAAGGGGGAACGGGCGGGTGCTTGCGCTCCACCGCCCGTCCTTCCCGTCGAACAGCCGGCGGCGCGGCCGGCCCCGTCTGTGCGCCGGGATGCGGCGGCCTGGGGGCGATTGCCGGTGCGCCGCCCCTTCCGCCCTGGGGTTTCGTACCCTATAGTGTTCCTGCGGGCCGCGTGACGGTCCGCGTCATCTCCCGGGACCCGATGGTCTACCTTGAACTTGCGGCCGTTCTGCTACTGATCCTGCTGAACGGCTTTTTCGCGATGTCCGAACTGGCGGTTGTTTCCGCCCGGAAGATCCGGCTTCAATCCATGGCCGACAGCGGCTCCCGCGCGGCGGCCACAGCCCTGTCCCTGCAGGACGACCCCAGCCGTTTCCTGTCGGCGGTGCAGATCGGCATCACCCTGATCGGTGTGGTGAACGGGGCGGTGGGCGGCACCACCCTGGGCGAACGCCTGGGCGGCTGGCTTGCCGAGCGTGGGATCGCCGGTGACCATGCGGAAGCCGTGGGGATCGGCCTGGTGGTGTTGACAATCACCTATCTGTCCCTGATCGCGGGCGAACTGGTGCCGAAGCGCATCGCGCTGAACAGCGCGGAACGGATCGCCGTCATGGCGGCCCCGGTCCTGCGCCTGACCGCGCGGGTGACGGCGCCCTTCGTCTGGCTGCTGGGCCTCAGCACCGAGCTGATGCTGAAGCTGCTGCGCGTGCCGGAGAAGCCGGAAAGCGTCGTCAGTGAGGAGGAGGTGAAAAGCCTGATCGCGGAGGGGACAGCCACCGGCGTGTTTGAGCCGGAGGAGCGGAAGATGATCGAGGGCGTGATGCGCCTGTCCGACCGCACCGTCCGCTCCCTGATGACCCCGCGGCTGGATGTCACCTGGCTGGACCTGAACGATGATGACGTCACCCTGCGCCGCCGCCTGCGGGAAACGGCGCACAGCCGCTTGCCGGTCTGCCGCGGCGGGCTGGACGATGTGTTGGGTGTCGCCTCCGTCCGGGACATGCTGAACGCCCTGCTGGCCGACCAGCCCTTCGACCTGCGCGCCGCTACCCGCGATGCCCTGGTGGTGCATGACGGGACGGAGGTGCTGCGCCTGCTGGAACTGTTCCGCCAGCACCGGCAGTCCATGGCCGTGGTGGTGGACGAATACGGCACGGTGGAGGGGGTCGCCACCCTGACCGACGTGCTGGAGGCCATCGCTGGCGAGTTGCCTGGCCGGGATGAGGCGCTGGAGCAGGAGGTGGTCCGCCGCCCCGATGGCAGCCTGCTGATCGACGGCATGCTGGCGGTGGAGGAGGCGGAGGCCGTGCTGGGCCTGCGCGACCTGCGCGGCGGCGATGACGGTTACCACACCCTGGCCGGTCTGGTGCTGCACCGCCTGGGCCACTTGCCCCGGGTGGGGGAGCATGTGGACGTTGGCGGCTGGCGGTTGGAGGTGGTGGACATGGACGGCCGCCGCATCGACAAGATCCTGGCCGCCCCCCTTCTGGCAGAGGAATGAGAGCTGCGGGGTCGGGTGCCGCGTGGGGGAGGGGGCGCGGGAGAGGGGTGACGTCGGTGGGACCGTGATGCGCGTGGAACGCGGCCGCCCCCCTGACAAAGCCCTTCCCCTTCACCGGCAAAACCAGTATAAGGCTGCAAATCCCATAACGAACCAGCTGGTGCCTACGGGTTCTCGGTTGGATCGCCGCACGGGTGCGCCTTTGGCGCACCCTTTTGTTTATCCGGGTTCCGCGACGGTTTCAGCGCACCCCGGGGAAGGTCAGGTTCAGGCACGCATGGACGTCACCACCCAGATCGCCGCGATCATCGCCCCCTCGCTGGAGGGCATGGGCTATGAGCTGGTCCGGGTCCACCTGTCGGGTGGGCAGCGCCCCATCCTTCAGATAATGGCCGAGCGGGCGGGCCAGGCTGCCATGACGGCCGGGGCCATGACGGTCGAGGCCATGACGGTCGAGGCCATGACGGTCGAGGATTGTGCCGACATCAGCCGGGCGGTCGCTGCCCTGCTGGATGTGGAGGATCCGATCCCCACCGCCTATGTGCTGGAGGTCAGTTCCCCCGGCATCGACGCGCCCCTGACCCGGGTCAAGGATTTCGTCCGCTATGCCGGGCTGGTCGCGCGGGTGGAGACGGCGGAACTGGTGGAGAACCGCAAGCGCTTCGTCGGCCGCATCCTGGGGGTGCTGGACGGCGACTCGGCAGCGACCGCGGTGATCCGCATCGCCCTGGACAAGGAAGCGGCGAAGCCTGCCAAGGCCAAGGCCGCGAAGGACAAGGGCCGGAAGCGTAAATCCGCTGCCAGCAGTCTGTCCGAGCCGATTCCCGCCTTGGCGGCCCCGGCGGAAACGGTCACCGAGCCGGTGGCGGCGCAGGACGGCAAGGCGGATGCCGGGATGGAAGTGCGGGTGCCCTTCGCCCTGATCCAACGGGCCCGGCTGGTGCTGACCGACGAACTTCTAGCCCGGGCCGCCGCCGCCCGCGGTGGTGCCGCCCCGGGAACGGAGGGTGGCGAGATGATGGTGGAGGATCGGCCCCGCCGGTCCCGCACCGGGAGCCGTGAGGCGGAGGATACGGACGGGGCCGGTTGATCCGGGCGCGTCCGCTGTCTTGATGAGGAACGACCGATCCCGTTCGGATGGACGGGGTCTTGAGAGGAAAGAGCAGGAATCGCGTCGATGGAACTGCTGCACGTAGCTGATGCCGTTGCCCGGGAAAAGAACATCGACAAGGAGTCCGTCCTTGACGCGATGGAAGAGGCCATAAAGAAGGCCGGCCGCTCCAAGTATGGGCACGAGCATGACATCCGGGCACGGATCGACCGCAAGTCCGGGGAAATCCAGCTCCAGCGCTATCTGGAGGTGGTCGAGGTGGTCGAGAACGAGGCCGTCCAGATCCCGTTGGCCAAGGCCCAGCGCAAGAATCCGGGCGCCAAGATCGGCGATTTCGTCGTCGATACCCTGCCGCCCATCGATTTCGGTCGCATCGCCGCCCAGACCGCCAAGCAGGTGATCGTGCAGAAGGTCCGCGAGGCCGAGCGCGAGCGCCAGTTCAACGAGTACAAGGACCGGGTGGGCGAGATCGTCAACGGTCTGGTCAAGCGCGTGGAATATGGCAACGTCACGGTCGATCTGGGCCGGGCGGAAGCGATCATGCGCCGCGACGAAACGCTCCCGCGGGAGCATTTCAAGACCGGCGACCGGGTCCGCGCCTATATCTACGACGTCCGGCAGGAGCCGCGCGGGCCGCAGATCTTCCTGTCCCGCACCCATGGCATGTTCATGGCCGGCCTGTTCCGCCAGGAAGTGCCGGAGATCTATGACGGCATCATCGAGATCAAGGCCGTTGCCCGCGACCCGGGTTCCCGCGCCAAGATCGCGGTGGTGTCCAGAGACAGTTCCATCGACCCGGTCGGCGCCTGCGTCGGCATGCGCGGCAGCCGCGTCCAGGCCGTGGTGGGCGAACTCCAGGGGGAGAAGATCGACATCATCCCCTGGAACAACGACCCGGCCACCTTCGTCGTCAACGCGCTGGCCCCCGCGGAAGTCGCCAAGGTCGTGCTGGACGAGGAAACCAACCGGATCGAGGTGGTGGTGCCCGACGACCAGCTCTCGCTCGCCATCGGCCGGCGCGGGCAGAATGTCCGCCTCGCCTCCATGCTGACGGGCTGGGACATTGACATCATGACCGAAGCGGAGGAGCGTGAGCGCCGCCAGTCGGAGATGTCCAGCCGGTCCGAGCTGTTCATGAAGGCCCTGGACGTGGATGACGTCATCGCCCATCTGCTGGTCGCGGAGGGCTTCACCTCGGTCGAGGAGATCGCCTTCGTCGATCTGGCGGAGCTGACCGCGATCGACGCCTTCGACGAGGATGTGGCGGCGGAGCTTCAGAACCGCGCCCAGGTCTTCCTGGAAGAACAGAATGCCCTGGCGGAGACCCGCCGCAAGGAACTGGGGGTGACCGAGGAGGTCGCCGCCATCGAGGCCTTCACGCCGGTGATCCTGGTCAAGCTGGGCGAGAACGGGGTGAAGACCCTGGACGACCTGGCCGATCTGGCCGGTGACGAACTGGTTGACATCATCGGCAAGGACGAGATGACCCTCGACCAAGCCAACGAGATCATCATGGCGGCCCGCGCCCATTGGTTCGGCGCGGAGGAGCGGGCGGCGGGCGACAAGCCCGAAGCCTGATCGGGCCGTGATGGAGGAAACCGCGACCGTGCAGACCGACGGGAAGAACGCCGGGGACAAGGCCAGGGATGATGGCCGCGACCCCGCCCTGTCGGGAGCATCGGTCCTGCCGCCGGAAGCGGTGGCGGACGAGCCGGAGGTGCTCGGCGGACGGAACGGCCCCCTGCGCCGCTGCATCGTCAGCGGCACGGTGGGCAAGAAGGACCGCATGCTGCGGTTCGTCGTCGGGCCGGGGGAGGAGATCGTCCCCGACCTGGAGGAAACCCTGCCCGGACGTGGGCTGTGGTTGACGGCGGAGGGTGATCTGGTTGAAAAGGCGGTCGCGAAGAACGCTTTCTCCCGGGCCGCCCGTCGCAAGGTCTCCGTCCCGCCCGATCTGGCGGGCCGGTTGCCGATGCTGATGCGTCGCCGGGTACTGGACCTGATCGGTCTGGCGGCCCGGGGCGGGGCGGCGGTGGCGGGGTTCGAGAAGGTCCGCGATGCGCTGAGGGCGGGCAGGGTCGGCAACCGGGGTGTTCCCGGGCTGTGGCTGGAGGCGGCGGACGGTGCTGCCGACGGCCGCCGCAAGTTGGCCCCGCTGGCGGAGGTGCGGGCCCTTCTCCCGGTCGATCTGTTCGACCGCGGGGAACTGGGCCGGGCGCTGGGCCGGGATGAAGCCGTGCATGTCCTTCTGGCGGATGGTCCGCTGGCGGGGCGGCTGCGGCGCGAAATCGGGCGGTTGGCCACGATCTTGGGCCGGCCGCTCCAGGGTTCGGATGGGGTTTGACGGGGTGCGCCGATATCGGCGGCGCCGCGACGGACCCGGTCCCGGGAAGACGGCTCCGGTCGGTGGGCGGTGTATGGCCATGTGTGGCCCACCGGTGGCCAATGGGCGGAGTGATCGTGTTCCCCCGGTCCGCCAGGACCCCCTTGTCGATCCGACGGCTCTGTCCGTCCGGGTCGCCTGGGCAACCGGCGGTACAGGGGGGAGGTTCCAGCCCGGCGTGGACCGGTCGGGCTGGCGGCCAAGGGTGATCGGGTTCAACGATTGGCGCCCGTCGCGGGTGTCATGAGACTGTCGGATTTCGGATGACGGATACCAACGACCAAGACCGCAACAAGAGCACGCTCAGCCTGTCCGGCCGACCGAAGCTGGAACTCGGGAAGAAGGCGCCTGCCCAGCCGCCGGCTGCCCCGGGTACCGGAACGGTCCGCCAGAGCTTCAGCCACGGGCGCCAGAACACCGTTGCGGTGGAGGTCAAGCGCAAGCGCACCTTCGAGAAGGGCGCCGTGCCCGGTGTGGCCGACGGCGGTGCCGCAGCACGCCGTGCCGCGGAAGGGTTGCAGCCCGCCCGCGGCCCGCAGAAGGGCGGTCCAGCCCTGCGCGGCCTGTCGGATGCGGAGCGTGAGAAGCGCCTCGCCGTCCTGCGCAGCGCCGCGGAGGAGGATGCCCGCCGCAAGCTGACCGAGGCCGAGGAACGCGCGCTGGCCGAGCAGCAGGCCCGTGAGGAGCGGGAGGCTGCCGAGGTCGCCGCCCGCGCCGAGGCCGAAGCCCGCGTCGCCGCCGAACGCGCCGCCGCCCTGGAACCGCTGGACGAGGACACCGTCCGCCGCCGGGAGATGGAAGAGCTGCGCCGGATCCAGGATGCCGAGAAGGCCGCCGCGACCGAGGCGGAGCGCAAGCGCAAGGATGCCGAGGACGCCCGCAAGGCGGAGGAGACCCGCAAGGCCGACGAGCGCAACCGTGGCACCGCCCGGGCGGGCGCCGGTGGTGCGGCTGGCGGCGGGTCGGGTGCCACCGCGGCGGCACCCTCCACCACCGACACGTCCGCCCGCCCGGGTGGGGCCGTGGTCGTGCGGCAGCCGGTGGACGACGAGGACGATTCGCCCCGTCGGCGCGGCGGCGGTGCAGGCGCCAAGGGGGCCAAGGCCCCGGCCCCGCCCGTCAAGGCCCCGAAGGGTGCCGACAAGCGTCGTGGCGGGAAGATGACCGTCTCCCAGGCGTTGAGCGACGATGACGGCAGCGGGGTCCGAGGCCGCTCCATGGCTGCCGCGCGGCGTGCGCGGGAACGTGAACGCCTGCGCCTCTTGGGCCGACAGGAGCAGCAGAAGATCAGCCGCGACGTCACCATCCCCGATGTCATCACCGTGCAGGAACTGGCCAACCGTATGGCCGAACGCGGTGCCGACGTCATCAAGACGCTCATGCGGATGGGCGTCATGGCCACCATCACCCAGACCATCGATGCCGATACGGCCGAGTTGGTCGTGACCGAACTGGGCCACCGCCCCAACCGCGTGTCGGAAGCGGATGTCGAGATCGGCGTGCGGGGTGTGGAGGACCGTGCGGAGGATCTGGCCCCGCGGCCGCCCGTGGTCACCGTCATGGGCCACGTCGACCATGGCAAGACCAGCCTGCTGGATGCCCTGCGCAAGACCGACGTCGCCGCCCGCGAGGCCGGCGGCATCACCCAGCATATCGGCGCCTACCAGGTGCAGCTGGCCGGCGGCAACAAGATCACCTTCATCGACACCCCCGGCCACGCCGCCTTCACGGAGATGCGGGCGCGCGGCGCCAATGTCACCGACGTGGTCGTCCTGGTGGTCGCGGCCGATGACGGTGTGATGCCCCAGACGATCGAGGCCATCCGCCATGCCAAGGCGGCCAAGGTTCCGATCATCGTTGCCATCAACAAGTGCGATCTGCCCTCCGCCAAGCCGGACCGGGTCCGTAACGAACTGCTCCAGTACGAGTTGGTCGTCGAAAACCTGGGCGGTGAAGTGCTGGACGTCGAGGTTTCGGCCAAGACCGGCAAGGGTCTGGAGCGTCTGGAGGAGGCCGTGCTTCTGCAGGCCGAGATCCTGGAGCTGAAGGCCAACGCCAAGCGCCCGGCCGAGGGCGTGATCGTCGAGGCCAAGCTGGACAAGGGTCGCGGCCCGGTGGGCACCGTGCTGGTGCAGCGCGGCACCATACGCCTGGGCGACATTGTCGTCGCCGGCGGCGAATGGGGCAAGGTCCGCGCCCTGGTCAACGACCGCGGCCAGGCCGTGGCCGAGGCCGGCCCCGCCGCCCCGGTGGAGGTGCTGGGCATGAACGGCGTACCGCTGGCCGGCGATGAGCTGGTGGTGGTGGAGACCGAGGCCCGGGCCCGCGAGATCACCGAATACCGCCAGCGCAAGAAGCGGGAGGCCCAGGCCGCCCAGCAGGCGCGCGGATCGCTGGAGCAGATGTTCTCCAAGATCCAGGCCGGTATGGCCAAGGAACTGCCGGTCGTCATCAAGGGCGACGTGCAGGGCTCGGTCGAGGCGATCGCCGGTGCGCTGGAGAAGATCGCCGGCAACAGCACGGAGGTGAAGGTCCGCGTCCTCATGTCGGGCGTGGGCGCCATCACCGAAAGCGATGTGACCCTGGCCAATGCGTCCGACGGCCTGATCGTCGGCTTCAATGTCCGCGCCAATCCCCAGGCGCGCGAGATGGCGAAGCGCGATGGTGTGGAGATCCGGTACTATTCGATCATCTACAACATCATCGATGACGTGAGGCAGATGCTCACGGGCCTGCTGGCCCCGACCCTGCGGGAGAAGTTTCTGGGCAATGCCCAGATCCAGGAGGTCTTCAACATCACCAAGGTCGGCAAGGTCGCCGGCTGCCGCGTGGTGGAAGGCATCGTCAAGCGCGGCGCCAAGGTCCGCCTGCTGCGCGACAACGTCGTCATCCACGAAGGCACCCTCAAGACCCTCAAGCGCTTCAAGGACGAAGTGCGCGAGGTGCGCGAGGGCTTCGAATGCGGCATGGCGTTCGAGAACTACGACGACATCCGCCAGGGCGACATCATCGAAGCCTTCGAGATGGAGGAAGTGGCGCGGGAGCTGTAAGACGCCCCCAACCACCCCCTGTTTCCATCCGGCCCGGCCGGCGCTATGGTGATCCCTGGCGCCGGCCGGTTCCATTTTCGGGGTCGGTTCCGTTTCCGGGGAGGGTGCATATGCCGGGGATCATCGATCTGGATACGGTGCAGGTCGATCTGGACGACCTGATGGAACGGGTGAGCCACGGGGAGGAACTCGTCCTCCTGCGCGCGGGCCGCCCGGTCATGCGCGTGACCCCCCCGGGCCCGGCTGAGCAGCCGGAAGGCCCGACCGCGCGGCGGGACCTGCCTTTCGGCATCTGGAAGGACAAGGGCTGGGTGCTCGATTCCTTCGACGACCCCCTTCCCGACGATATCCTGGACGCCTTCGAGGAGTGGCCGAAGGGGCCGATGCGGGAGGAGGCATGAAGCTCCTGCTCGATACCCAGGTGGTTCTCTGGGCCTTCTTCGATTTGCCCTTCCTGGAGGAGCGCCAGCGCGCCTTGATCGCCCATCGTGACAACCAATGCTGGGTCAGCATGGCTTCGCCTTGGGAGATCGAGATCAAGCGGGGTCTTGGCCGGCTGGATGCCCCCGAGAACCTGGACACGGTTGTCAGGGATTTCGGGTGGCACTGGCTCCAGATAGAGCTGCCCCATACCCGCATGGTCGGCCAGTTGCCCCTTCTGCACCGCGACCCGTTCGACCGGATGCTGGTGGCCCAAGCGACGGTGGAGGGGATGGCGCTGATGACCGCCGACCGGCGGTTGGCCGCCTATGGTGTGCCGGTCCTATGGTAGAAGGCCGGTAGTAACCATTCCGGTTCCGTTACAAACCCGTCAGTTCCAACGCCCGCCACGGATGCCCAGTCTCCGCCGGCGGTTCGTGCAGGATGGGGCGGCAGTTGGGAAGGCCGCTATCCCGCCGCAATCCGGAATGGGCCAGGACCGACCAGTAGACCCCGCCATGGGCGACGATCAGGATCGGGCCCTCCCCAGCCTCCCTTGCCTTCCCCGTCGCCGGCCCGGCCGGAAGGGCCAGGGCCGTGTTGATGCCGGACAGGGCGCGGGCGATGAAATCGGCATAGCGCTCCGCCCCCGGCGGGGTCAGTCCGTCGGTGCGCCAGGCATCGAAACGGTGGTCGCGCAGCTGCCCCTCCAGCGGGCCCCAGTTCGCCTCCCGCAGGTCGGGCACCACGATCGGGTCCAGCCCCAGGCTTCGCCCCACGATCTCTGCCGTCGTGCGGGCGCGGATCAGGGGGCTGGTGACAATGGTGGTGATGCCGCGGCCCCGCAGCAGCATCGCCGCCTCCGCCGCCTGGGCCAGGCCGGTGGCGTTCAGGGGTGTGTCGGTATTGCCCTGCATCCGCCGCTCCCGGTTCCAGTCGGTCTCACCATGGCGCAGGAAGATGAAGCGGCGGCGGGTCAGCATGGGCGATCCGTTCGGGGCGGGGGTGCCATGCTCTACCACATCCGGCCGCGGGCGCGATCCCTCTTCCCCTCTGCCGTTGAAGGGCGTATCGAAGGCGCCCGTTTTGCTTCCCTGGCGGCGCGCGGTCCCATCCCGCGGCCGGAACACCGAACCAGAAGGAGAGTCCCATGCCCCGAGGCAAAGGCAGCACCCGTCCCGGCGCGACCGGCCCCAGCCAGCGCCAGCTCCGCGTCGGCGAGGAAATCCGGCACGCCCTGGCCGACATCCTGCGCCGGGGGGAGCTGCGCGATCCCGCCCTGCTGGATGTGAATGTGACGGTGACGGAGGTGCGGATCAGCCCCGACCTGAAGAACGCCACCGCCTTTGTCATGCCGCTCGGCGGCGGCAATCCGGAGGCGATCGCGGCGCTTAACCGCGCCTCCCCCTTCCTGCGCAGCCAGGTGGCGCGGGAGGTGCGGCTGCAGCATGTGCCGCGCCTGGGGTTCGAGGCGGATACCAGCTTCGACTATGCCACCAAGATCGACCGCCTGCTGCACGATCCCGCCGTCGCCCGCGACCTGGACCCGGAAGGTGTTCCCTTGGACCGGGACGACCGCCTGCCGTCCGGGGAGGATGATTACGACGACCTGGACGCGGCCGAGGCGGAGGACGGTGACGTTCCCGGCGATGAGGACGCTGACAGTGACGCGGACGGTGACGAGACCGCCGGGGGGAACCGCCATGGCGCGTAAGCGCAAGGGTCGGCCCCTGCATGGCTGGCTGGTGATCGACAAGCCGGGCGGCATGACCTCCACCCAGGTGATGGCCAAGTGCCGCTGGCTGCTGAAGGCGGAAAAGGCCGGGCATGGCGGTACCCTGGACCCCATCGCCACCGGTGTGCTGCCCATCGCCTTCGGCGAAGCGACGAAGACCGTCACCTTCGCCATGGATGGGCAGAAGACCTACCGGTTCGTCCTGCGCTTCGGCGAAGCGACGGAGACCGATGACCGGGAAGGCGCCGTCACCGCCACCAGCACCATCCGCCCCACCGATGAGCAGATCGAGCGGGTGCTGGAGGGCATGCATGGCTGGATCAGCCAGGTGCCCCCCAAATACAGCGCCATCAAGGTGGATGGCGAACGTGCCTATGATCTGGCCCGGGAGGGGGCGGATGTGCAGCTCGCCGCCCGGGACGTGCGCATCGACAGCATCCTCCTGACCGGCCGTCCCGATCCCGATCATGCGGTGATCGAGGTGGAATGTGGCAAGGGCACCTATATGCGCAGCTTGGCCCGGGACATCGCCCTGGCCCTGGGCACTGTCGGCCATGTGGCGGAGCTGCGGCGCCTGCGCGTCGGCCGCTTCACCCTGGCCGATGCCATGAGCCTGGAGCAGCTGGAGGCCCTGGCCCACGATCTGGGGGAGGATCCGGCGGCAGAACCGCCCCTTCTGCCCATCGAGATGGCTCTGGACCGCATCCCCACCCTGGACCTGACGGAGGGGGAGGCGGCGCGCCTGCGCCAGGGCCAGCCGGTCGGCCTGCTCCGCCGTTCCGACCTGGAGCGCCTGCGCCGGATCGAGGAAGCCGTCGGCGACGGCCCCGCACTCGCCACCGCCGCCGGCCGCCCGGTCGCCCTGGTGAAGGTGGAGGGGGCGGAGGTGCGGCCCGTGCGGGTGTTGAATCTGTAAGTGCTCTTCAGGCTTCATCGGTGCAATCCGACCCCATCAGCCGATCCCGGTACGGGTGGGGTCCCTGGTCGTGGGTCCGGTAGAAGCACTTGACTGGAAAGCAACGAGCGTTCATCCACTAGCCCTCCATGGGCATGCGGTATGGCCGGTCGCCGCGCCGCCCGGATTGGGATGATTGCCCTGTCCACCCCACGGGGCCCGGGCGATCAATGACGTCTGAAATTCTTTATGATTCTGTGGGATGGAGTGTTGGGGAGCATCCAATGAGCGAAGCGCGGACAAAGACAGGCTGGGTCCTCGGCTTCTCACGCTTTGTTCGTGACTGGAAGCTTCTGAACGATTCCGAACCCTTCTCCCCAGACAGCTACCTTGAAGCGGAAGCCGCCAATGCGCGCGTTTCGCGTCGCCATGTGGATGACTTGCTTCGCCGGGTGGAGAAGCACAGCACGCTGAACAAGGCTTGAAGGCCGCAGACTGCAATGGGCGGCGATGATCTGCGGAAGATCAATGAAAGGTTCAGCCTTCTGCTAAGATCAGCGGATCGTGTTTGCCGGGATTTGAATGCGTCCCTGGAGTTGAATCCCACCACCGAGCATTTTGCCGTCGATCAAACCGCCCTCAATCGCGCCATCGTTGACTATTTCGATCGCGTCGAAGCGCTGAAAGCCGACAATACCCTTAAGGGATTGATTAATCGACCGAAGCAGGCCGCTTTGACAGCTTTGGCCCTGTTGAACAATCAGCCCATCAAGGCCCTTGGGAACGTACCGGATACGGTTCATCTCGCCATGGCAAACCAGGTGCTTGCTTTGCATGTGGGCGTGAATCTGATCGGGGCGCGGCTGGACCGGATCGGGATCACGGTGCAGGAAGACATGCTCTGGCTTCTGGCTCGGACCAGTGTCCCGGAGCGCGTCGTTATGCAGGTCTCCGATCTGCTTGAGCGTCTGTCGCGATGCCGCAATGCCTCTTTCCTGGCGCATCTGAGCGCTCGCCTTCGCAGGGATGTCGTCGCCTGATCCCCCCCCGGCCCCGCTTCCCGTGCAGGGCACGCCCGAACGGACAGGGGTGGGGATTCCGCTTGACCTTGTGGGGCAATTCCCGCATCTGTCGCGCATCAACGATGCCCGCGCCCGTGCGCGACCGTGCTGGACGACATCCCGGCCCGGCCCCACGGCCCCGCGGGCGCGCGCCTGTTCCGGATCGGGCCCTGCACAGGGGCCGAGCCGGAGTGCTGGTCGAGGGGTGGTCCCGCTGGGACCGCCGTCGCGCGATCCCCCAACCGGTCAATCGATGGAGATACCGATGTCGATCACGCCCGAGCGCAAGACCGCTCTGATCGAAGAGTACAAGACCAAGGACGGCGACACCGGGTCGCCGGAGGTGCAGGTCGCGATCCTGTCCGAGCGCATCGCCAACCTGACCGAGCACCTGAAGACCCACTCCAAGGACTTCCACTCCCGCCGGGGTCTGCTGGTCATGGTCGGTCAGCGCCGCCGTCTGCTGGATTACGTGAAGAAGGTCGATCAGTCCCGGTATGAGAGCCTGATCGGTCGCCTGGGCCTGCGCCGCTAAGCACGGGGGCCCTGCCCTGAACCAACGGTCGGGATTCCTGACCGTTGGTACCACCGCGACCGGCTCAGCATCGCCGGGGCGGCAGCGCCCAAGGCCACGGAGTGGCCGCCCGGCGATCAAGGGAAATGAAGCCGCCTGTGATCGTCCACGATCAAAGCCGGCTTGTATCAATAGACGACAACACAGGGTTCCACCGTTCCGTGCCGCAGACAGATATCCGCCCCCACCGCTCCGCCCCGCTCAACCCGGGGCGCCCGGGGGGCGTTGCGGCCGAGCAGATGGCCGCCTGGCTCCGCGCCGCGGTCGAGGACCATCGTGACAATCGTTGTGTGACCGACGGCCAGCCGGACTCCGCTCCGGCTGGCCGTTCGTCTTTTCCGGATCCGGACGGGCGGCGGTCCTCGCCGTCGCGCCGGGTCGTTTCCGCCTTCGGCCGGTTGTCCGGCCATGGAACGGGTTTCGCCTGAACGGGCATGACAAGGCGGGGCTGGCCGATCGGGCCCCGGCCCGGCACCCAATCCGGGGTGTGACGGGTTTCGGATGGAAGGAACGAAGCGATGTTCAAGGTTTTCCGCAAGGAAATGATGTGGGGCGGGCGCAAGCTCGTGCTGGAGACGGGCAAGGTCGCCCGCCAGGCCGACGGCGCCGTCTGGGCATCCTATGGCGACACAGTGGTGTTGGCGACCGCCGTGGGCGCCAAGTCGCCGAAGCCGGGCGTGGACTTCTTCCCGCTGACGGTGAATTACCAGGAGAAGGCCTTTGCCGCGGGCAAGATCCCCGGCGGCTTCTTCAAGCGGGAAGGCCGCCCGACCGAGAAGGAAGTGCTGGTCTCCCGCCTGATCGACCGGCCGATCCGCCCGCTGTTCGTCGCCGGTTACCGGAACGAGACCCAGGTCGTCGTCACGGTGCTGAGCCATGATCTTGAGAACGATCCGGATATCGTTTCCATGGTCGCCGCTTCGGCCGCGCTGACCATTTCCGGCCTGCCCTTCCTGGGCCCGATCGGTGCGGCCCGCGTCGGCTACAAGGACGGCCGGTATCTGCTGAACCCGACCACCGCCGACATGGATGGTACGGATCTGGACCTGGTCGTCGCCGGCACCCAGGAAGGCGTGCTGATGGTCGAGTCCGAGGCCAAGGAGCTGACCGAGGAGGTCATGCTGGGGGCCGTGATGTTCGGCCACCGGGAGTTCCAGCCGGTGATCGACCTGATCATCGACCTGGCCGAGATGGCCGCCAAGGACCCGCGCGACGTGCCGCCGCCGGCCTATGACGCCACCGCCGTGAAGGCCCGTCTGAAGGATCTGGTGGGCGGCGACCTGAAGGCCGCCTATGCCAACACGGTGAAGCAGGAGCGCTACGGCGCCATCCAGGCCGCCAAGGCGAAGGCGCTGGAGGCAACGGCCGGGGAATTCGCCACCGACGCCGTTTCCGCCATGTTCAAGGAGCTGGAGGCCGACATCCTGCGCGGGTCCGTCATCGAGACGGGCAAGCGCATCGACGGCCGCACCACGGTGGACATCCGCCCGATCGTGTCGGAAGTGGGCGTGCTGCCGCGGGCCCACGGCTCCGCCCTGTTCACCCGCGGGGAAACCCAGGGACTGGTCGTCGCCACGCTGGGCACCGCCCAGGACGAGCAGATCGTGGACGCGCTGGAAGGCGAGTACCGCGAGAACTTCATGCTGCACTACAACTTCCCCCCCTATTCGGTGGGTGAGGCGGGCCGCATGGGCAGCCCCGGCCGGCGCGAGATCGGCCATGGCAAGCTGGCCTGGCGCGCTGTGCATCCGCTGCTTCCCAGCAAGGAAGCCTTCCCCTACACCCTGCGCGTGGTGTCGGAGATCACGGAGAGCAACGGCTCTTCCTCCATGGCCACCGTTTGCGGCACCTCCCTGGCGCTGATGGATGCGGGTGCGCCGCTGGTCCGCCCCGTCGCCGGCATCGCCATGGGTCTGATCAAGGAAGGCGACAAGTTCGCCGTCCTGTCGGACATCCTGGGGGATGAGGATCACCTGGGCGACATGGACTTCAAGGTCGCCGGGACCGAAAAGGGCATCACCGCCCTGCAGATGGACATCAAGATCACCTCCATCACGGAGGAGATCATGAAGGTCGCCCTGGGCCAGGCCCAGCACGGCCGCCTGCACATCCTGGGCGAAATGGCCAAGGCCCTGACCGGCGCCCGTGAGTCGGTCAGCAGCAATGCCCCGCGCATCACCGTCATCACCATCCCGAAGGACAAGATCCGCGACGTGATCGGTTCCGGCGGCAAGGTGATCCGTGAGATCGTGGAGCAGACCGGCGCCAAGATCGACATCGAGGATGACGGTACGGTGAAGGTCGCGGCCGTGGACAGCAAGGCCAGCGACGCCGCCATCAAGTGGATCAAGGGCATCGTCGCCGAGCCCGAAGTGGGCGAGGTCTATGACGGCAAGGTCGTCAAGATCATGGATTTCGGCGCCTTCGTGAACTTCCTCGGCAACCGGGATGGTCTCGTCCACATCTCCGAGCTGAAGAACGAGCGCGTGGCCAAGGTGACCGACGTGGTCAACCAGGGCGACGCCGTGAAGGTCAAGGTCATCGGCTTCGACGACCGCGGCAAGGTCAAGCTGTCCATGAAGGTCGTGGACCAGAAGACCGGCGAGGACATGTCCAAGCGCGAGAAGACGGAGGGCTGATCCCCCCGTCCGGCCCACCAGCCGACGTGAAGAAGCCGCCGGGGGGAAACCTCCGGCGGCTTTTTTGTGGGCTGACGCTCTTTCATCGGCGGCCATTGCCGGTATCCGCCCGTTTCTGTACGGTGATGCGTACAGGGAGGTGGTCACCATGCCCGATGCCCATATGCCCCAGGACCGCCGGGACGCCGACGGGGACCAGCCCCGCATCCTGGGGGCCCGCCATGTCAGCGCCGCGGAATTCCAGCAGAACCAGGCCCAATACCTGGACCATGTCCGCGATAGCCGCGCCCCCCTGGTCGTGACCCGCCAGGGGGAGGAAGGCGTCGTCATCATCGCAGAGGGGGAGTGGGCCAGCATCCAGGAAACCCTGCATGTCATGGCCACCCCGGCCAATGCCCGGCGGCTGATGGCGTCGATCGATGAGCTGGAGGCCGGCAGGGGCATCATCCGCGATCTGATCGATCCAGACGAACCGGGCGATGGTCATGCGGATCGTCTGGAGCCGTGAATCCTGGGATCATTACCTGTACTGGCAGGCCCAGGATGCGGCGATCCTGGCCAAGATCAATACCCTGATCCGCGAATGCACCCGCACGCCCTTCACCGGCATCGGTCAGCCCGAGCCCCTGCGCGGCCGGTTGAAAGGCTGGTGGTCCCGGCGCATCACGGCGGAGCACCGGCTCGTCTACCGCATCGTCGGCCGTCCCCCCGACCAGATGCTGGAGATCGCGGCCTGCCGCTGGTATTACGAGTAGGGCCGCGAAGGCTCTATCCACGCCTTGCCACCCGGTCGGTTCCATGCATAGCCTCCAGTATCTGACGGCCCTGCCGGATTGGGACCATGCTGACCAGCGTCCGCCTTGTCGATTTCAAGAACTTCGCCGATGCCACCCTGCGCCTCGGTCCGTTGACCGTGATCATTGGAACGAACGCCAGCGGCAAGAGCAACATCAGGGATGCGTTTCGCTTCCTGCATGGAATTGGGCGAGGTTACTCGCTCAACGAAATACTTCAGGGCAAGTATGGGCCCGGCGGTCAGTCAGAATGGGAGCGGCTTAGGGGAGCAATATACGAAATAACAAGGTTAGGAAGATCTGAATCGCATATTGAGACAACATTTATGTTTGATCTCATTAAAATGGAATATGGATTAATGTTTAAGATATTGGGCGGAAATCATTTCAATGTAGTTTCTCCTTACGAGTTTGCAACACTAAATGGCGAATTGCTTTACTCAACAACGCTTCAGAGCATATATTTGTTTCCAGAGATAGGCTTCGAAATAGATTCTCCCAAGTTGGAGAGGGTTGAAGACGTTTCTGCGGCTGGAATCCGAAATCAAGCTGTTCGCCTGAGATCGTTTGCATGGCAAGTATATTCATCGCCGCTTCTGCGCCATATCCAGGATATTTCCGAAATAAAGACTAGTAGACTGTATAATCTGAAGTATATTTCAGGTGTTCTTGCAAGCCTCCGCTTCCTCGACCCCTTCCCCGCCGCCATCCGCCGCCCCTCTTTCCCCGGCCAGACCGTGCTCGGTGACCAGGGGGAAAACCTGTCCTCTGTCCTGATGGACATCTTCGCCGAGCCGGAGCGGAAGGCGGCGCTGCTGTCCTGGCTGCGGGAGTTGACGCCGACGGATGTGGAGGACCTGGACTTTGTGCCCTTCCCCAATGGCGCCGTCCAGCTCGCCCTGGTGGAGCCCGGGGGGCGGAAGGTGTCGGCGGAAAGCGCATCGGACGGGACGCTGCGGTTCCTGGCGATCCTGGGCGCCCTGCTGTCCCCCAACCCGCCCAAGCTGATCTTCTTTGAGGAAGTGGAACTGGGCATTCATCCGTCGCGGCAATGGGTGCTGGTGGACATGTTGCAGCGGCTGACGCGGGAGCGGGGGATCCAGGTGGTGACCACTACCCATTCCCCCGATTTCCTGACCATGATCGATGATGAGACGATGAAGACCACCTCCGTCGTCTTCCGTCCGCCGGGCAAGGATTACGCGGTCATCAAGCCGATCACCGAGCTTCCGAACATCGACCATCTGCGCAAGACCCAGGGGTTGGGCCGCCTGATCTCATCGCGCTGGTTCGAAGATGCGCTGACCCTGATGCAGGAGGAGGAGGCGGAGGTGCCGCCCCTGCCGGACAGCGACGGCGTTTCCCGCGATGACGAGGACGGTTCGACGGGGCGCGGCGGCAGCAGTGAGGCGGAAGAATGAGGGTGGTCGTCATTCCGGAGGATTTCAGGAAGGACCAGTACATCCTGAAACCCTTGTTCCAGGCGTTGTTCCGCCATCTGGGCAAGCCGAGCACCACCGTTGTCGTCTGCATCGACCCCCTGCTTCAGGGCGTGACGGAGGCCATGAAGCCGGACCGTCTGGAGGAGGTATTCGATCGGCATGCCGGGATGGCGGATCTGTTCATCCTGTGTGTCGACCGGGATGGTGACCCGGGGCGCCGCGCCCGCCTGGCCGGTCTGGAACGACGCTTCGGACAGGGCCGCGTCTTCCTGGCGGAGAATGCCTGGGAGGAGTTGGAGACCTGGGTTCTGGCCGGTCTGACGCTGCCCAAGGAATGGGCGTGGAAGGATGTGCGGTCGGCGGTGGATGTGAAGGAGCGCTACTTCGACCGTCTGGTCCGCGACAGGAAGCTGGCACAGACCGCCGATGGCGGTCGCCGCGCCCTTGGGAAGGAAGCTGCCGGCAGCATTCCCGCAATCTGCCGGAAATGCCCGGATGATTTCGGCCACCTTGCCGACCGGTTGTGGGAGCATTGCCGCTGAGCGTGCAGATACCCGCCCCATTTACCGCCCCTCAACCGTCCGCCTGACGGACAGGCGCTCCATCCCCCCCTCGCCCCGTTCCGCGGCCGCCCCAACTTTCTGGAGGGGGGGCGTGTGCGGCGTCACACCCTATGCGGGGGCGGCATTGCCGCCGTGCCGG
Organism: Pseudomonadota bacterium; assembly: GCA_046045995.1. GTDB lineage: Bacteria > Pseudomonadota > Alphaproteobacteria > Azospirillales > Azospirillaceae > Indioceanicola. The sequence goes on along the minus strand of JBJOKR010000027.1, from coordinate 11,833 downwards.
AAGGGCGGAAACGGGTGTGCGCGGGCCCACAGGCCGGGCGGGGCGGCCGCTGTAAACCAGGGCCATGATTTCGCCGCACCAGCGCCCCGGTCCCGCCGGGGCCGGGTGGTACCCCCGATGGGGGGCTTGAGGTTGGACCGGGTGCGGCGGCGACCGGAGATGGGGGAGGGGGCGATGGGCATGGTTCAGGGCATGGGCGCGATCCGGGCTGCTGTTCGGGCCACCCTTCTGGCTGCCGGGGTGATCCTGGCGACCACCACCCTTCCGACGGGTGCCGGTGCTGCCGATGCCTTGCCGGGCACAGCCGCTGTGCAGGCCCGGACGCATGCCCAGGTTCAGGTCCAGGCGCGGACAGTGGAGGCGGGGGCCCGCCATCTGCTGATCCTTGCGCGGGACGGTGCCTTCGGTGGCAATCTGGGGGCTCTGGCCGGTCTGCCCCTGGCGCTGGACCGGGGCGATGCCGGGGTGCGCGATGTGCTGACCGCCCTGACCGACGATCATGGCTGGCTGGAGCGTGACCGCGCCGGTTGGCAGGCCATGGACCTGGGGGAGGCGGCGCGGCGTGTGCAGCGGGGGCAGGTGGCCGCGCTGGTGCTGCTGGCCGATCCCGCCGATCCCCGGCTGACCGCCGCCCTGGCCGGCGGGCGCTTCCGCCTGATCGACCTGGGGGATGGTGTCTCCCGCGCCCATGCACAAACTGCGGGGCTGGAGGTGGCGCGGGTCGGGCAGCGGCCCGGCCTGACCGCCGGGGCCACCACCCTGGTGCTGGACCCGGGCCGGGTCCAGGTGGCCGACCGCACGCCCCGGCCGTAAAGATCGGATACCGGGTGGCAGGGATCGGAACGCTGTTCAGAACTCCGTCTCGATCACCTTGTCCGGCGGGGCATGGCCGTCGATGAAGCTTTTCACGTTCACCAGCACCTTTTCCCCCATGTCCAGGCGGGATTCATAGGTGGCGCTGCCCATGTGCGGCAGCAGGACGACGTTGTCCAGCTTCAGCAGCTTGGGGTCCACGGCCGGTTCGTGTTCGAACACGTCCAGCCCGGCACCGCCGATCTCCCGCCGTTGCAGCATCTTCGCCAGGGTCGCCTCATCGATCACCTCGCCCCGACTGGTGTTGACGATGATGGCGCTGGGCTTCAGCAGTTGCAGCCGCCGCGCGTTCAGCAGGTGGTAGGTGGCGGGCGTGCGCGGGCAGTTGACGGAGACGATGTCCACCCGCGCCAGCATCTGGTCCAGGCTGTCCCAGTATGTCGCCTCCAGCTCCTGCTCCAGGTCGGGGTGCAGGCGGCGGCGGTTGTGGTAGTGGATGGACAGGCCGAAGCCCTTGGCCCGCCGGGCCAGGGCCTGGCCGATGCGGCCCATGCCGATGATGCCCAGGCGCTTGCCGCCCAGGCGGGAACCGAGCATGGTCGTGGGGCCCCAGCCGGTCCAGCGGCCCGCCCGCACCTGCCGTTCCCCTTCCGACAGGCGCCGTGCCGTGGCCAGGATCAGCGCCATGGTCATGTCCGCCGTATCCTCGGTCAGGACGCCGGGCGTGTTGGTGACGGTGATTCCCCGCTCCCGCGCCACCTTAAGGTCGATATGGTCGACACCATTGCCGAAATTGGCGATCAACCTCAATTGCGGCCCCGCCTCCCGGATCAGGGCGCCGTCGATCCGGTCGGTGACGGTGGGGACCAGCACGTCGGCCTCCGCCATTGCGGCCACCAGCTCCTCCCGGTTCATTGGCCGGTCGTCCAGGTTCAGGCGGGTGCGGAACAGTTCCATCATCCGCGTTTCCACCACATCGGGCAGCTTGCGGGTGACGATCACCAGCGGCTTGCGGGCGGAACCGGGCGGGACGGGCATGGCCTGCGGCATAGGCGGACCTCCTGGCAGGGGCGGCCCCCTGCCATAGCAGGGCGGCGGGGCGTCTGTCCATCGGGGGGCATGCCCGGCGGGTGCCGGCCTTCGCCCGGCGGGCCTTGACCGGCCTGCGCTTTGCGTCGCACAAGGATGCACCGGTTGGGGATGCACCGGTTGGGGGATGCTCCGGGCGGCGATGCCTTGCGACGGGGCGATGGTCCAGGTTGGTGGATGGTGCGGGTCGGGATGGTGCGGAAGGTCGGATCGGATGGGATGCGGGGGCGGGTGGCGGCGGTGCTGCTGGCCCCGTGGCTTATGTCCGCCGCCGTCCTGGGGCCTTGTGCCCTGATCGGTGTCCCCGCCGCCCTGGCCCAGGAACCGGCGGCGGAGGGGGAGGGGTCCGAGACCGATCCCCTGCCGGACAAGGTGATCCGCAGCGGCCTGCCCATCCCGCGCTTCGTATCGCTGCGGTCCGGGGAAGTGAATGTGCGTACCGGCCCCGGGGTGCGCTATCCGGTGGACTGGGTCTTCGTCCGCTCCGGCATGCCGGTGGAGGTGACGGCGGAGTTCGACACCTGGCGCCGCATCCGCGATTGGGAGGGGACACAGGGCTGGGTCCACCAGTCCATGCTGTCCGGCCGGCGCAGCATCGTTGTGCTGGGGGAGTTGCGGACCCTGCGCCGCCAGCCCTCCGCCAGCGCGCCCGCCGTCGCCCAGGTGGAACCCGGCACCATGGGCCGGCTGGAGGTCTGCAACGGCGATTGGTGCCGGGTGGAGATCCAGGGCGTGCCCGGATGGCTGAACCGCGAGGATTTCTGGGGCGTGTACCCGGAGGAAAAGATCGAGGATTGAGGGGCGCGCCGGTCCGGGATCAGGGGGCAGCCGCCCTTACGCCAATGGTCAGTAATCCTGATCATTGGTAAGGCGGCGACCGTCGCAGCACCACGCGAGCGGCGACGCCCCAGGCCACGGAGTGGCCGTCCGGCGTCTGAGGGAACCGAAGCCGCCTTTGGTCGGTCACGATCAAAGGCGGCTGAAACTACGCTTCGTTCGCCGGGGAGGCCAGGCCCGGGTCCAGATCTCCATCATCTACCGCCACCCGTTCCGGGAAAAGGGCGGCCAGACCGCCGCCGGTGGCACGGGCCAGGCCGCGGATGGTGACATGCCCGGCCAGGCGGGACCCGGGCAGCAGGGCCGCATCCCCCGGGGGGGCCGTTCCCGCCTCCGCCACCGCATCGCCGGCCAGCACGGCCCAGACCGGCAGGCCGGCGATGCCCGCGGCGCTGGCCATGGCATGGGCCTGGGGGGACAGCGCCACGGTGCCGTCCATCCGGGCCCAGGGTGCGGCGATCAGGGCCAGACCCGCGCGCCCCGGGGTCAGGCCGGGCGTGCCGGGCGTCCAGGCCACCCCCTCTGGCGACCAGCCATCCTCCGCCGTCCGGGCCAGGGCCTGGCCCAGGGGGCCTGGATCGTTCAGGCCCGGTCCGTCCAGCGCAGGGTCCAGCAGAAGGCGGTAGGTCTGCCCCGGATGGGTCGCCCCTGCCGCCTGCAGCAGGCTGTGCAGATGGTGGGCCTGGGCCTCCTCCTCTGCCAGCAGGTCCCCCTCAAGCAGGGAGAGTTCCAGCCGGGCCCGCCGGTCCCTGTCCGGCTGGGGCGTGATTTCCAGCACCTCCCGCAGGCGCAGAATCGACCGGGCGCCGCTGGGCCCGCCCAGCGCCAGCAGCCGGGGCAGCAGTTGCTCCACCTGACGCAATGGTGCCCGATTCCGGGCGGACAGGGCCAGGGCGGCAGCCCCGGCCAGGGCGCGGGCGGCCGTGCCTCTGATCTCCCCCGCCTCCAGGGCGCGGGTTACCGCCTCCGCCTCCGTCAGTGCCTGCGCATGGCCATTGGCCCCGGGGGCCAGGATGACGCCACCATCCGGGTCCAGGCTCAGGGTGCGTCGGCTGGGCTGCATCGGCCTCTCGTCGCTTGCGGCAGTCGGGGTGTAAGCAGTCGGGGTGGGCAGTCGGGGTGATCCGCCCACGTCCCTACAGTACAGTTCTGCGCGCCCGCTGGAAACCGTTGGCATCAGGGTCACACAAGGACGCAGGGGCCGGGGCCGGGGCGCGGGGGGGCGGGTTCGTCCTGTATGCCCCCCGGGGGCCCGACCCTCCCCCCCAGCCCCCCAAAAGCGGAACCCCCGCGCGCGGGCCGGCCGCGGCGGGGGTTCGGGGCATCACACGACACCAGGGGGCAGGGGCCGCCCTTGCGGTGCGGGGATTAGCGCAGAGATCAGCGCGGGGCCAGGATCATGACCATCTGCCGGCCCTCCAGCTTCGGCATCTGCTCGACCTTGGCCAGTTCCTCCACCTCATCGCGCACGCGGACCAGCACGTTCATGCCGAGATCCTGGTGCGCCATCTCGCGTCCGCGGAAGCGCAGGGTGATCTTCACCTTGTCGCCTTCCTCCAGGAAGCGCTTCACGTTGCGCATCTTGATCTCGTAATCGTGCTCATCGATGCCGGGGCGGAGCTTGATCTCCTTGACCTCGATGACCTTCTGCTTCTTGCGCGCCTCGTTGGCCTTCTTCTGCGCCTCGTACTTGAACTTGCCGTAGTCGAGGATCTTGCAGACCGGCGGGTCGGCGTTGGGGCTCACCTCGACCAGGTCGAGGCCGGCCTCTTCCGCGGCGATGAGTGCGTCGCGCAGACTGACGACGCCGACCATCTCGCCATTGGCGTCGACAAGACGCACGGAGCGCACATTGATTTCACGGTTGATCCGGGGCCCGTCTCGGGTCGGGGCGGGCCGGTCAGTGGGGGACGGCCTGGCTATGGAACCTTCTCCTTTGTCTGCGGGTGTCCCGGCGGGGGGCCGGCTGCTCCGCCGCCCCTTCCGGGAACCGCCCCAAGCGAATTGCTGGCTTGGAACCGGTGGGACGGGCCCCGGTCGGGGGCGCTGCGGAAATGCCGGAAGGCCGTGGCCGGCGGATCATCCGCCGGTCGCCGGTCCACCCAGGTTTGACCTGGTGGGATGTTGCAGGACTATCAGAACGCGGAACTCGGGGCGGCTTCCCCGGCAGGGGACGTCGCCTCTCCCTTAAGATTAGCGACCGCGTCGTCAAGGGCAAGGATTTCCTGCGCTTGGGAGCCAAGACGCCGGATCGCAACCGTGCGATTTTCCGACTCCCGGGCGCCGACGACCAGCATCACCGGGACCTTGGCCAGGGAATGCTCGCGGACCTTGAGGTTGATCTTCTCATTGCGCACGTCCAGTTCCACCCGCAGACCGGCGGCCTTCAGGGTGGCCGCCACCTGGGCGGCATAGCCGTCCGCTTCCGATGTGATGGTGGCGACCACGGCCTGGACCGGGGCCAGCCACAGGGGGAACTTGCCGGCATAATGTTCGATCATCATGCCGATGAAGCGCTCGAAACTGCCCAGGATGGCCCGGTGCAGCATGACCGGGCGGTGGCGGGCGCCGTCCTGGCCGATATAGCTGGCATCCAGCCGTTCCGGCAGGACGAAATCGAGCTGGAGCGTGCCGCACTGCCACGACCGGCCGATGGCATCGGTCAGGTGGAATTCCACCTTCGGCCCGTAGAAGGCGCCTTCGCCGGGCAGTTCCTCGAACTCCAGGCCGTTGGCGCGCAGGGCCTGGCGCAAGCCCTCCTCCGCCTTGTCCCAGACGGCATCCTCACCGGCGCGCACATCGGGGCGCAGCGCCAGCTTCACGGCGATGTTCTCGAATCCCAGATCCTTGTAGACGCCGAGCTGGAGCTTGAAATACGCCGCCGCCTCCTCCGGCACCTGTTCCTCGGTGCAGAAGATATGGGCGTCGTCCTGGGTGAAGTTGCGCACCCGCAGAATGCCGTGCAGGGCGCCCGACGGCTCATTCCGGTGGCAATTGCCGAATTCGGCGATGCGCAGCGGCAGGTCGCGGTAGCTTTTCAGCCCCTGGCGGAAGATCTGCACATGGGCGGGGCAGTTCATGGGCTTCACGCCCAGCAGCTTCTCCCGCCCCTGGTCGTCCACGCTTTCGCGGATCTTGAACATGTTGTCGCCATACATGTCCCAGTGGCCGGACGCGCGGAACAGGGAGCTGTCATAGAGCTGCGGCGTGCGCACCTCCACATAGCCCGCCGCCTCCAGCTTGGTGCGGATATAGCGCTCCATCGTGCGGTACAGGGTCCAGCCCTTCGGGTGCCAGAAGACGCTGCCCGCCGCTTCCTCCTGCACATGGAACAGGTCCATCTCGCGGCCCAGGCGGCGGTGGTCGCGCTTCTCCGCCTCCTCCAGCATGTGCAGATAGGCTGCCAGTTCCTGCTCGGTGCGCCAGGCGGTGCCGTAGATGCGCTGCAACTGGGCGTTCTTCGCGTCGCCACGCCAATAGGCCCCGGCCACCTTCATCAGCTTGAAGGCATGGCCGACCTTGCCCGTGCTGGGCAGGTGGGGGCCGCGGCACAGGTCGTACCAGGCGCCCTGGCGGTAGATGGTGATCGTCTCCGTGCCGGGCAGATCGCGGATGATCTCCGCCTTGAACTTCTCCCCGATGGACTCGAAATGGGCGATCGCCTCGTTCCGGTCCCAGACCTCCCGGGTGAAGGGGCGGTCGGCGTTCACGATCTCATGCATCTTGGCCTCGATGGCGGCCAGATCATCGGGTGTGAACGGGGTTTCGCGGTGGAAATCGTAGTAGAAGCCCGTGGCGATGGCCGGGCCGATGGTCACCTGGGTGCCGGGATACAGGGCCTGCACCGCCTCCGCCATCACATGGGCGGCGTCGTGGCGGATCAGCTCCGTCGCATCGTCGGATTTCAGGGTGACGATCTCCAGCGCCGCATCCCGATCGATCGGCAGGGCCAGGTCCTTCACCTGCCCGTCCACCTTCACCGCCAGGGCGGCCTTGGCCAGCGACTTGGCGATGGAGCCCGCGATCTCGGTGCCGGTGACGCCGCGCCCATAGGTGCGCACACTGCCATCGGGCAGCGTGATGGCGATCTGGTCGGCGGCGGTCGTCTCGGCCATGGACATGGGAAGGGGTCCCGGAATCATCTCTGTTGCAGGAACGGGGACATTGGGTAGGCGGTCCGCGCCTTGTCAAGGGCGGGGAAGGCGCATCTGGGTTGCCGGGGCCTGCCTCACCCGCCCCTTCCCTCAGCCGGAGGTGCTGCCCGCCTCAAGGGCCACCGCCTCCGCCACCAGCACCTTGCCCGCCACCAGGGGCCCCCGGTCCACAAGGCGGCGCAGGATGCGCTGGCGCAGGCCCTTGGTGGTCAGCTTCGGGCGCGGCCCCGGCCCGAATCCCGTCAGGCGGATCCGGCCGAACCCGGCCTCCCCCAGCATGCGGGTCAGCAGGAACTGGGTCACCGGCGTGATATGGCCATAGGTGCGCAGATGCGCCTCATCGAAGAAGGGGTGCTGGCCCCGGCGCAGCCACAGCTCCACGGCGTCCGGATCCTCCACATTCGGGGTGGTCAGCAACAGCCGCCCGCCCGGCTTCAGCAGGGCGCGTAGCTTGCGGGCGAAGTCCCAGGGATTTTCCAGATGCTCGATGATCTCCAGCGCGGTGACGGCATCGAAGGGGCCGGGAAACCGATCCGGCCCGTCGCGGTTCAGGTCGGCGGCGATGAAGGGGATGCGATCCACCGGGCGGAAGGACCCGGCGGCCAGATCGCTGGCCGTCACGGCGAACCCAGCCCCGGCCAGGCGCAGGGCGAAGGCACCGGACCCTGCCGCCAGGTCCAGAACCCGCCCGCCCGCCGGGAAGGCCGCCGCCGCCAGCCCGGCCGCATGGGCATGCAGCCCCGGCAGGGCATGGACGACCAGACCCTGGTAGGTCTCCATATCCTCCGTCAGGGCGCCTTCGCCTGCCAGGAACGTCTCGATACGGGAAACGGGGCCGGTCATCACCGCAACTCCGGCAGGCGCTTGCGCAGAGAGGTGAGAAGGCGCTGTCCCGCGGTCTTGCGCTTCTTCTGCTTGTACAGCCCGGCCACCGGCGTGCTGCCCCACCGGCGCACCACCTCCGCCAGAAGGTGGGGGTGGCGGTCATACTGGTGCAGGATCGGGCTGACCGTCCCGTCCGGATTGCGGACCCGCCCGTCCGGCCCCAGGGTCAGCCCGGCCGCGGGCGTGCGGCCCACCGTTGCGACCATGCCGTAATTGGGATGCACCACCCCGCCGGGGATCAGCCTTCCATGGGCGATCAAATTGCAGGTCGCCTGATCCACCCCGAAGCCGAAGGTGCGCGCCACCTCCGCCCGGGGGATCGCCGCCAGCAGCAGGGACTGGCGGCAGAAGGCCAGGATGGCGTCCCGGTCGCCCAGCACCGTGCCGACACAGACGCAGCCACGGTCGGCGAAGCGGTCGGCCAGCGGGCGGCCCAGCACCCGGGCCAGCCAGCGCAGGTTGATCCCCTCCGCATTGGTGGCCAGGGTGTTCGGCTCATCCTCCAGGAAGAAGCACAAGGGTGCTGTGGCCTCGGCGAAGGGATCGGCCTGGAAGACCACATCGCGCACATCGGTCAGCAGGGCCCGCCCGGCGCCCGGGAACAGGTCCAGGGCCCGCACGCTGTACAGGAACCGGGCGACGACGATATGCGGGGCATAGGTGTTGGCGAATTCCCCGGGTGCGGTCGCCTCCACCACCGCCACGTCATGGGCGGCCAGGAAGGCGGCCATGGCCGGGTCGGGGGCGACGATCAGGGCGGCCGGACCCGCCGTCACCGCCCGCAGGGACTTCACGAAGGGGGCGACATCGTCCACGCCGTAGCCGACGGCACAGCCGATGACCAGCCCGGTGCCCGGGTCCGGGGCCGCTTCCCCCGCCCTCGCCCCATCTCCGGGGGGCCAAAGATCGCCGGCCGCCGCCAGCCAGGAAAGATATGCCGTCATGGCCTTCCGGTCCGTCCTGCCGCCCGGGACCCTGCCCGGTATCCCACCCGTATCCGCCACAAGCCGCCGCCCCGTCAATCCGGGTCCGGCGGGGGGCGGCCCGGCATTCACGCCGCGCCCCCCGGTTCCCTGGGGGGTGGACAGGCGGGCCGGCCGGTGCCATCAACGCAGCCGGTCCCATCCGGAATCGCCCCCGCCCATGCGTATCCTCCATGTCGCCAATTTCAACCTGACGAAGGACGGGCGGGATTACTTCCTGACGGCGCACAAGCTGTCGGCCGGGTGGGCGCGGCTGGGCCATGCGGTCTATCCCCTGTCCGACCGGGATGCGGCCCGGGCCGCCACCCCCTTCGGCGCCAAGGCGCTGGGCGAACGGGCGGTGCAGCGCCGCTTCCTGGACACGGTCGCCCATTTGGCCCCGGACCTGATCGCCCTGGGGCAGAAGGCGATGATCCGGCCGGACACCCTGCGGGAGGTGCGGCGCCTGGCCCCGGCGGCGAAGATCCTGCACTGGAACCACGATCCCCTGTTCGATGCGCCCAATTTGGCTGTGCTGGCGGCCAAGGCCGATCTGGTGGATGCCACCTTCGTCACCAGCGCCGATGACGCGCTGGCCACGCTGGCCCGGCCCGGGCGCCCCGCCGCCTTCATGCCGAACCCACAGGACCGGGCGGTGGAGGATGGGCGCAGCTTCGCCGCCGCTCACCACGGCACCGACCTGATCTATACCGTCGGCACGGCGGGGTTCCTGCGCCAGATCGGCGACGGCATCGCCGATGTGCGGGATTTCTGCCGGGACCTGCGCCGCCGCCACCCAGATATGCGCTGCCGCTTCCCGGGGCTGGCGGGGGGCGTGGGGGCAGGGGGCAAGGGGGTGGGAGAAGCCATGCTGGCCGGGCGCGCCTATCACGCCGCCCTGGCGGACAGCCGCATGGGCCTGTCCCTGTCGCGGCGCAGCGACCACCGGCTTTATTCCTCCGACCGGATGGCCCATCTGATGGGCAACGGTGTGCTGACCTTCATCGACCGGCGCACCGGATTCAGCGATGTCTTCACGGAGGATGAGGCCGCGTTCTACGGCAGCGGGGAGGAGATGGAGGCGAAGCTGCGCCGCTTCCACGCCGATGAACCGGCCCGCCGCGCCGTGGCGGAAGCCGGATGGGCCAAGGCCCACCGGGTGTTCGATGCCGCCACCATCGCCCGTTACCTGATCGAGGTGGTGTTCGACCTGCCCCTGTCGGCCGGTTACGGCTGGCCGCTGCATTGCCATCGTCGGTAGGGAGGGGCCGATGACCCGGGCGCCCCGGCAGATCCTGTTCGTCGGCTGGACCCGCATCGGCGATGCGGTCATGTCCACCGTGGCCCTGCGCCATATCGTGGAAACCTGGCCGGAGGCGCGGCTGACCATCGTCGCCGGCACCCTGGCGGAACAGGTGCTGCGCCATGTGCCGAACCTGGACCGCATGATCGTCTACCGCAAGCAGCCCTGGAACCGGCATTGGCTGGGCATCCTGAAGGCGACAGTGACCCGGCGCTGGGATCTGGTGATAGACCTGCGGGACAGCGCCGTCGGCTGGCTGGCGCCCAGCCACCGCACCTTGCGCTTCCGCAAGGGGGCGGTGCCCGATCTGCGGGTGCGGGAACTGGCCCGGCTGCTGGGCCTGGCGGAACCGCCGATGCCCGCCATCTGGCTGTCCGCGGCGGAGCGGGCGGCGGCCGAACGGCTGGTGCCCGGTACTGGGCCCGACGGGGATGCCGGGCCCGTCATCGCGATCGCCGCCAATGCCGGGCGGCCGGAAAAGGTCTGGCCCACCGACCGTTTCGTCGCCGCCGTGGCGGACCTGACCGGGGCGGACGGCCCCTTGCCCGGCGCCCGCGTCCTGGTCGCCGGCGGCCCGGGGGAGGAAGGGTTCACCCGCATCCTGACTGCGGCGCTGGGCGACCGCGCCATCGTCACCGCCGGGGCGGAAAGCCTGCTGGTCCAGGCGGCCTGCATCGCCCGCTGCGCCCTGTACCTGGGCAATGACAGCGGCTTGTCCCATGTGGCCGCCGCCCTGGGGGTGCCGACGGTGGCGGTGTTCGGGCCGACCGATCCGCGCCAATACGCCCCCGTCGGCCCGCGCGTGGCCGTGGTCGGGGGCACGACCGACGGCCCCACCCTGCCCGTGGAGGCTGTGCCGGTGGTGCAGGTGGTGCAGGCGGCGCGGGCGGTGCTATGCTCCCCCCCGACAGGAGCCGCCCCAGCATGAGCCAGCCGCCGGCATGAGCATTCCCCACGGCAAACGCATCCTTCTGGTGGAGGATGATGACGCGCTGCGCGGGTCGCTTGCCGAACAGCTGGGCCTGACCGACGGTTTCGCCACGGTGGAAGCGGCGACCGCGGCCGCGGCGCGGGAGGAGGCGGCGGCGGGCGGATTCGATGCCGTGATCCTGGACATGACCCTGCCCGACGGGGACGGGCGCGACCTGTGCCGGGCGTTGCGGGCAGCCGGCCTGCGCTGCCCGGTGATCATGCTGACTGGCGATCCGGCCGATGCGGACAGCATCCTGGGCCGGGACGGCGGGGCCAACGATTATGTGGTGAAGCCCTTCCGCCTGGGCGTGCTGCTGGCCCGGCTGCGCGCCCAGCTGCTCCAAGCCCCGCCCGCGGAGGATGGGCCGATCCGCATCGGCCCCTACCGCTTCCACCCCATGGCCAAGCTGCTGCTGGCCGACGGGGGGGAACGCAAGATCCGCCTGACGGAAAAGGAAACCCAGATCCTGGCCTATCTGCACCGGGCCTGCGGGGCCGTGGTGACGCGGGAGATCCTGCTGGGGGAGGTCTGGGGCTACAACGCGGGCGTGACCACCCATACGCTGGAAACCCATGTCTACCGCCTGCGCCGAAAGATCGAACCCGACCCCGCCAACGCCACCCTGCTGCTGACCGAAGGCGGCGGCTACCGCCTGGGCGGGTAGGGGGGGGAAGATCGCAGGGCGCGGAGATGGGCTGCGGATCCCCTCTCCCTCAAGGGGCTAGCACATTCACACATCTCTTGAAGAGTTTGATGCTTGCTGATTCTTTGGGGGGGTATGCTGTTTGAATTGGGGGGTACGTATGGAGATGCTGCT
>JBJOKR010000026.1:0-32201 GCA_046045995.1 Pseudomonadota bacterium | reverse complement strand
TACGCCAACAATCTCGATCCCGTCCGCGTCATCCGCGACGGCGGCAAGATCGAAGGCGCCGACCTGGGCGTGGCCGCCTGCACCGGCAATCTGGCGGCGCGCTTCGCCGACATGGTGCTGCTGGACGCCGCCACCGACGGCACCGCCATGGATCTCGAATTCGCCTGGGTGATCGATGCCGACCGCTCGCTGACCATCGCCCTGCCGTCGGTCTTCCTGCCCAAGCCGCGCATCCCGAATTCCGGCCCCGCCGGCATCGAGGCCCGCTTCGACTGGCAGGCCGCCAAGCCGGATGGTGGAGCCCCAGGGGGCGCTTTCGTCACCGTCAACCTGAAGAACGACGTCGCCAGCTACTGACCGGAGCGCCCGCCATGATCCGCCTCGACTTGGCCCGTGAGCCGTTCTGGCTCGATCTGGGGATGGGGGTGCGTCTGCACCTGCGCCCCTGTACCACGGCGCTGGTGCTGGCCGCCCGCCAAGCCGTGCGCGACGCGGACGTGGCCGACGATCCGCCAGACCTCGTGCAGGGGACGCGCACCGCCACCTTCCTGAAGGCGATGGGCCGGCTCGCCATCCTCGGCTGGGAGGGGGTGGGCGACGCCGACGGCACCCCGGTCGAGCCCACCCCAGCGGGCATCGACGCGCTGCTCGACCTGCATCCGGTAGCCGACGCCTTCAGCCTGCGCTACCTGGGGCCGGTGGCCCTGCTGGAGCAGGAAAAAAACGTCTGAAGGCCCGCGCCGAATGGCACTTCGGCGGCGGGCCGGAATACTGCGCCTCCTGTGCCAGCGCCGGCCTGCCCTGTGCCGAGGGACGGCCGGGACCGACGGGCGCACGCTGCCCCTACGACGAGCACGCGCCGCGGACGGTGGAGGGCTGGCAGGTCTGGGATCTCGCCCTGTCCTGCGCCGGACAGCTTCGGATCGCGCCGAGCGGGGCGGTGCTCGGGTTCGACCATGCCGCCGTGCTGGCCATGGCGGCGGCGGTTGGTGTGCCGAAGGTAACGGTGGCCATCCTGCTGCTGGCGGTCGAGGTGGCCTTGGTGGACGCGGCGAACGCCGAACGGAAACAGGGCGCCTGACAAGCGTTACGGCTCACCCATCTCATCTTCGGCCGCGGGAAGATGTCGGCTGATATCCATCGAGTCGTGCAGCAGGCGCAGGACATCGATGGTCCGTTCATCCGTGTTCGGCGTGATGCGGAACAGCACGAAATGTCGTCCCTTGTTGCCCGTCCGCGCCACATGCAGCGTCAGGAGGCCCGGCGCGATGTCATCGCGTCGTCTGACCCCGATGATCGTCGGACCCGAAACCAGGGCTTCAAGAGCCGCCCCCAGAACCCTTGCGTAGGTTTTCGCCTGCCGGCGACCGAACCGGTCCGCCGTCCAGCGGAGAATCTCTAGAAAATCCCGCTCGGCCGCCGCCGACAGGCGGACCGTCCAGATCGTGCTGTCGGACGTCATGACCGGTCCCGGAGACCCGCCTGATCGCCAAGCACGGTTTCGGCCAATCCGGTCAGATGCCGCCCCAGGGTGTCGGCGGAGGTGAACGATCGGAACCGACCCTCCTCGATGTCGGCGATCCCCAAGCGGGCCGCTTCACGCAGGGCGTCCAGCCGGGCGCGGTCCTCTACTTCCCGGTGTTCGACCAGTCGCAGACCCTCGCGAAGGACCTCGCTGGCGTTCTGATAGCGGCCGGACGAGACCAGCCGCTCGATCAGGTCGGCCTGATGGTCGGTGAGAACCACATTGCGGGTCGGCATGGTCGGCCTCTGTAATGATTGCACTATTGGCATATTATGCCAATAGCCAACCCCCGATCAAGGCCAGCCCGCATCCGCGGACCCATTCCACGTCAGGACTGTCCCCATGACCGACCGTACCATCGCCGTGCGCCTCGCCGCCATCGGCGGCGACCGGGTGGGGGCAGAACTGCGCGAGGTCGGGACCACGGGTGAGCGGGCACTCCAGCGCATCGAGCAGGCCTCCCGGCCGGCGTCGCGCGCCTTGCAGGCCGTCGATGCCGCGGCCGGGGAGGTCCGCGGCGGGGCGGAGGCGATGGCGGGACGGCTGGGGCCGGCCGGCGCGGCGCTGGCCGCCCTGGGGCCGGTGGGGCTGGCGGTGGGCGCAGCCATGGGTGTGCTCACCCTCGGCATCACCGAGGGGCTGAGGGCGGCCGGCGAGGCGGAGCAGTCCTACCGCCGACTGGAGGCGGTGCTGAAAGCCACCGGCCAGTCCGCCGGGCTGACCGCCGAGCAGATCGCCGCCTTCGCCGACGGCCAGGAGGCCGCGACGCTGGCCAGTGCCGAAGCGGTGCAGGATGCCGCATCCGTGCTCGCCACCTTCCGCTCGGTGGCCGGCGACACCTTCACCCGGGCGCTTTCGCTGGCCGGCGACATGGCGGCGGCGTTCGGTGGCGACCTGTCATCGGCGGCCATGCAGCTTGGCAAGGCGCTGGAGGACCCGGTCGAGGGGCTGAGCGCGCTGCGCAGGGTCGGTGTCTCCTTCACCGGCAGCCAGGCCGAGGTGATCCGCAGCCTGGTCGAGACCGGGCAGGTCGCCGAGGCGCAGCGCCTCATCCTCGACGCCCTGGAGCAACAGGTGGGCGGGGCCGCGGCGGCCGAGGCCGGCGGCGTCACCGGGGCCGCCAACCGTCTGTCGGACGCCCGGGGCAAGCTGCTGGAGGAGATCGGCAAAACGCCCGCCGTGGCCGGACCGGCGGAAGCGGTGCTGGACCTGCTGGCCCGCGCCGCCGCCGGTTGGGCCAACGTCCTGGCGGAAACGCCCATCGAGCAGCGCATCGTCGCCCTGAACCGGCAACTGCTGGAAGCGCAGGATCGGGCGGCGGAGATCCAGGGGATTGTCGACGCCGCCGGCGGACGGTTCGGTCAACGCAGGCTGGCCGACGCCCGCGCCGATGTGGCCCGCCTGGAAACTGAACTGGACGCGCTGATCGCCGAGGCCCGCCGGCAGGCCGACGCCGTCGACGCCGACCAGCGACAGGCCGACGAGGGCCGCGCCCGCGCCGAGGCCGAACGGCGGGCGGAGATCATCGCCGACTGGCGCCGCAAGCTCGACGACGGACTGGCCCAACTGGCCGATGATCCGGCGGAGCGGATCGCCCGCGTTAATGCCGAACTCGACCGAACGCGCCAGGCGCTGGAAGACCCGGTCAAGTGGGTGACCACGGAGGTCTCCACCATCACCCAGACGATCTCAGCAATGCAAAGCAAAGGGCGTTAATCTATTCTGACTTACAAGTGTAATCTCCCGAAAGAACAAGGGCACTAATCAACGACCGCAGGCATTAGCGCCGTTGTCTCGTCCGTCAATGTGAGCGTAGATTTATATGCCGTGTCGCCGGCCATTCTTGCAGCCACTTTGGCAATCTCGGTTGCCGACGGGCATTCGCTTGCCCAGCCTTGGCTGAAGCGGACGTTCTCCGAACGCGGCAGTTGGTCGGTGCGCAGGTCCCGGATACGGATGCGGGCGGGCAACGAGGCGCCCTCTCCGACAAAAAGAGCTTCCTGTTGACCTAAGGCGGGCAGCGCACGGGTCATACCGGAAAGGCCATCAGGCAAGAAGCGTGCGACATGGGCTTGGTCGGCAGCGTTGGTCAGTCGGAGCACGAGCCAAGTGCCGCATTGCGATATCACCGTGCTCTCGACATCGGCTGGGCGCTGGCTGACCAGCATCAAACCGAGACCGTATTTACGACCTTCGCGCGCAATCCGGCGTATTGCCGACTGGGCGGCGGCATATTGGACCTCGCCATGGTCCGGAACGTACCGGTGAGCCTCCTCGCAGACTAGCAGTATGGGGTCCTTCTGCCGTTCCTGTTGTGTCTGGTGCAGTTTGTACTGGAATAACAGGCGGGCCAGCATCGCGGCCAAGGGACCGGCCACCTCGTTCGGCAGGCCGGATAAATCCAGAATACGAATGTTTGCACCGGTTTCAGTGGCTCCGACGAACTGTGCGAGGACGCTTTGGAGAGTCAATCCTTTATCAAGACCGGATTCCATGAGGAAGCGAATGCGCGGATCGCGCCGTAGAACAGCAATTTTATCGAGAACTGACTTGAAGTCCTTGGCAAATTCAGTATCCGTCACCCGCTCTACTTTTTCCCTAACCACACGGGCCGCCTGGAGAAACGTAATATGATTTACGAACTCGGCCCAATCGAAGGGGCGGGGCTTATCCCGATCAAAAGCAGCCAGTAAGACAGTATCAATTCCTTTCTTTGGCCTTGGGTGATCTAAGCTGTTTCCATCGGCAGGCATGCTCTGCTCAGCGTAAGCTGTTGGCGCGGGATCAACCAGACCGGCCTTCACCATGCGGGCATGAGTTAAAGCCTTATAGACAACGTTATGCTGGGTCGTCGCCTCGAATTCCGTCTTGCCAACGATTAAAGAGCGGAGTTCTTCGGCAGACATCAGCCAATAGGGTAACGCGATGGAGTTGCCGGCCGTTTCATCGGTGCCGATGGGATCGTAGGCCCGATAGACGACCGCCTGATCGCCGAACGCTCGCCCGTACTCATTGTGAGGGTCGATCATGATGATCCGTGGCCGATAGGGCTGATTGCCCATCGGCTTGTGCTCCAAGACGCTGTGCAGCAAGGCGGCGACCGCACCGGATTTCCCCGACCCAGTGGAACCGAGGATGGCGCAGTGCAGACCGAACATCTTGTCGATGTTGGCCCGGCAAGTGGCGGAGTCCGCGCCAAGATAGCGCCCGAACGGTACAAGCGGATTAGCTCCGCCGGCAGCCTTTCCCTCCGCCGCGTCGTAGAGCAGACCCGCTTCCTCCCGGGTCAGCAAGTAGACGCCCTGTCGGGGTAGCGGATAGGTCCTGATCCCGCGACGAAAGGTCAATGTGTTTGTGCTGGAATTCCAATCCCCTTCGGCAAATAATTCAATCTCCATCACCCGCTGGTCGGCGTCCGGCGGAATCGGTAGACCGCTGACGGCCAATTCCTCGGAACGCATCCGTAGCAGGGTGACGAACCCGAACAACAGACGGCGCCCGAAGTGTATTTTGATCACGCTTCCGATCTGGCCGATTGGATAGACCCGGCCTTGGTGAGTGCGGGTCAACTCGGCAACGTCGCCCAGCAACTCCGCTTTCACCGTATTGCCGGAAACCTCGACGATGGTTCCGATGCGCAAATCGGCTATCGGCTCGAAAGGCATGATCATGAATAGGCTCCCGCACCGTCGCGCAAAAGTGTTGTTACACCTTCGAAAGTCCACCACAGGAGATCGGTCCCTGTCGTCGATGGGTGGAGCGGTCCTTGATCCCCGTCGTAAATCCCCTTCTCGGTGAGAATGAAAATCTTCCGACTCCAGGATTGCTGTCGCCAGCGGGTCAGGCAGTCCGGCATGCTGGCGCCTTCCTGACAGAAAGCGATCAGCGTCGTCTTGTTCTCAGGCCGTTCCAGTGCCTGTTCGATCTCCTGGTTGATGTGCTCGTCGCCGAAGCTGTAGCCGCACACCGCCAGAACATTATCAAGCGGCCGCGCCAATGCCCGCCGGAACAGGTCGAACTGGGCCGCGAAGGGATCACGCTGAGTCGCCACATACTTGGTTGATTGGGGATAAATCAGAACCCGTGCTTCGCGGCTTGGATAGGTATCACGGTCCCGCACCCGCCATACCTTGCCGTCAGGCCCGGAATGCCAGTCGATGGACCCGTGTAGCTTGATAACGTGCGCCCGATGATCCCCCTGAGGTTCGCTCTGGCCGAATCGGTAGGTGCGGAACGCAACCGCACCGCCGCTGAAACCGTCCCAATAGGGAATGCACGCCAACGCGAGAGCGTCTTCCAGCAGGGTGTCGTAATTGGTGGTGAATATTCGCACAGCCTCACGTCGTTCCCGGAGTCCGGCGTGCCGGGCGCTGAACAGCGCATCAACAAATTTAGAATGCCCGGCGACGGTCACAAGCGATTTTCCATAGCTGCCGATCTCCTCCGGCTGTGGTCCAGATGCTGCGCGATATCCCCAGCGGACGATGTCAGCGATGTGAGCTACGATTTCTCGATGAGCTTGTTCGATTTCTTTTTTGGTTCCAATCGCTGCACTCTTGCTTTGAGATCGGTCGGCAAGGGCCGCATAGTCGCCGAGGTGACTGAGCAGATGCTCAATGTGGGCATCTTTAGGCAACTCATTCCACGCCTTTTCCAAGAGTGCGGCGTGTTCGGACCCTGCCATCAGACTGCGTACCCTCTGTGTCAGTGGTATCATCAAAGGAATGTTGGCGTTACGACTGATACCGGCACCGAACAGCCATGCCACGCACGGGGATGCCAGATGCCGGTCGATCTGGTCGAGAAGGTCGTCCATTGGATTGTCCGCAGATGATGCAAGCCTTGGAAGTACCTAATAGGGCGCGCGTTGAGCATAAAGGTTGAAGTGGGTTTATTCTACCCTTTTTCGCGAGCGGGGTGCTTGTTCTTCGGTGCCTTGCGACGGCTCAATTGGTGTTTATCCGATGGCTACCCGCCTTACGGGCAAGATGACAGAGCAGTGGCCGGCCATTTATGAGGCGTGGACGCCGTCACGCGAGCACCGACTTCGACGACGGCGCCGGCTTCATCAAGGGGCGCGGTGTTCCGCACCCCGGTCGGCCGCGCACCCCTGCCAACCGAGGGACTGGCCCTGCGGATGCGGCTGGCCGGCGACGATGCCGGCCGGGGCGTCACCCGGCCGCCGGCCCGGACCCGCTGGACCCTGAACCTCGTGGAGGATCTGCCGTGGCCGGGCGCCTAATCATCCCGGTTCGACCGGGTCAGCACCCGGTGCCGCCGGGCGATGGCGGCCTGGACCTGGCGGATCAAGTCGGCCGGCAAGGGGCCGTAGAGGCAGGTCTCCGGTCGTCCGGGAACCGGTCGGAGATCGTAGCCCGGCCAAGTGAAGATGTTCAGGTCATCAATGATGATCCAGGAACGTTCGCCGTCCAGGCCGAGACGCTCCTTGGTGCGCGGCCAGATTTCCACCGCGCCGGCCGGATCGCTGGGGGGCGAATGGGTGATGGGGGCCACCGTCACCACGGTCCGACCACCCTCATCCATGGCAGCGGCCAGGACGATCATGGCGGGACGGTTCTTCACGCCCTCCCGCTGGCCGGCCTCATACTCTTGTCGCCAGACATAGGAATAGGAGACGACATAGCCGACTTTCGGGGGCGGAATGTGCATGTCGGTCGATCAGCGGGCGGCGATCGTCATTCCGGCGCTTCCCCGTTGTACCGCTCGAACTCCGGATCAATGGGCGCCGTGACGATGGCCCGCACCACCGCGTCCGGCAGTTCCTTCAGATGGAAGGCTTCCCGTTCACGGCGCTTCATCCGTTGGTAATGCTCGAACTCCGCCGGCGACAGCAGATACACCTCCGGCACGCCGTGGCTGGTGACGGCGATCGGCTCATGCTTGGCGGCATCCTTATACTGGCCAGGACGGCGCACGAACTCGGTGGCGGGAACGGACAGCATGGGGCACCTCCGGTTCGCAAAATACGCATTCTTCGAAGTTTTCGCAAGCCGATGACCAAGCGCTTCGGGAGAACTCACACATGACCCAACGCCTCAGCGCCCCCCTGGTGGCCGAGACCGGACGGCCGGTGGTGCGGCCGGTGCTGCTCGCCCTGTTCGACTTCGCCGGCGGGGCGGTACGGGTGTGGTCGGGGGTGGGCGATCTGGTTTGGGAGGGGCAGACCTGGATCGGGGTCGGCAGCTTCGGCGCGGTCGCGCCGATCGAGGAGACCACCGAGGTGCGGGCGACGGGCGCGCGCTTCCAACTGTCCGGCGTGCCTTCCGGCCTGCTGACCGAGGTGGTCGGCGTCAGCGTCCAGGGTCGGCGGGCGCGGCTGTGGCTGGCCTTCATGCAAGAGGATTGGGGCGGTTTCGTCGACGCGCCGGTGCCGCTGTTCGACGGGCGGATGGACATGGTCGAGGTCACCGACGGCGGGCGCATCGCCACCATCGCGCTCGCCGCCGAGAACCGGCTGCGCGACCTGGAACGGCCCCGGCTCCGCCGCTACACCAGCCAGGACCAGCAGTCGGAATACCCCGGCGACCTGGGATTCGACTTCGTGCCGGAACTCCAGGAACTGGAGATCCGCTGGGGAGCGCCCGCGGCATGACCCGGCGGCCCGACTGGCCGGAACGGCTCGACCGGGTGGTCGGGGTCGCGCGGCACAGCACCTTCGCCTGGGGGCGGGTCGACTGCTGCCTGTTCGCCGCCGATGCGGTAGTGGCGGTCACCGGTATGGATCCCGCCGCGCCCTGGCGCGGCACCTACGCCGATGCCCGCACGGCCGCCCGCCTGCTGGGGCGCCTGGGGGGCCTGGGGGGCCTGGGAGCAACCGCTGCCGGCATTGCCCGCCGTCACGGCTGGCCCGCGGTGCCCCCAGCCTTCCTCGGCCGGGGCGACGTGGCCCTGGTGCGGCTGGACGATGGCCGCCCGGCACTCGCCGTCTGCCTGGGCACCGCCCTGGTCCTGCCCGCCGAGCGCGGGCTGGCCAAGCTGGAGCGCGACCGGGCGCGTTCGGGCTGGAGGATTGGCTGATGCCGCCCGCCGTCATCGCCGTCGGCGCCTCCATCGCCGGGTCCGCCGCCGCGGCGGCCGTGGGCGGGGGCGTGATCGGCGCCATCGTCGGCGCCACGGTCACCGTGGGCGTGTCCTATCTCGGCAACCCCATCGTCGGCCCGCCCAAGGCCCCGGCGGTCGATTTGGGCCAGTCCATGCTGGACGCCCGCAGCGGCCGCACGCAGATGCTGGTGCAGCCGGTCCCCAGCCACCGCGTCGTCTACGGCGAGGTGCGCGTCGGCGGCCCGCTGGTCTTCGCCCACACCCGCACCGACGGCGGGGGCAGCAAGCTGGACATGCTGCATCTGGTCGTGGTCCACGCCGCCCATGAGGTGGAAACTCTGGGCGCGGTCTGGTTCGGCGACACCGCCATAGCACTCGACGGCAACGGGGCGGCCACCGCGGCACCCTGGGCCGGCAAGGTCCAGGTCTGGAGCCATGCCGGCCACTCCGACCAGGGGGCCGACGCGGTGCTGGTGGCGGAGAGCGGTGGGCGCTGGACGCAGAATCACCGCCTGCGCGGGCGGGCCTACACCCATCTGCGCCTGCGCTACGATCCGGAGGCCTTCGCCGGCGGCATCCCCAACCTGAGCCGTTTGGTGCGCGGGCGCAAACTCTGGGATCCGCGCGACGGCGCCACCCGCTGGTCGGCCAACGCAGCCCTCTGCATCCTCGACTATTTGATGGCGCCCTGGGGGCTGGCCGCCGGCCCCGACGAGATCGACCTCGCCGGCTGGATCGCCCCGGCCAACATCTGCGACGAACCGATTCCGACCCTGACCGGCAGCGAACCGCGTTACACCTGCAACGGCGTGCTCGACCTGGCCGGCCGGCCGCTGGACAATCTGGAATTCCTGCTGACCAGCTGCGCCGGCCGGCTGAGCTTCACCGGCGGGAAGTGGCGGCTGGCGGTGGGGGCGTGGCAGCCGCCGACGGTCACCCTGGGAGAGAACGAGCTTCGTGCGCCGGTATCCTACCGCCCCTGGCGGTCGCGGCGCGATCTGGTCAACACCGTGCGCGGCGCCTTCACCAGCCCGGCCCACAACTGGCAGCCGACCGACTATCCGCCGGTGGCAGACGCCGCTTCCATCGCCGCCGACGATGGCGAGGCGGCGCTGACCCTTGATCTGCCCTTCACCACCTCGCACACCATGGCCCAGCGCATCGCCCGCATCGCGCTGCGCCAGAACCGCCGCCAGAAGAGCCTGGACTGGCCCGCCAATCTGGCCGGGCTGCGGCTGGCGGCGGGGTACCCGGTGGCGGTGTCGCTGGGGCGCCTCGGGCTGGCCAGCACGCCCTTCCGGGTCGAGACCTGGCGGCTGACCGAGGAGATGGGCGTCGATCTGGCGCTGGCCGAGGACGCCGCCGAGGTCTACGCCCACGATCCCTCCTGGCTGAAGGCGATGTAGCCCCATGCGCGATGCCCGCTTCATCCTGCCCGGCGTTCGCGCCGCCCTGGAGGCCAAGGCCCCCGCCGACCACGGCCATGTCCTCGACGACGTGGCGGGGCTGGCCACCGCGCTCGCCGGCAAGGCGCCGGCCGCCCACGGCCACGCCCTGTCCGACCTGCCGGTCGCCGCGGCCGGGGAGAGCCATGCCGCCAAGCTGGTCCGGGCCGACGACCCGCGCCTGTCCGACAGCCGGGCGCCGCAGGCCCATGGGCACGCGCTCGCCGACCTGCCGGTGGCCGGGCCGGGGGAGAGCAGTGCCGCCAAGCTGGTGCGCGCCGACGATCCCCGGCTGTCCGGCACGGGCGGAGTCGGCGGGCCGGCGGCCCTGCGCAATCTCGTCGTCAACGGCTGCGCCCGTGTCTCCCACCGTCCGGCGGCGGCGCTGGCCGCCACCTGGCAGCCGGGGGAGGTCGATCTGTGGCGGGTGCGGGCCGACGGCAGCCCCAGCGCCGGCACGGTGAAGCGCGCCACAGGCGTGTACACCCTGTCGCCGCCGGGCTCCGCCTGCCTCGTCCAGGGTGCCACCCTGGGCAGCGGCGGCGCCCTCCACTGGCGCCTGCGCCTCGAGGCGGCGGACGCGCTGCGGCTGCGCCACGGCCCGGCGGTGCTGTCGGCGCGCGCCTACCATGACTGCGGCCGGGATGTCGGCTGGACCCTGACGCTGGCCCGGGCCGGCGCCCCCGACGGCTTCACCGGCGTCAGCACCATCGCCACCACCACCGTCACCGTGCCCCACGACAGCAACACCGATCTCGTCCTGGCCGTGCCCGACATGGGGGACTGCGAGACCGGGCTGCAGATCACCGTCACCGCCGTCTGCGGGGCCGTGTCCGGCCGCTGGTTCTATCTGGGTGCTGTCCAACTGGTGGCAGGAAACACCGCCACGGGTTTCGACCTGCGCCCTATCGCCCTGGAGACGGCCCTCGTCCACCGCCAGCTTCGGCCGATCGCCGCCGCCTTCGGCCGCGCCAATTCCGGCACCAACGTCCAACTCACCGTCAGCCACCCAGGCCTGCGAGCGGCTCCCGAGTACCAGACGACCGCCCCGCTCACCATCACCGACATGGTCACATCCAACTTCACGCAAACCTCCGCCGGCCTTGGCAGCATCCACGAGCGCACCGCCGACGGCGGCCGCTTCGATGTGGGCGGTTTCACCGGCCTGACCAGCGGCACGCCGGTGGTGCTGACCAGCCTCGGCGGACGGCTGCTCGCCAGCGCGGAACTCTGACCATGCCCGCCGCCATCGACGACGTGCTGATCCCCGGCCAGCCCGTCGACAAGCAGCGCCTGCGCGACTACCTGCGCGGCCGCGAGATCGCCGTGCCGCAGAGCCACGGCGGCATCCCCGACGGTGTCTCCGACTGTTCGGACGCCATTGAGGCCGCCCTCGCCGCAGCCCCCACCGTGCTGCTGGTGCCGGGCACCTACCGCGTCTCGCGGCCCGTCGTGCTCGGCTACGGCCAGACCCTGATGGGGGTGGGCGAGGGCTCCGTCCTCCAGGCCCGGCCTGATCCCTTCGACGGGGCGGCGCCCATTTACAGCCAGACCGGTTGGAACGCGGTGGAGGTGGTGGACGGCTACGCCGCCCTCCGCAACCTGCGTATCCTCGGAGGGGCTGCCGGCGTTAAGCTGTTCGGCCGCGATGGCCCCTGCGTGAAGACGGTGGTGGAGAACGTCTCGATCTGGGACGCGGTGATCGGAATCGTGCTGGACGGGTACGACGATCCCAACCGGCCCTGCTGCTAGAACCACATCGCCCGCACCCTCATCGCCCGGCCGCAGCTGCACGGCGTCCTGCTGACCGTGGACTCCGCCGGCGACACGCCCAACGCCAACAAGTTCCACGACGTCCGCGTCTATTCCCTGGCCGCGCCGATGTCCGGTTGCGGGTTCTTCATCTCGGCCGGGCGCTTCAACAACAGCTTCGTCGACTGGGAGGCCAACCTGCATCCCAGCGCCGAGGCCTGCTTCCGGCTTGGCTTCTCCACCGACCAGAACCTGATCGTCAACTTCTACGCCGAGAGCCTGGGGCCGGTGCCGGGCATCCGCATCGACGGCGGCTCGCAGAACACGGCCATCCTCAACCTGTTCTCCGCCACCGGTGGGGCACCGATCTGGGACACCACCGGGGTCGGCCACTACACTGCCTTCAACGCCGGCCATCCGGTCAAGAACCACCTGAAGCGAACCGAACTGACCGAGGCGCGGATCGGACGGCTGGAACTGGAGACCGCCTTCACCGAGGGTGTGGCGACCGTCACCCTCGATCCGGCGCGGGCCGTCCACCTGATCAGCGCCTGGACTGGGCCGGTCACCGCCGAACTGCCCGACCCGCACCCGCTCAACGGCGTCGTGCTGGTGGTCAAGAAGAGCGACAGCGGCCCCCACGCCGTGACCGTCACCCAGGCTGGCGGCGGTGGCCCCGACGCCGAGCCGGTCCGGCTCGCCCGGCGCGGCGACCATGTCGTCGTCGTCTCCAACAGCGCCGCCTGGCACATCATCGCCTCCCGCTATGACCGCCCCGCCGCGGTCTGGCCCAACCCCACCGGCACCGCCTTCACCCGCAGCCTGAACGCCGACGGCTCCACCCTGGAGGATGTCCGCGCCGTGCTGCGTGCCCTGATCCTGGATCCGAAGACCGCTGGAATCCTGTCCTGATTTCTCGCCCTGAAGGAGACCCGCCCATGACCACCGCCGAATGGGCCCTGCTGGTTGCCATCGTCGCCCATGGTGCCGCCATCATGGCGGCCCTGCTGAAGCTCGTCGCCTGGGGCACCACCAAGGTCGCCGTCATCGAAGGCCGCATCAGCACCCTGGAGCGCGCTGTCGACAACGACATCACCGGCCGCCGAGTCGTTGCGCAGATCGTCAACGACGTCGCCGTGATCAAGAATGAAGTCGGAGAAATTCGCGTGAGATTGCACGAGAAAGTTCATTGAAGATACGAAAGAGGACTACTCGACCAATGCCTTGAACACCGCGTCTGCAGCATCCTTGTAGAACTCAATGCTGATATTCGTCCAAAGATCATCGGGAAGCTCATTCAGCTGACGGCGCGCGGTAACCGGCATCAGCAGCGTCTGTGCTTGCTTGTCGATGGCAAGTTCGGCAATCCGCACGGCATTGGGGATCATTTCGATGGAACCGCCAAGGGCCAGGGCGCCGACGACGATGGTTCCGCCCCGTGTGTTCCGGCCGACCAGGGAGCCACACAACGCTACCAGGACGGGAACGCCGAGGCCGGCTCCGCCCTTGTCGGCATCCATTGGGCGCATCTGGATGGAGAACTCCTCCTCACGCGGATTTCGGTCCCCCACAAGCTCTTTCGACCGGGCATAGAGATTTTGCTCGCCGACCTTGACGCTTTCCCTGAACGATGGAGGGGCTGGCTGGTTTAGGATTTTGACGCCCGAACCTGGGCCACATGTCACCTCGATGCGGTATAGGCCGGGACCGGCTTCGCTTGATCCGGGGCTGACACCCCAGACTTGGCCCGGAGGTAGCGGATCGCTGTCGATGGCTTCGTCACTGTGCAGTTCCGGGGTTGAAACGAATTGTTCCAGGCCATCCGGCCCCAGCATGTAGCTGAAATGGGTGTTCCGGAACTCGCTCTTGAACACCCGCCTCTGCTGTTCCTTAACCCGCCGGCGAACCTCCAGGGCCATGCGGACGATCCATTCCAGATCCTCGTTCGGCACCGGCATATCCGGATCGGGAAACAGCAGCTTGGTCAATCCGCTTACTGTCTTGGTCACCGCCTCGATATCGCGACCGCTGAGTGCGCCGCCCAAATGGATGCGCCCTTGCATGATCGAGGAGCGGTTCCCTGTACGTAGCCGGCTCCAGCATTCGCTGAGGAAATCGCTTACCAACCCGAAATGGTCGGTCAGGTGTTCGCTGGGCTTCAGCTTCGGATAATCCCAACCTGGAACATAGGCGTGTAGGCGGTCCATGAAAGCCGTATCGTCGCGCATCTCCGGCGGCAGGGGGCTCAGCAGGTGTCCCACCTTCTGCTGCTGCTCGACGTCGACATCCAGGTTGCCGACCATGACGATGCTGCCGTCGGCCCGGATGTTCTCCTTCCCACGGCTGAATTGGCCGGACGCCATGTACCCTTTCATGATGTTGACGCCGTCCTTCTGGTCGAACGAGATGCCGGACACCTCGTCGAAGCAGACGACATCGTACTGGCAGACCAGCCCGCGCTGGCCCGTGGCGTTGTTAACGAACATCTTGGCGACGGTCGCCTTGCCGCCGGAGATTAGGTGGGCATAGGGAGAAATCTGCTGAAACAGGTGGCTCTTGCCGGTGCCGCGGGGGCCGAGTTCGACAAGGTTGTAGTTCCGCTCGACGAACGGGATCATCCGCAACAGCACCACCCGTTTGGCCCGTTCGGTGAAAGACGTGGGCTCCAGGCCGATCGACCGCAGGAGGAAATCCACCCACTCCGCCGTGGTGAAAGAGCGTCGTCCTTTGGCGAAGGAGTCGAGCACGTCGGCCTTGGACATCTGGATCGGTCGGAGGACATCGATCTTGAACGGCCGCCCGCCCTTCTCCTGCGCGATGATGCCGTCATAGGACAGCGTGACCTCGGCGTAGAAGCCGTCAGTCAGCATGCGCTCGTTGTCGCGGACCAACTGGTCGTCGATCCGCACGTCACGCAGCGTCAGGCTGGGCAGCTCGGCGATGTAGCAGTCATTCTTGGCATCGAGGCGCGCCCGGACTATGTCAATGATCTTGACCGATCCGGTTTCCTTGGCACGGGCTTTGAATAGCTCTTCTTCGCCGGTCCGTACCGTGCGGTCCTTGAGCTGCTTCTCGACAATCTGCAAGCCCTCGGCGATTTCGTTCTCATCCACGCTGGCGCAATATCGGCCAAGGAGGAACTCGACAACGTATGTTGGCACAGGATACTGTCTTGCGTAACGGCGGACCAAATCCTTGCGAACCAAGTATCCGTCGAAGACCGTCACAGCCATATTGTCGAGATTGTCGAGGCTTATTCCCATCATTCTTCTCCGACCGTCGTCAGTTGGTAGTCCATGACCTGGCCGGCACTGTCAAGAACAACAACGGTCGCCGCGACCCCTTCATGAAGGTCATCGGCAATGGCAAGGCTGGCCTCACCCTTGGCGCCGACATCTTTCACCGCCGCAACAATTGTCGATGCCGGTTGCCTCCAGTTCAGGCGGAGATCGACCCGCGTTCCGGGAGCAGTCGACTCCACGGTCACTCTGCACCGCATGCCACGCCAAGCGACCCCAGTGATCCGAGCCGTGACGGCATCTGCACCGCGCTCTACGACCATGTCGGGGATCACGCATTCCTGTGGGCTGATGCCGCCGTGGGCGTACTCTGTTCCGGCCACGAAGGCCCCGATGCCCGGCGGGCAGGCGATCCGGGCCAATCCATTCCAGTACCACGGATAGGTGGGCACCATCGGCGTCGACTCGCCCCGCACGGCGGCGCATCGCGCCCATTTGGTGGCGACCAGGGATGGCGGCAAATCGACCTTCGGCAGTCCGTCCGGCAGCAACAGCCAGCCGTGGTCGGTGACGACCCGCACACGCAGCCAGCCGGCATTCAGCAGCCCGGCGATGCGTTCTGCGATCTCGTCCAGCTCCGCTTCGATCTGCCGGACCAATAGTACCCCGAGCGAATGCCCCAGGGCATCCAGCTTACCGATCTCGGCCCAGCCGCCGGCGTTCGATCCTACGGACAGGCGGGTCTCATAGCCCTCCAGCACGTCCATTCCGCGACGGGCCATCTCGTCGCGAAGGCGCGACGCATTCAGCGGTTGACCTGTTCGGGACAGGATCGGCGCGAAGTCGGCTGCATTCGGCTCACCCTCGCATGCGTCGTGGGCCGGTGATGCCAGAGGCTTCGCCGTTGCGGTAACCGTTGGAATGCCGGCGAGCCGGTGACCCAATCGGACCAGCAGACCTCTTGCCTCCAGCCTCTCCTGCAACAGGCCGGCGAGGTCGAAGCGCAGCCCGTCCGCGAACAGGATGCAGGTGTCACGCTCGGCATCAACCGGGGTGACCAGCTTTGCTGGGTCCGTGGCCGATGCATTCAGCAGATCCTGGAAATGTCGTGCCGAGCGGTCCAACCAAGGCTCGTAGAGCGCGCGGACAACCTGAGCCACCAGTGCGCTATCCTTGCTTGGCTTCAGCCGTCCGAGAGCCTCGACGGCGGCCCGATCACAGCGCCACCCTTCGCCGGCATAGTCGGCGGCCACCGCTGGCACATCCGGTCCGCCCAACGGGGTCCGGGCACGTTCGGCAAGACGGGCAAGCGGCTCAAGCGCCATCGCATAGGGGCTTTCATCGAGCTGTGCCCAGACCCATTCCCGACGGTCGCGATGCTGGGCATCAAGCGCGATGACACGATCACACGCTTGGCTGTGAGGTATGGTGAGGATGCCCTCAAGCTCGCGCCGGAGGCGGTCCTCCTGTTCCTCGTTGAAGGCGGGGCGTCGCTTTGGATTGGCGAATAGATCCTTCACCGGCATCCGCAGCAACCGTGACAGGCCGGGATAGAGTTTCGGGGCCTCGCAGAATCGCCGCCAGACCTTTGACCAGGCGCCGCCGGACGTCTCGTGGATCAGCAGGTTGCCGGCGGACTGCACGCCGTCGGCGACAGGGTCGAAGCCGTATTGCCGGATGCACAGGCCCCGGAACGCCTCCCAACGGGGGGTGTCGCAGCGCCTCTCGAAGGTTTCCGGCGCGCTCATCCAGCTCAGCAAATCCCGGACCGGGTCGCCGACGGCAAGCCGGTCGAAATCGTCCGCTTCCAGCCGGCGGCCCTTCAACGTCGTCAACGGCTCTACCGCCAGCAGCGGCAGGGCGCGCAGCATGGCCTCGCGGGTTCGCATGTCCCCGGCGATGTCGAGCCCCAACCCGAGGTCGGAGGTCAGGAACGCTTCGACCGACCAGTCGCGGCCATTGCGCTGATGCCAGACGGCGCCCCGGTATTGAAGTTCGACCAGCGGCTGGAGGGCTGGGGCACAGTCACCGGCGGCACGCAGGTGCTGACGGCCCACATTCGGCAGGTAGAGGATGGGCGTCACGCCCGGCGCCGGCGCCGCCTCTGGCACGGAGCGGTCGACGATGCATTTCAGCCAGATCACCGGCCCCTGGCGCTCCGCCGGGGCGTAGGGGCCGAGAACGAAGAGCTGCGGCAGGATCGCCCGCAACACGGGGATCAGTGTCCGCCATTGTCCGTCGGCATCTGTCCACAGGAGTGCCACCGGTTCGGCCACGCCCTCCGGGCTGCGCAATGCCCCGGCGAGTGCGGCGGCGAGTGCGTCCACAAGGGTCGACGGACCTGTCGCGCCGGCGGTCATGGCGTTCCTTCCGGGGGAACTTCGGCCGGAGGCGGCACTTCGATGGCAATAGATTGTCCACCACGCAGCTTCTCTACCAGATCGGCCCGCCGGAACGTCGCCGACAGCTTCTGAAGGGTAGGCTCGGCATCACCGAATTCTTCCCGCAGTTCCCGGGCGATGCGGTCCAGGGCGCGCTGGAAGTAATCGTCCCCCTTAGTTTCGATCAGTTCACGAGCTTTGGCGAAATTCTTGTGGGTCAGACCGGTCAAAGCCGTTCCCAAATCCTCCAGGAGATATATCCCCATCAGCATGGCGATGAAGCGCGACCCGTATTGCAGGAAGTCCGGGGCGCCTTCGGGGGGGCGTTTGCGCTTGTTCTCGGCGATCCGCAGCAACAGAACGGCGGCTACCACCTGCGGGCCGTTCAGGTTGCTCGTGAAGATCAAGTCATAGAGCTTGCCGAAATGATCCTTGGCCGCGAAACGCGCGGAGTGGGGCCGATGGCGCCAGATGGCCAGCACCGCCTCGGCCGCCGTGGTGCTGGTGATTTCTGCCGGGCCTGAGGCGGTGTCGAAGCGCTGCCGCCGATAGGTGAAGTTAAGCTGCTGAATGGAATCGCTGAGACTCTTCTGTTTGGCGTCGTTGGAACGCAGATCGCGCAGATCCACCGGGCTCTGGCTGTTGGTGGCTTCGGTGATGCGCTGAACCAATTCCTCGTTGTCCACTGGCAATTCATAGATCCGTACCATGACCTGGGCGGAACCGATCTCCGGGCCGACTTCCTTCTGGATCTGCTGGATGGTCTTGGATGTCTGGCCGCCATTGACGATCTGAAGGCCGGTGATCTGGACAATCCAGTCCTTTTCGGCCAAGGCGTTATATGCAAACTTTGAACAGACGATGGTGATGCCGTTGTTGTAAAAGTAGAACTTGGACCGTTGTTCGGGGTCTCTCAGAGTTGCCGCGATTTGCTCGTTCACGCGCACGGTCAGGCCAAGATAGCGTCGGATGTTGCGGTCGAGCAGGACATCGCCATGCACGTTGAACAGGTTCGCCAGTTCGGAGACCGATATCCGTCCGACCATCGCGCGCATGAAGGCGTAATCTTCCACCAAAGCGCGACCGGTCAGTTGCACCTTGGTCTGCACGTCTTTCTTTTTGCGCAGCAAGCCGATCAACTCATCCGGCCCGGCATATTCCCATTTGACCAGTTCGCCCAGGCCGGAATTGTCGATACGCTCCTGGCAAACCGCATTCCATTTCCGGCCGTTGTTGCACAGGACGACGCGGATGGACGGGATGTTGCCCTCACGGATCAGGGACCGCAGCTCTTCCACCCGCTTCTCGAGCCGATCGTTGGCGGTGTAGGTGGCCGTGGGATTGAAGATGGTGCGGATGGCACCGAACATCTTGTCGAGGCCGCCTTCCGGAAACGTTCCGTCGCCGTCCATGGTCCGCTTGTATTTGCCCTGAATCAGCGTGACCTGGAATTCCCCGTCGTCCGGCGCGCCGAAATAGACGGCGTCGATGCCGAAATCCCCGCCGCCCTCGACCATCCCGTCCATGGCTTCGTCATCGTCCAGTTCCATCAGGGTCTGGGCGACCAGGAAGACGAAGGCGGCGGACTTCAGCTTGTCCGGGTCGTTCTTGATCCGGACCTCGGCCTGAAGTCGCTCGCCGATCCGCTCCACCACGCCTTCGACGCGCTGATCGATCAGTTGGGGATTGATGCTCATGGGGTTTCTCCTGGGGCGGAGTGGCGGGCGCGGGCGGCGCGTTTTAACGATACTGAGTAATGCAACCCGTTCCAGCGGTTGCCGTCGAAATCGGCGCCGCCAGGGAAGTCGGTGGCGAGGTCGGGGTTTTCGGGGGTCCAGCCCCAGAACCAGGGGTAGTCGGCCTTGTCGCGGACGGGTTCCTTGCCGCGGTCGGGTTTGCCCATGTAGTTGAATTCGCTGCCCTTGGGGCGGACGCGCAGGATGCAGGGGTCGCCGCGCTTGGCGGTGGTCAGCGGGCGGGCGGTCAGGAAGGGGCGGATGTTCAGGCGCACGCCGTCGTTGATGTCCGGCTCCCAGCCGATGGGCTGGCGGTGCAGCGGCTTCCAGCGGACGAAGATGTCATAGGGCGGTTCGCCGGCCAGGATCTTCTCCAGCTCGGCCTTCAGGTGCTCGGCGGCGGCCAACCGTCCGTCCGCACCCTCCACCCCCTTCTTCTGGGCGTCGCGCTGGCTGTCGATCCAGTCGCCGAGGTAGCTGTAGATCAGCTTTTCCAGGGTGCGCTTTCCCTCGCCCTCGGGACCGGCCAGGCGGTGGTAGTTGACCAGGGCGTGAAAGCCGTCGCGCCGCCCGTCCCAGACGTGCCAGACGAAGGGGCGCTGGTGGAACAGGGCGCAGTGCTGCTCGAAGAAGCCGTCGCGCAGCCAGTCATCCAGGCTTTTGCCCCCGAAGCCCACGCCGTCCAGCAGGGTGGACAGGCGGGCGGCCGACCAGTCGGCGCCGTAGGCGGCGGCCAGCAGGGCGTTCAGCCGCGCCTCTGCCGGCGCCTCCCCCTTCACCGCGGTCAGGCAGACGATCCCATCGGCATCGGCATGGCCCTCCAGCCCGTCCGGCTCGGTGATCGCCGGGCAATCCATGAAGCTGCTGCCGGTCTGTCGCGGCCAGCGATAGCCCAGCAGCCGCGCCACCGCCACCTGCAACGGCTGCTCCGCCCCCTTGGGATGGCCGTTGAACAGCCACTGGGTCGGGTCGTCGGAATGCGGCTTGGGCAGTCCGTTGGGGTACTTCTCCGCCGCGACCTTCTGCCAGTGTGCGAGGTCGAAGGGCATTGATTTGACCAGCGCCGATGGAATTAGCGGCTTTTGGTTGATTTTTCTCAGGCTGCTTTTGAAATTCCCATCGGTCAGGAAGCACCATACGGCTGAAAAGTTGCTCGCCATCGCTGGCCGGACGAGCAGTATATTCTGCGCATAGATTTCACCAGATCCGAGGGTAGTCTTAAGATTTGATGTTCTCGCAACGGCTATTCCGCTAGATCCCCATAGCTCTCGCCCACGAATCCTTGCCTCTGGACTTGAAGCAAGCTCTCCACTCCCGGACTCCCACCGAATTACTGTCTCCCGCCCTGACCAGAAACGTTCGTCAGAAGGTGAATTCAGCATAAAAGACCAAGACTCACCTGCGATTCTCGCCATCTCCCAAAAGGCGCGATCATATTTTTCTGAATCGCCGCGTGAGGTGCCTTCATATGCCTCAACATAATCAGCAAGCAGTTTATCTCCCAGACTTGGCGATGGGCTCAAGACATAATCTCTGATTTTTCCATAGACGGCTTGAGATACTGTATTCATGTTTCCATCAGCGATGTATTCTACTTTATCTAGAATCATTTTGACGCCAAAGCAATCTATCCACCTAATCTGATTGGGCGCAGCGTTCTCCCCGATCACAAGGCTTACATTGACAACTTGGCCAGTGATTGTCTCGAAGCTGCCAGCGCCTACGCGAACGATTGCATTCATCCTCATTCTGGAGAGGACTTTGTATCTAAATTCCCTGTATGACCTTAGTGACTGGAATGAGGTCGGAACGACAAATGCTATAGATAAAGCATTGCCTTTGTGGAGGACATATTTCTCGAAGAAAACTATTCCTGCATCCTCGCGCGAAGACGGAAAGTTTTCGTCGCAATAATCACGAATCTCGCGCGTCATCTGGCCGCGCCCCAAATACGGCACATTCGTCGCCACCAGCACATACTGCTTCGCCAGCAACTCCGCCGCCTTCGCCAACCCCTGCGCCGCCACGGCCATTTCCGCCAGTTCCTCGCTGCCATCGGCCAGCGCCCGTTTCAGGAACGGCTCCAGCGCGTCGAAATCGGCGGCGAAGATGTCGGCGCCGGCGCGGCGCGGGTCGATCAGGCTGCCCAGCCAGGGGGCCTTGGCGAACAGGTCGTACATCCGCTCCAGCCCGGTGCGCACGCGGGCGTCCACGCCGCCGTTCAGCAGGGTGGTCTCGGTGCCCAGGAGGTCGCTCTTCGCACCCGGATCGGCCAGGGCGGCGGCGCGTTCGCCCAGGCGCAGCCATTCCGTCTTGGTGACGCCGATGGCAAGGCCGGAGCAGGCGAGGTGCAGCGGCGGCAGCGGCCGGTAGCCCACCATGCGCCATGCCGCGAAGGCCAGGTTGAAGGCGGCGATCTGGGTGCAGCGCGGGTCGATCTCCAGCCCGTGGATGTTGTCGCGCAGCACCGCCTCCACCGCGGCCTCCCGGCTCAACCCTTCTTCCGCCATCCGGAAGGCGACCAGGATCGGCAGGGCGAAGACCAGGAAATGGCCGGACCCCATGCAGGGGTCCAGCAGGGTGATGTCCCGGGCCGCCTTGGGCCAGCCCTCGAACGTGCCGGCGGCGGGGCGCCAAGGCCCTTGGGTGCCATCTTCGCCCGTGTCGCGCACGAAGCGCAGATAGGTCCAGGCGATGCCGTCGGGCGCGCAGGCGGCGCGCAGTTCGTCCTCGTCCGCCGCGGTCGCCGCCAGCGTGGGGTTCGCGACCAGCACCTTGCCGGCCCACCACGCCCCCAGCGTGTTGTGCAGCAGGAACAGGACCATGTAGTCCTCGGTGAAGAGCTGCGTCACCGCCGGCAGCTCATCCGCCCCGATCTTCACGCGGGAGTCGTTGATCCGCTTCTTCTGCTCCGCCTGCCAGAACTGGTACACCCAGCCCAGGCTGTCATCGGCCTTGAACACGGCGGCGGGCAGCGCCTTCAGCAGGTCTTCCAGGTCCGACCGCACATTCACCGGCAGCGCCAGCGCCAGGGCCGGATTGTCCTTGGCGAAGATCTGCGGCAGCATCCGCACGGCATAATCGCTGGCCAGATCCAGCCAATCGCCGCCCGCCGCCAGTTCCTTCACATCGTCCAACGTGATGGCGAGGCCGGAGGTCGGCTCGATCAGCAGGTCGTTCTCCGCCAGGAAGCGGGCGAACAGCATGCGGTGCCAGTGGGCATAGGCGATCTCCCCCTTCAGCCGGCCCACGGCCTGGGTGCCCGCCGCGCTGTCGCGCTTGTCCCCAAGCTGCCGCGCATGGGCGCGCAGCCGCTTGCGCAGCGCCTGCCGCTCCGCCGTCAGGTGTGCGGGCGCGTCCTTGTCCTCGACCCCCAGCGCCGTCAACGCATCCAGCGCGCCGACCTCGGCAAGGCGCCGGGCCTTCTCGATGCAGGTCTTCAGATCACCGCGCAAGGAACGGTCGAGGGTGTGCATTCGCGTTATCCGATGAGTTCGTCGAGTTTGTCGAAGAAGATGCCGGCGCGGGGGCAGCGTTGGCGGACCATTTCGGGGCGGATCAGCTTGAGCAATTCGCTGGCGTGGCGGATCTTGTGATACTCGCGCCGCCGCGTCTCTCGGGTGGCCGTCTTCAATTTGGGCTCCAGGTCGTCCTTGGGTTCTTCCTCAAGGTTCTGGCGCTGGGGGAGGTTAGCCCTGCGGAAGCCCGTGCTTCCGTACCACTCCTCCAGCTTATCCGGGTCGGCGGCCAACCATGCCTCCATTGCCTGGACCATCAGGTGGATGTGCTCTTCCGGAACGCCGGACAGGTCCCAGGTATGGTCACCTTGCCGATTGCGCAGGTGTTGTATCGCCCGCGTCGCAGCAGTTACCGGCGCCTCGGAATCCACCAGCAGGACAATGATCTCTCCATCCTTTGCTCGACAGCGGGCATTGATGAAGGCGTCATAGGTCTGCTGCCGGCCACCGCAGGGGACAAGTTTCCAGCCCCAGCGCTTTTGACGGGCCTTGTTCTTCCAGGTGGACAGAAAGGTATCCATTCCCTGCCGGATTTGGGCTTTCTGTTCGGCTGTATCGCCGCCGCCTTCCATGTAGATCGTGAGGTTGGTCACAGGTTGCCTCCGATCTCACCGATGCGCCAGATTTCGCCCAGCTTGTACTTGTCGAGCCAGAAGGACAAATCCTCGGCGTCCAGGCGATTCAGGGTCGTTCCATTGCCGATGTTCTCGCACACGACCACGGAGTCCACATGATCGGTCAGGGCGGAAATCAACGCTTCGGAATGTGTGGTAACGACCAACTGCATCCGTGATGACGCCTCCACCAGCATTTCAGCCAGCAGCGCGAGGGCATCGGGATGCAGCCCCATTTCCGGCTCCTCGATACAGAGCAACCTCGGCGGCTTGGGGGCTAGAAGGGATGCCAGTATAGCAAGGAACCGAAGCGTGCCATCGGACAGGCGCTTGGCTGGGATGGGCTCATCAAGCCCTTCCTCCCGCAGGAAGAACTGGACGGTGCCTCCCAGGGTCGTCACGACCAACTGATCGAAGCGCGGCAGGAAGCGTTTGATCAGCCGGTCGATCTCCTTCCCATGCCGAAGCTGGATCTGGCTCAACACCAACGCCAGGTTCCGCCCTTCAGACAGGAGACGGTCCGCCTGCTGGTCCGCCGGCTGCGGCAGCCGGACAGCCGATCCCTGTCCGAACCGCCATTCGCGGAAGGTCTGGATCTCGCCGAAGGCCTGCCCGGCCCATGTCAGTTCGGGATAAAGGTCCGGGTCCTTACGCTGGGAAAGAACAGATTGGTCTGGGATGAGGCTGTCCCGTTCTAGGCGACGTTCCTTGAAGCCTGTGCCCTTGCCATTGCCCTTCACATTGATAACAGGCCGTCCCTGCTGGAACCGATAATAGAAGAAGACATCAGGCTTCTGTTTCTGACCGGGTACGGCTCGGCCCGGTGTGGGTTCCTCAACAGCCTCATCAATCAACTCCAAACGGTGCTGGGCAACCGTGAACGCCAGCTTGTATCGTAGGAACCGTTTCGTTGGTGCAGGACCGATGACGGCATTGATGCGGGCGATCCTGTCCCCGCCCTTGCCCTTCCAGATCCATTCCGATGCCCCGTCCCCTTCGCGCACGGTCTTGGCAAGATCGCCGGGTGTTGAGCGAAGCAGCTCGAATGCCTCGATCAGGTTGGTCTTGCCGGCGCCGTTCGGGCCGATCAGTACGTTCAGCGGCTTCATGTCGAACGGCGGGCTGTCCGGGGCGAAGGACAGGAACCCGTTCAACTGTATGCTCTCGAAGAAGCGGTTGTCAGCCATGGGCCTCCTCCATCACGCGACCAGCACGGGGCCATCGGCCACGGCGGCCGTCAGCGTGGCCCGCGTCCGGGTGAGCCATGCTTCGACATCCTCGGCGGATCGCAGGGTGATGCGTTCTAGGTGGATCGGCTGGACCTTGGGTTCCAGCAGCTTGGCCGCCCGCTCGATGGCGCGGGCTACGCGGCCGGCGATGGCGTCGATCTCCGCCTGAATGGAGGAGAGCGGCTTGGCGTCCAGGTGATTGGCCAGAGCCTGATCGGTCGAGACGTCCGGCTTGGCTGGCGGGACCAGCCCGACGCCGGACAGGATATCGTCCTGGTCGTTCTTGCCGATGCGGGTCCAGGCGTCGTTGCCGGCCAGCGTCGCCATGGCCTCGTCATACGCCTGCTGGTGGGCGGCTTGGGCCTTCTGCACGGCATCGCGCAGCAGGCCGCCCAGGGCCAGACGCACCATGTTGGCCGGATCGGACGGCTCTAGCAGCATCCGCTGATCGCGGATGGCCTGGACCTGGTCGAGATGGGACTTGGCGCCGGTGATGCCCGCGGCGTGGCGAGCGAGGCGTTCGACCAGCCCCCAGCCCGGCAGCCGGGCGGCAATGCCGTCGCGCAAGCCCGTCCACTCGGTGATGCGCTGTTCCCAATCGACGGCCTTGGCCTTGATGGCGAGAAGTTGGGCGTTGCCCACCTGACGCTGGATGTCCTCGATCTCCGTCACGGACCGGGCGGCGGGGCATGGCGGTTCGCCGCCGGCTGAGCGGGCGAGATCAATGAATGCCTTCAGGAACTCCGCGGCTTTGGCGCTTTCCTCCCCGCTCTTGCAGCCGATGTTCAGCGCCTGAAACAGCTTGCGCAGCACCAGCCGGTCCTGGACGGACAGGGTGTCCTGCTCGACCCGGAATTCCGTCTTGGGGATCTTGTTCTGGTCGAGTTGCCCCAGGGCCACCGCCGCCCCGTTCAGGGTGGCCGACAGATGCTGAGCGCGGTGCAGGGCGAGCAGGGCAGCGTCCACGGCGTCCTGCGGCCAGCCAAAGGGGCTGCCGCGCAGGGCCTTGCGGATCTCCGTGCCGGTCTTGCCGGCGCCGATGGTCGTCTTCACCTGCTGGCAGACCGGGTGCCGCTCGGTGGCGTCGGTGTGGCCGACGGGCTGGAAGGGATGATCCGCACCATCGCGGACCCGTTTGATCACCGCTTCCCAAGCCGTCGCGGCCGCGTCCGCCTCCTTGAAGCGGGGGAACAGGCTGATCAGGGCCGCGTCCGTGGCCGACCGGATGCGCTCGTCGAAGCTGGCCAGCATCACCTCACTGCCGCCGCCCTTGAACACCTTGGCGTTGGCGACGATCTCGCCGATCAATCGGTCGCGCTCGGCGACGGCGCGGGTACAGCGGCTTTCCATGCTTTGCCGCGCTTCCTGCCCCTCGGCCGTGGTCGGGTTACCCTTGGCATCCAGGGTCTGCCGCGTCGCATCCGCATCGACGATCAGGCGGCGCAGATCATCGGCCGACTGGCGCGGGATGAAGACGAACAGGATCGGACTGTCGATGCCGGCCGCGCGGGCGGCCTCCACCATGTCCTTTTCGGCGCAGGACCAGCCGTCGCGGATCCACAGCGGAACGGCCATCCCATCCACCGCCGGAGGCGTCTGATCGCGATGGATTTGGAAGGATCGGGGAACCTTGGCGGCGCCCTGGACGAACTGGCTCGGGATGATCTTGCCGATCGCCGCATACAGAAGCTGGTCGCGCCGGAATTGGATGGCGCCGTCGTCGTTGTTCAGCTTCGTCTGGCGGACGCGGAACTCCCGGTCCCACTCGCTGCCTTCACGGGTCTGAAGCCGGTACTCGTCCCCCACCAGCATCAGCGTGCCCTGATCGGCGAGCTTCTTCAGCAGGACCTCGACTTCGGCGCGGAGCTTGCCGTTGTCTCGGGTCAGGTTGTCGATCAGCAGATCCGCCAGATGGTCCTTGGTGGCGCGCACGCCGATGTCGGCGCCGCCCTCGCGCTTCAGCTTGCCGATCAGGAAGACCAGCCCGCACAGGCGCCGCGCCAGCGCGCCCTCGGTCCTGCCGACCTGGATGACGCGTTCGTTGATCTCGCGCAGTAGCACGCCGGTGTTGACCATCTCCGGCGCCAGGGCCTCGAACAGCTCGTCCCCCGGCACGACCGCGCCGATCTCCTCGCCGGAGAGCTTGGCCACGGCGTCGTGAATGATGCGCAACTGCGAGCGGAGCTGGCTGCTGGTGCCGGCCGCGTCGATCTGGCGGAAACAGTTTTCCCAGAACCGGCGCCGCACCGGCAGCAGCGGGTAATCGTCGACAAGGACGGCCCGGTCCTCAACGCTTTCGCCGATGCGCGTACCCTGGAGCTGGCGCGACACCTCCCCGGCATGCCGGTCGAGCAGCGCCCGGACATCAGCCACCCTGGTCGGGTCCTTCTGCAGAAGCACCTTCCGGGTGACGGTTTCGACCTCCGCGTCCGACAGCGGCACACGGATGGTGTAACGGTCCAGCAGGTACCCCAGCAACGGGATTTCCGTAAGCGCGCTCTGGCCCGCGGCGACCACCATCACTTGGCTGTCGAGCTGCTTGGAGATCGCCTCGGTCACCTCCGTGATGAGGGAGGCACGCTGCTGCGAGTCTCCGATGTACTGCTGAGCTTCGTCCAGAATCACCAGGGTGCATGGCAGCCGCCCGCCCTTGCCGACCAGCTTCAGGGCATCTTTGGTGATTCGAAGAAAATCGTCGGTGGAAATGTCGGTGGGCTGCGCCGGAAACTGGGCCTTGAGCAGTTGCTTCGCCTCGGCCTCGCCGGTGGCGAAGTTGGGATCACATGCGATCACAGCCCGGGCGATAGGGCCGCTGACATAGAGGTTGTTCAGTTCGCGATCGAACGTTCTGCCAGCGGCCTCGACCGTAGCCTTGACCCTGTCGAAGAACCCTTGGGAATGCAGCCAAAGGCAGAACCGTGCCTGGGGATACTGCTCCGGCATGCCGATGGCGCGCAGCAGGATGCCGAGGATGGTCAGGCGGACATTGTCCGTGGTGCCGCTGGGCAGCGCTCCCGCAGCCGCCAGGAGACCGCCCGCGCGTTTGCCGGCGGTATCCAGTTCCCGCAGCAAATCACCCAGCTCCTCCGGGATGGACGGCACGAGGCCGCGCGCCGTGGACCCATCGGGAAAGGGCGTATCCTGCCAGAGGTGGCAGAGCATCTTGAGCAAATGGGACTTGCCACTGCCGAAGAAGCCACTGACCCAGGCTCCGCGCTGGCTAGTCTTTCCAACGTTGTCGAGAAAAGACCGTACGATCTTCTGAATGCCCTCGGCGTACTGGCCTTCGCAGACGAACGTCGACAGCTCACCGCGCAGCTCGTCCATGGCGCGCTGATTGCGGCTGTCGGAGATCCGAGCCTGCCCCTGGTTGATCAGTGGATTGGACGCGGGATCGCGCTGGAGGACGTCCTTGATCTTCATCCAATTGCTCCGTCGCCATGCAGCGTGATCGGCACCGCCAGGTAGTTCCAGCCATCGCGGGCGTCCAGAAGGCGGTAGTTACTGCGCTCGAATTGACCAGGAAAGAAGACGACAAGCCGGCCGCGGATATCCGCTTCGACCAGCTTCAGGATTTGCGAGATGCGGGCGAGGCCGAACAGCGCCCCGGCTCCGAACACGGCCACAACCGAGGTATCGGTGACGTCCGAACGGGTCAGGGTGTCGCGCAGCCGGTCCGCAACGAACTCGGGGAATTCACTCGCTTCCAGTTTAAGCTGGAGGTCTTCAGGCGACGCAAAATAGTCGTCCCTGTATTCATCGGCGGCCATCCACTGCGCGAAGGCGTCGGCCAGATCGACTTCGTGCCAATCGTGGCCGGCTCGGCGGGTCGCCGTCTCGAAGGCGAGCTTGCGGGCACGCAGGGTGCGTTCCAGCTCCTTGTCGTACACGAGCATGATGACGCGCTGCGCGCCAGCAATGGTCCGCTGCCAGGGCGTTGCGACATGACGGCCGTAGCGATCGGCCAAATCCTCGATCCGTGCCATGGTCAGGTCCTTGTGATGCTGGGATCAAGGCGAGAGAGATTCAGCTCAACCACATCGCCGGACATGCGAAGGTCGATGAGACCCAAGCGCTTGGCTTCGAGCGTCAGTTGCCGTGCTTCGGGAGGTGCGCAACCCAGGACGGCAAACCACCCTGACCCGAACAGTTCGGCACCCCGAAATCCAACCGAATGCGCAAGGTAGATAGCGTACGCCGCACTGACTGGGGTTGCCCTGACGCCTTGGCGCCTCTTGAACGTGCGCCCCAGCAGATGGCCGGACTGATTCCATGAACTCGCCGCGTTGCGAATCACCTTATCAAGTGTCGCATCGTTCAGCCGGTCCCCCACCGCGGCCCGAAGGCAGGTCTTGACCGTGTCCCGGAGAAACTCGCTGCCGGGAGACAGCGCTATGATCGCCGGGTATGTCGCCGCGAGCAGCGGGTCCCGCGCCAGCGCAGCCAGGACTGCGAGCAGCCGGTGGCTATCCGAGTCGCGTGACCACAGCCGTCGAAGGACGCGGAACAACGGAATGGCGGGATCCAATCCGTATAATTCGCCCAGCCTTTGGCTGGTCAATCGACGGGTCGCGGCAGTGGGCTTTGACAAGCAATTGGTTTCGATGATCGCAGCCGCATAGTCGGGGCGACGGGCTTCGGGCGGCGTCGCTTCGAGAACTGCCCGCAATTCCTCGAACATGATCGTGCGGCTCGTGTGTGTCCCCTTGGAGCCGAACCGAAAGCCAGCCTCGACTGCGGCGTCGAGACTGGCGTCGCGTGGGGTCAGCGAGGGGGGAGGTGTTTGGGAGTCCGTCATGATCCTGCCGGCAACTTTGCCGGAAAAGGCTCGTGCAATTTCGTGGCATTGTCAAGTACTGCGGAAATCCGCCGGCAAGTTTGCCGGCGGATGCATTCACCGGTATGCGTTACGTGTGATTGCCCATGCGTTCGACGCGGATCGCCTCCTTGTCACCTCGCTCGACCGCTTCAGCAGACGGTGCGCGCATCCGCGGTGGCGGATTGCATAGCGTTCATGGGAGGGGCGAGTGGAGTTCGTGCGAAATCTGGAATCGGAACTGAACATGGGCTACCGCAACACGCACGAAGAAGGAGGTGCTGAGTACAAAGGCCGACTACTCGCACATACCTTCATAGTTTAAGCCGCCAATACATCGAATCTGAAGAATTATTTGCCATTGGACCATTGGCAGCCCAATCGAAATGCCGCGAACATTGACGAAGAGAGAGTTTGGCCCGAGTCTCTTTCCCTCCGCCACTTTCCTATCATCCTGATCCGCCCCGTCATCCGGCGCGCACCACCGGTGGAGCAGGACCACCGCCGAGGATCTCCCCCGCGGCACGCAGGCCGGACTGGACGGCGCCATCCATGAATGAGCGCCAGCGGTTTGCGGTCTCGCTTCCGGCGAAGTGCAAACGTCCATGGGGCGCGAAGAGGTCCGGGGCGGCGATCCAGCCCCCGATCCCCCAGCGACTCGCATAGCCGCCAAGGCTGAAGGGATCGGCAGACCAGTCGACCGAGCGGGCCTCCACAGGGTCCTGCACCGGCGAGCCAAAGGCATGGCCCACCCATCGCAACGCCTGGGCGATACGGTCCTTTTCACCGGGCAGCGCGGCCAGCCTTTGTGCCCCCTGCGCCGTGGAGAAGACGATCAGAATCCCGGCGCCATCTGGTGGCGAGGCGTCGACGGCAGCCCCGAAAGTGCCCCCGGGGCTGACGACCATGCCCGAAAGGCCGGCCCGCCGCCACCAAGGCTCGCTGAAAACCAGGATCGTCTTGACCACGGACCCGAGCCGCCAGCCCACGAGGGATTCCTGCCAGGACCGGGGCAATTCCGGCAGAAGGCCGATAGCGCCATAAAGCTGCGGCGGGACGGCCACCACGGCGCGGGCCGCACGCCAGGTGCCCGTTGCGGCAGTCACGGTGACTGCGTCGGTGTCCTGAACGACCCGGGTGACCGGGCTATTCAGGATAAGGGCATCCCCGACCGCTTGCGCGAGATGCCGCACCATGCCCCCCGCACCCTCCGCCAGGAACCACTGCGCCGAGGTGCCCTCGCCCGCTAAACCGCCAATGGATGCCCCCTGTTCAAGCGCCTCATAGGCCGACACGCCGGACAGTGCCGTGCAGAGTTCACCCTCGACATAACCGCCGATTACATTGTAGGCGGGGTGCAGAAAGGTCTTGCCCTGGATGAAGGAGGCCGCATCGACCCGGTCGAGGCGGTCAAGATCCTCGGACGAGAGCGACCCCATCGAACGCTCGATCCGCCAATAGGCCTGCAGCGCGTCCAGCTGGTCGATCATCGGCAGGGGCACCGAGTCGGGCGACCCGCGCCTTGGAACCGCGTTCTCGCCGGAAAGGTGCAGGATGTCGCCCGGCACCATCGCCGAGCACCGTCGCAATCCCGCCTCGTCGGCGAGGACCGCGACATGCGTCTGCGCATCGGCCATGAACTGGGCGCCGAGATCGATCGTCGGGCCGCTGGCCAGCCGCTGAGAATGAACGCGCCCGCCCGGCCGGTCCCGCGCCTCGAGAACAACGACGGAGGCCCCCTGCGCCCGTAGCAGCCGGGCCGCGGACAATCCGGCCAACCCTGCGCCGACCACAATGACGTCCGCCGACCGTGCCGTACTGGCGGGAAGGGCGCGTCGTGACCCTGCTGTCCCAATCATGGATCATCCTCTGACCTGTCAACTGACAGGTGAAATGGGG
This sequence comes from Pseudomonadota bacterium, assembly GCA_046045995.1. Lineage (GTDB taxonomy): Bacteria > Pseudomonadota > Alphaproteobacteria > Azospirillales > Azospirillaceae > Indioceanicola. The sequence goes on along the minus strand of JBJOKR010000026.1, from coordinate 985 downwards.
GTTGACCCCAACCCTGTCAAGTGACAGGTCAAAGGGCAGTGGCACGCAATCCGCAGAGGGCAAGTGGAACCGAAACATCGTGGTGACGCTCGGAAGCCGGATACTCCGGGGCGCGTCATGTCCCTCATGGCCGGGCTCGCCCTGGAGAAGGGACTGGATGCGCTCTCCATGCGGGATGTCGCCAAACGGGCGGGCATCTCCCTCGCCGCGCTGCAATACCACTATCCCAGCAAAGACGCCTTGGTCGCGGCGTTTGTGGAGACAATGCTGGATGGCTATCGCAAGGACATCGCCGCGCTTCGCGGTGCTTCCGATCCGGTTGGGGTGTTGAGCGCCATGGTCGCTTACGCTATCGACCGAACGCTCGACGAAAGGACCGGGGACATCTTCGCCATGCTGGAGGCGAGGGCGCGACACGACGAGGCAACCGCCGTGGCCCTGGACAATTTCATGAGGTTCTATGTCGATACGGTCCGGGATGTGCTGATGAAGCGGCATCCCGGCCTGACTATGGATGATGCGACGCTAACGACCGTCAGGGTCGTTGCGACGATCGAGGGCCTGTCCACCGTTGTTTCGGCGGCGCAGGCGATGGGTTTGAGCGTCGGCGACCTGCGCGATGCTGTCATGGGGATGGCCGAGGGGGCGGACACAACGCCGAGGCATTCGTTGCCTGTCGATCCGTGCATCGGGAAAACACCTGCCACGCAATCGTCCCCGGAGGGGGGAGTTGCGGTGGCCCCCGCCCGCCGCTGATGGCGTCGCCTTGTGCGATGACGCAGGCAATCGGTACCGATTGCCTGCGTCTGAATCGCACTTGAATCATTGCGGTAGTGCAGCGATTCAGCCGACAGAAGAGTATCTTTTGTCGGCATCGCTGCACTTGTGCCAGGTGCTAGCCCGTCGTATTCACGACGGCGGCTTGGAGGGGGCGGCGGGTGTAGCGTAAGTCTCTGATCTGGCGTAGGATTTGGGTGCTGAAACC
>JBJOKR010000025.1:0-33054 GCA_046045995.1 Pseudomonadota bacterium | reverse complement strand
GCCGCCATCCTAGGCGGCCACTTCCATCCTAGCCAGAGACTGTGCAGAAGTCGCGGCAGCCTGTGGCCCGGGGGTCACAACGTCCGGGGCCGGATGACCCAAGACCGGCATCTCCACCCGTTCAGACGGCCGCACCCCGCCCGAAGGGCTGATAGCCGATGATGTCATCCAGCGCCGGCGCCCCGCAGACCGCGTGGGAGGCGAGCATGCCGCTCATCACCGTGCCCTCCACACTGCCCACGTTCAGGCCGGTATAGATCCAGTCCCCCGCCACCACCAGGTTGGCGAAACCGGTGTCCCAAGCCTTCAGACGGCAGGCGGCACTGCCCGGGGGCGACGTGGTGTAGCGCTCCGTCGGGTCGATATTGGCCCGCCAGAACTGTTGGTCGAAGCGCTGGATGCCGATACCAGCACGGGCCGGATCGGTCGGGTGCAGGGTGCCGAAACCCAGGCCGGCCGGGTCGGCCGGCGGATCGACCGCGTTCGCCACCCCCTGGGGCAGCAGCCCGCCCGCCGCCGCCTGAAGATACTGGATGCACTGGTACTTCACCCGGTCGGCCATGCGCTTGGGATAGTCATGGTCGCTGAAGGGCGGGGCCGCGTCGTAATCATGCATGGGCCCGCAGATGTACAGCAAACCGCCCGGCGGATTGGCCGGATCCCAATCCTCCAAACCGATCAGGTGGGTCATATCGGCGAAGCCGTCCACCGGGTTGGCGAAGGTGGCGCCGATCATGATGCCCTTGGACGGGTCGGACGGCACGGTCGCGCCCAGATCGGCCAGGGTCGGCGTGAACCACAGCTGCATGGATTGGGTCTGCACCGTCGGGATTCCCTGGACCATGCGGCCCCAGACATCCGGCTTCTTCGCGATCAGGTCCTGGGCGATGTAGGGCGCGGCACCGATGGCGATGGCCAGGACGCAAGTATCGAAATCCTGCCCGGCCCTCAGGGTGGTGCGGCCCACGGGCTGCCACGGCGTCCACCAGGATTCCAGGTCGATGTCCCCGGCCTTCAGCGCATCGCCCTCCACCAACTGGTCATAGAAGGGCTCCGCCGGCCAGGAGGGCAGGTTCTTCACCAGGTATGTGGGCTCATAGGTGCCGTTCTTGGGCGTCGCCTGGATCGCCACATCGATTTCCGCCACGGATGTCGCGTCCTGCGTCGCCCGGATCGCCTCCACCTTGCGGAAGAACTCGAATTTCACGCCACGGCGCTTCAGCACCTCATACAGCGGGGCGATGATCGTCTCACCTGTGCCGGCGGCGAACAGGTACCCGAAATGGCCCAGATAGGCGAAGGTGCGCAGCGACCAGTTCAGATAGGCCGCCGCACTCATATAGGGCGGGCGGCTGGTATCCCCGTCCGGGTACTGGTAGCTGAGGTTCGGCGTGTTGAACGCGAGCGGGGAGGCGATGGTCAGCGCCTGGGCCCCGTGCCGCTTCAGCCAGGCATACCAAGTCTCCCCGTCGATGCCGTCGAAGCCCTTTTCCAGCACCCCGTCGGCGATGGTGCCGCGCACCAAGGTCAGCATGTAGTCGATGGTCACGAACAGCCGGCGCAGGGTGGTATTGCCGTCGATCAGGTGGACCAGCTTGTCCGACAGCCAGAGCCAAAACCTGTCCAGCGCCTCCAGCACGTCCTTCGCCGCCTCCTCCGCCGCATGGGCCAGGGCGGCCTTGATGCGGTCCAGCAGGTCGTCGATGGTGCCGCGGGCCAGCCGCTCCCCTAAGCCGCCGAACGCCTCCGCCGCCGCCTCATGGGTCAGGCCGCGCACGATCTCGATCAGGTGACCCAGCCAGTCTTCCAGCGTCTTCAGGTTCGCCGCATCGCCGGCATAGAGGCTGTTGGTCGGCAGGGCCATCTGCCAGGGCAGCCACTGCCGGTCCCGGTATTCATGCATCAGTACCGAATCATCGGTGTGGAAGGCTGTCTCGAAGCTGTGGATCGGGCAATCCGGGCTGCGGTTGGCCTCCGCATAGCAGTCGCGCATCATCGACAGCGCGTTGTAGTACATGCCCAGGAAGCCGTGGATTCCATGCTCCTCGATCCGGGCATGGGGACCGCGACCGCTGGCGCACTTGCCCCCCAGCCGCCAGCCGAGCTGCATCACGGTGACGTCGTAATTCTCCTGCCAGCCGGGCTGGCTGGTCAGGTGGAAGGCGGTGCTGAGACCACCGATGCCACCGCCGAGGATAAGGACCTTCTTCGGGCTGCCCATGGAATGCTCCGGTGCTGGGAGAGGGATGCGACGTTTGTGTTACACGCTGGCCGTGCATTGCGGGGGTCAGTCTATCCGAAAACTCGGATCTGTCATCCCACTTTCAGCGATGCCCCTCCCGATTGAAAGTAGGCCCGATCCAGGCGACATGGACGGATAGCCCGAATTCGGCTACAGCTTCTGGATACGGATCGCTTGGGCGGACATGCAGGTCTATGCATCGGAAGGCACCTGATCTTTCCCCCTCGGCGGACCGGGGTACGCGCCGCTCCCGGCGGACGCCCGGCGGCGGGTTGGTGTATCCATGACAAGCCCCATGCTGACACCAGGCCCTGCCCCGATATGGGCGATGGTGCACGCAGCGGGGCAGTCTGCAATACGCCTCCTGGCCGGTGTGCTGCTTCTGCTGCCCCTGCTGCTGGGCCCCGGGGCCCGGGCGGCGGACGGAGCAAACGCGGTGGAAATGGCGGCGGCGGGGCAGTCGGACACGGGCATGCCCGTGCTGCTGCGCGATGTGATGGGCGGTGTCTCCTTCGTCGGGGCGGCGGAACGACTGCTCGACCCCAACGGCACCCTGACAGCTGTGGCGGCGGCCAATTCCCCGGACTGGCTGCCCAGCACCACCCGCCTGCCCAACACCTATCCCGGCGCCATCTGGCTGCGCCTGACCATCACCCGCCCCGACCAGCGGGAAAACTGGTTCCTGAACTTCACCTACCCGATGTTCGACCATATCGGCGTCTGGCAGCGGGAGCCGGGGGGAACCTGGGCGGGGACGGAGACCGGGCGGATGGTGCCCTGGTACGACCGGCCGATCCTGACCCACAATTTCGTCTTCCCCCTGGCGGAGGGGACGGGCCCGCTGGAGATCCTGGTCCGGGTGCAGACCACCGGCCGGCTGGAGATGACGTCCCAGATCCTGAGCGATGAGTTCTTCTTCTACCTGCAGAAGGATGAACGCCTGCTCTACGGCATGTTCTTTGGCCTGCTGGCGGCGCTGCTGCTGTATTCCCTGTTCCAGTTCCTGTCGCTGCGCGATCCCGTTTTCATCTGGTATTGCCTAGCGCTGTTCTGTTCCCTGGTCTACATCACGTCCATGGACGGGCTGGCCTATGAGTTGTTCTGGCCGGGCCAGCCGACCCTGAATTACTGGTCGCTTTATCTCTGCGCCGGCGGGGTCCACATCTTCAGCGTCCTGTTCGGGCGGGAATTCCTGGAGACACGGCGCTACCACCCCCGCATGGACCGGATCCTGTGCTGGAGCGCCGGCATCTACACGGCCGTGGTGCTGACCGTGCCCTTCCTGGAGCGGGGATACACGATCGGGTTCCAGATCGGCGCCTCCAGCTCCCTGCTGTTCCCGCCGATGCTGATCACGGCGGCCATCCTGGCCCTGCGCCGGGGGCACAAGCCCGCCCGCTACTTCATCCTGGCGCACAGCTTCTTCCTGGCCGGTACGATCATCATGTCGCTCCGGGTGCTGGATGTGCTGCCGTCTGGGCTGCTGACCCTGCATGGCGGAAGGGTCGGCATCGCCATGGACATGCTGCTGCTGGGCGTGGCCCTTGCCGACCGGGTGAACAGCCTGCGCCGCGATCGGGAGATGCTGCTGCGGCTGGCCGCCCTGCAGAAGGAAAACCTGGCCCTGGCGGAGATCGACCGCCGCCGCGCTGTGGAGCTGGAAACCGCCCTGACCCAGTTGCGGGATACCCAGCAGCAGCTTGTGCAGCGGGAGAAGCTGGCCAGTCTTGGCCAGCTGGTGGCCGGGGTGGCGCATGAAATCAACACGCCCCTGGGCGTGGCCATCACCGCCACCAGCCAGCTGGCCCATGAGCAGGAGGAGATGGAGGGGGCGCTGGCGGCCCGGACGATGACCCGGACCGCCTTGGAAACCCATATGCGGCGCCTGCGCGACGGGTTGGAGATCGCGGGCCGGAACCTGACCCGGGCGGCCGATCTGGTGCAGAGCTTCAAACAGGTCGCCGCCGACCGGACCGGCGAACAGCCACGCCGCATCGATGCCACCCCGTACCTTCAGGAGGTGGCCCGCAGCCTGGAACCGCTGGCCAAACGGGCCCATGCCATGCTGCTGGTGGACGGGCCGGAGAACCATTTCCTGATGCTACCGCCCGGTCTTCTGGCCCAGGCGGTGTCCAACCTGGTGGAAAACGCGGTTGTCCACGCCTTCCCGCATGAAGCCCCCATGCTGGCGCCCAAGCGCATCCGTATCAGTGTCGCCGCTGACGGGCCCGACCATATCCTGATCACCGTTGCCGACAATGGTGTCGGCATGTCGGAGCAGGTTCGGGAAAAGGCGTTCGAGCCGTTCTTCACCACCCGCCGGAACAGCGGCGGCACGGGGCTGGGCCTGCACATCGTCCACAACCTGATCACAGGGGCCTTGCAGGGGAAAATCCGCATCGAGTCCACTCCCGGGCTCGGCACCAGCTTCCATTTGCGCTTGCCCCGATCCATCGTCGGCACCGCCTCAGGTGATATGCCTGTTCCAGCCGAGATCCGGTCCTGACCCGGCACGGGTCGGAGAAGCAGGGCGGGGTTGCATTCATTGGTATGCAAGACCCCTGTTACTATGTTAACCCTAACGAATAGGTATCAGTGGATCGGGTGGGGGACCATGCGCGGTCGTCGTCGTGGGCAGCAGGGGTGTGCGGGTGTGGGAAACGGCCGGTCGGCAGGACTGGCCCGCTGGGCCGCCGGATGCCCGGCCCTGGCGCTGCTGACAGCGGGCGTCATGACGGGGCCCCCCGCTCTGGCGGAGGAGCCGGCGGCCACCACAACTACTGCCACCGCCACTACTGCCATAGCTGCTACTGCCACCGCCACGGTGGTGGAGGAGATCGTGGTCACCGCCACCAAGCGCGCCCAGGCGATCCAGGAGGTGCCGGTGGCCGTCACTGCCATCGGGGCGGAGCGGATCAAGGCCGCCGGAATCACCGATGCGCGCGATCTGGTGCAGGTGGTCCCCAGCCTGTTCCTGACCAGCGGCGGGTCGGAAATCGCCGGTGCCGTGGCCCGCATCCGCGGGGTCGGCACTACTGGCGACAATCCGGGCCTGGAATCCTCCGTCGCGTTGTTCGTAGACGGCGTCTACCGCAACCGCACCAATGTCGGCCTGGGTGAGCTGGGGGAGGTGGAGCGGATCGAGGTGCTGCGCGGGCCCCAGGGCACCCTGTTCGGGCGCAACGCCTCGGCCGGGTTGATCGCCGTCACCACCGCCGGCCCGTCGGAGCAGGCGGGCGGGTACGGCGAGATCGGATACGGCAATTACGATGCGTGGCGGTTGGCCGCCGGGTTCACCGGCCCGGTCGGCGACACGGTCGCCGCCCGCCTGGACGGTGTCTATCAAGGGCGCGACGGGTTCCTGACCGACCGGGTGACGGGGGAGGATTACAATACCCGTGACCGCGGCCTGCTGCGCGGCCAGCTGCTCCTGACGCCGGGCGACGATGTGCGCATCCGCCTGATCGCCGATTATGCCAAGCGGGATGAGGATTGCTGTGCCGCCATCACCCTGGTCCGCGGGCCGTCCGCGGCCATCCTGACCGGGTTCGGGGCGCAGTTCGGATCGGGCGGTGCCCCCGGGGATGACGATCCCTTCGACCGGGAATCGGCCACCAGTATCGGCCGTGGGCACCAGCAGGATGTCGTGGATTACGGCCTGTCGGCGGAGCTGGGCTGGGACTTCGATGCCGCCACCCTGACCGCCATCAGCGCCTGGCGCGAATGGCGCGGTACCCGGGCCCAGGACACCGATTACATGGGGGCCGATCTGGTCTACCGGGATTTCGATTCCTGGGCCAACCGGTTCCAGACATGGAGCCAGGAACTGCGCCTGAACGGCCAGTCGGGGCCGGTGGACTGGCTTGTGGGCGCCTATGCCGCGCGGGAAAACCTGTATTTGCGTGAATCAGTCCGGATGGGCAACGATTTCGCCCGCTATGCCGACGCCCTTGTGCGCGCCGCCGTTCCCACCTTCCCCGGGTATCGGGCGTTGGTGACGGGGTTGAGCGGCGGGCGGGTGACCAACGCGCTGGCCGGCGGCCAGGGGGCGGTGGAAAACCGCTACGATCAGGAATCAACCACCTGGGCCCTGTTCACCCACAACATCGTTTCGCTGACGGATCGATTGGATCTGACCCTCGGCGCCCGTTACACCGATGAACGCAAATCCGTGGATACGGCGATCCGGACCGACAATCCGGCCTGCCCGATCCTGGCCGGGGCGGCGGCGGCGGGAGCGATCCCGTCGACACTGGTCGCCTTCCCCTGCCTGCCCTTCTGGAACCCGGCGACCGACGGGACCCGGTCGGGGGACCGGGATGAATCCGAACTGACCGGCAGCCTTGCCCTGTCCTATTCAGTCGGTGAGGCGGCATCGGTCTATGGCAGCTATGCCCGCGGCTACAAGGCGGGCGGGTACAACCTGGACCGCGCCGCCTTCAGCGCCACGTCCCCGGATGTGAACCGCGACCTGCAATTCGATCCGGAAACGGTGGACTCCTTCGAACTGGGAGCCAAGCTGCGCAGTGCGGACCGGCGGCTGACCGGGGCGGTCACCCTGTTCCATTCCACGTTCGAGGATTTCCAGCTGAACACCTTCAACGGCATCTCCTTCGTCGTCGTGACGGCGCCGGAGGTGGTGTCCAAGGGGGTGGAGGTGGAGGCGACGGCACAGCCGATCGACGGGCTGTTGCTGGCGGGCGGCGTCACCTATGCCGATACGCGCTATGCCGACACCCTGCCGGGCGCCATCTTCGCCCCGCCCAGTGCGGCGAACCCCGCCGGCGGCACCTTATGGCAGCTGCCGGGCCGCCAGATCACCAATGCGCCGGAATGGGTGGTGACCGCCTCCGCCACCTATGAGGTGCCGGTGACCGGGGCGATCACGGGCCTGGTCCATATCGACGCCCGCTACACCGGGGCCGTGAACACCGGGTCGGACCTGGATCTGGAGAAGGTCCAGGACGGGGTCCTGATCATCAACGGCCGGATCGGCCTGGCCGGGGCGGAGGATGGCTGGCGGATGGAAGGCTGGGTGCGGAACATCTTCGACAAGGAGTATGTCCAGATCGCCTTCGACGCCACGTTCCAGGGCAGCGGTACCGCCCGCAACACCCTGCTGCCCAACACCCAGACCTTCATGGCCTTCCCCGCCGAGCCCCGCACCTACGGAATCACCCTGCGCCGGAGTTTTTGAGGGGGGCGGTAGCACCCGGTAAGTCGGTGCGAGCGCAAGCGAGGGCCGACACGTCACCGGACTACAGCTCCATCTGCGCGTCCAGCCGGCGGATGCGGGGTTGGAAGCGCTGGTTGTGCATCTGCTGGACCCGGTTCAGCTGGCCGAGAGACAGCACCACCGCCTGGGCTGCGAGCAGGTGGTCGGCGCGGTGCAGGGCCAGCACGACCGCGTCGGGCAGGGCACGCAGGCGGGGGGGGCTGATGCCGTACAGCCCCTCCACCGCCGCTTCGGCCCCGTCCTCCCCATAGACGTCCAGGGTGATGGGGCGGATCAGCCCGTGCTCCAGCAGGGCCTGGGTGAACGCCTCCGTCGCCGGGCGGTCGGCCAGGGCGCGGGCCAGCGTCTCCTTCATGCGCAGGAGAAAGGGGGATTCCGCCCCGGCCGGGGTGAACAGCGCTTGGCCCGTTTCCGCCAGCCCTTCCTCATCCACGCAGAGCGACGGGGTTTCATCCGCATGCTCCCGCGCCAGGGCGAAGGGCCAGGCCAGCACCGCCACCGGCAGGTAGGTGGCATTCCAGCCCCCCGGCACGGCGAAGACGTTGCAACCGTCGCGCACCCCGAACAGTGCGGCCGGCCCCAGGCGCCCCGTCTCCTCGCTTTTCACGAAGACGATGGGGTAATTGGCGGCGGCGGGGCCGAATTCCGACAGGCCGATGGGCGCATGCAGCACCGTCGCGGCCCGCGCCAGCGCCGCGGCCGGGTCCACCCGGGTGTCGCGGTGGCGATGGCGGTCGATCAGGGTCGGGGTGGCCAGGATCGGGGCGGGCATGGCGGTGTTCCTTGGCGTGGAAAAGCTGAACAGGGAGGCGTAAGGGGGGCGGCGTATCGGCTCAGACCGGCTGAAGACCGTAGGTGCGGATACGGTCCAGCAGGTCGCGGTGGGGCGGCAGTTCGGCCAGGGACCGGGCCGTGGCCTGGGCCGCCACGGTGAAGCAGCGGTCGGCCAGATCCTGCTCCCGGTGCGCCTTGGGGCTGTCGCCATAGGCGGCGTCGAACCCCATGCCGTAGAGCACATACTGGTAGCTGGGCCAGGAGAAGACCTCCGGTTGGTGGGGGAAGTCCTGGGGCCCCGGCGCGTGGTGGCGCCACAGATCCATCAGGTCCAACAGGGCATCGGGAATGCTGCCGGGATCGCGGTTGTCGATCCAGAAGGCGCTGTCCGTTCGCCGGGACAGGATGTAGTGCAGCTTCAGGAATTCGATGATCCGGTCCCAGTGGTGACGGAAGGCGGCGTTGAACTGCCGGGCCAGCACGGGCAGGGCGGACCGGGTTTCCGGCAGCCGATCGGTCAGGAAATCGGCCGCCGTCTCCACCAGCATCAGGGCGGAGGCTTCCAGCGGTTCCAGGAATCCGGCCGACAGGCCGACGGCCACGACGTTCTTCTTCCAGAACACCTCCCGATGGCCGGCGCGGATGGGGATGCGGCGGGCCGCCACCCCCTCCCCCACCCGGCCGATATGGGCGCGGAGCGTCGCCTCCGCCTCCTCATGGCTGGTGTAGCGGCTGGTATAGACATAGCCCACGCCCCGCCGGGTCGGCAGGCCGATATCCCAGATCCAGCCGGCCTTCTGGGCAGTGGAAATGGTGTGGCAGGCGATCGGCGCATCCGGCCGGTCATAGGGCACCTGCATGGCCACCGCGTTATCGGCGAACAGGATGTCATCCTTGGGCAGGAACGGCACACCCAGCGTATCGCCCAGCAGCAGGCTGCGGAAGCCGGTGCAATCCACGAACAGGTCGCCTTCCACCCGGCGGCCGTCGGCCAGGTCGATGGCGGTGACGCTGCCATCCTCCCCCTGGCGGACATGGGTCACATCACCCACCACATGGACCACGCCCAGCTTCCCGGTCGCATGCTCGCACAGCATGTCGGCGAACTTGCCCGCGTCCAGGTGGTAGGCGTAGTTGGCGATGCCCTTGTATTCCGGGGTGGCGATGGTCTTGGGCGCCCGCCCAGCCTCACAGACCGCCTCCTGGAAATCCACGGACAGGGAGAAGCTGTGGCCCCGCGGCGCCCGGGTCCGCCGCCAATACGGGGCCAGATTGATCCGGGTGAAGCCCTGGGGCGGGTTGAGCGGATGGTAATAGTAATCCGCCGCCGTGCCGTCCACCCAGCGGGCGAACTTGGCCCCCTGCTTGAAGGCGGCGTCGCAGCGGCGGATGAAGTCCGTCTCCGTGATGCCGATCTGGGCCAGGGTGTTGCGCATGGTGGGCCACGTCCCCTCCCCCACCCCGATGATGCCGATGGTGCGGGATTCCACCAGGGTGACCGTCACGCCCGGGGAATCCGGGCCCGCAGCCCCGTTCCGGGCGGCGATGCGCGCGGCGGTGATCCAACCGGCGCTGCCGCCCCCGACGACGACAACATGGCGGATGCGTTCATCCGATGCAGGTTCGCGGTGCTGTTGCATCATCCTTCCTCCTCCCTCTCCCGGCCGTCATGGCGGCCTGATTTTTTTGTCATATTAATGGGGCACGGATTGATCGCTGCCAAGCCCCCAGACCAACTGCCGCAAACTGGAAGCGGGCCTTTCCCCCCCTGCGGCCTGCCTGTCACAGGCATAGGCCCACGTGGCGGAATTCACCGGCGGAGCAGGGTCACGCTCCCTGCAAGTTTGCCCTAACCGGTTGACCCCACGAAAGAAAATGGCGTTGGAGCGGATACGGACTTCACGAATTTGACATCCTCATATTAGTATGATAAATCCGACACAACAAAAGAGCGGAGACCCCGCTTCCGTTGCCGTTCCGGGCTGTACCGGGGGCGTCTGCGGCGGGGGTCAACAATATCCGAAGCCCTGCGGGAGGAAGAACCAATCATGCCAGATACCCTTAATCCGCCCGGAATCCGCCGTCAGGCGGTGCGTGCCGCCCTGATCGGGGTCAGCACGGCCGCGATCCTGGCGGGCACCGTTCCCGGGACGGCCGTTGCCCAGCCGGCACCGCCCGCCGGCGGGGACACCCTGGAAGAAATCGTCATCACCGGTATCCGCGGCTCCCTGCGCCGTGCATCCGACATCAAGCGCAATTCCGACGTGGTGGTGGACTCCATCTCCGCGGAAAGCCTGGGCAAGTTCCCGGACTCCAACGTCGCGGAATCGCTCCAGCGCATCACCGGCGTGTCCATCGACCGGTCGGGTGGTGAGGGGCAGTTCGTCACCGTCCGCGGCTTCGGCCCGCAGTTCAACACGGTGCTGGTCAACGGCCGCACCATCGCGTCGGAAAACGCGGGTCGCGAGTTCAGCTTCGACCTGCTGGCCGCTGAACTGATCACCGGGGCGGATGTGTTCAAGTCCTCCTCAGCGGGGTTCCAGGAAGGCGGCATCGGCTCCACCATCAACCTGAAGACCGCCCGTCCCTTCGACATCAAGGGCATGAAGTTCATCGGCACCGCCAAGGGCGTGTACGAGAAGAACTCCGAGAATGTGGCGCCCCAGGGCTTCGCCTTGTTCTCCAACACCTTCGACAACCAGCGCTTCGGCGTCCTCGCCTCCGTCTCCTACCAGAAGCGTGATGCGCGGACGAACCAGCTGGAAACGCGCGGCTTCAACTCTGGCCAAAGCCTGCCGCTGGTCACCGGCGCGCCGACCAATGTGTTCGTGCCCCAGAATTACGACCAGATCATCAATGAGGAGGAGCGGGAGCGCATCGGCGTCAACGGTGTCGTCCAGTACCAGGCGACCGATGACCTGGTGCTGACCGTGGACGGCCTGTGGAACCGGTTCGAAGTGGACAGCCGGGCCAATTCCATCGGCCACTGGTTCACGCCGTCCAACATCACTGCCGCCACCATCGACAGCAACCGCTCCGTCACCCGCCTGACCCAGGGCAACGGCTTCAGCGATTTCATCCAGCGCACCTTCAACCGCCCGACCAAGATCCAGGCGGCCGGTTTCAATGCCGACTGGGAGGCCAGCGACCAGATCAAGGTGACCTTCGACCAGTCCTGGTCCAAGGCCAGCCTGGACAATGGCGGGAATGAGACCTTCGCCGTCATCGGCGCCGCCAACACCTATGTCTATGACAATACCCGTGGCGGCGTGCCGTCCCTGACGACGATCCCCGCCAACAACTTCACCAACCCGGCCCTGGGCCGTGCCCACATCGCCATCCGCGAAGGCTCCGACATCTCCGACGAGATCTATGAGAGCCGGCTCGACAGCGAGTGGGAGACGGAATACGAGCATTTCAAGCGTCTGCGCATCGGCGGTCTCTTCTCCGACCGGACGAAGGACAACCGGCTGGTCCAGACCGATCCGAACACGCTCTGCCTCTATTGCGGCTATCAGGTGGACGTGCCGGACAACCTGCTCCGTCCGTACAACGCGGGCAGTGTCTTCGGGAGCGCGGATGTTCCGCGCAACTTCCTGTCCTATGATCCGGAAGCCCTGTTCGCTTTCCTGGAAAGCGCCCAGGCGGCCTCCGCCCGGGATGCGGCGCTGGGTCTGCCGGCCGGGACGACGGCCGGTCTGCTGCGCGGCTCCAACGGCTTCACGGCCGCGGTCCAGCCCGCCTCCTTCGATGTCGGCGAGCGGATCTTCGCCGGCTATGTGGAGGCGGATTTCGAAGGGGTGATCGGCGGCAAGCCCTGGACTGTCAACCTGGGTGCCCGCTACGTCCATACGGAGACCGACGCCAGCGGCGTTCAGCGCACCCTGCTGGACCTGCAGCGGGTGGTGGGGGATGCCACCATCTACAACGCGGTGTTCAGCACCGGCAACCAGCCGGTCAGCCGGGACGGCAGCTATGACAAGTTCCTGCCCAGCCTGAACGCCCGGGTGGAGTTCACCGACCAGATCATCGGCCGCTTCGCCATGTCGCGGACCATGACCCGGCCGGAACTGGTCGATCTGGCCCCGCGCCTGAATTTCGACGTGGTCCGTCCCGGCAATCTCCTGGCCAGCGGCGGCAACACGGAGCTTCAGCCCTATACCTCCGACAACCTGGATGCCACGTTCGAGTGGTACTACCAGGATGCCGGCTACTTCACGGTCGGCGCTTTCTACAAGCAGATCGACGATTACATCGTCAGCACGGTCGCGAATGAGACGGTGCGGGTCGCCAATGGCAGCAACCTGCCGGAATTCGCAGGCGGCAACGCCACCTTCAGCGTGCGCCGCCCGCGTAACGCCGAAACGGCGGAGGTCTATGGCCTGGAAGTCGCCTTCCAGCACATCTTCGACTATCTGCCGGAACCCTTCGACGGTCTGGGCTTCACGGTCAATGCCACCTTCGTGGACAGCAACGTGACCCTGGACCCCGGCAGCGGCAGCACCTTCGCCCTGGAAGGGCTGGGGGACAGCCAGAACGCCGTGCTGTTCTATGAGAACGACTTCATCGAAGCCCGTATCGCCTATAACCGCCGCGAAAGCTTCCTGCAGACGGCGGTCAACGGCACCGGCGGCGATCCGGTCTTCGTGAAGACCTATGAGCAGTGGGACGCCCAGGCCCGCTACATCATCAACGAGAATTTCAGCGTCTTCGTCGAAGGCGTGAACATCTTCGGGGAGGATGTGGGCCGGCACGGGCGGTTCAGCAACCAGTTCCTGGGCGTTGTGGACACCGGTGCCCGCTATTCCGCCGGGGTCCGCGCAGAGTTCTGATCTTTCCTTTCCCTGCGTGTATCCTCGCCTCGCGGGGCGGTCTCCGGGCCGCCCCGCATTTTCTGTCGTCGTCGGATGAGAGGGGGAGGCATGGCGACCCACCTGCTGGCCATCGACCAGGGCACGACCGGCACCACGGTCATGGTCTTCGATTCCACCACCGCCGTGCTGGGCCGCGGATATCGGGAGATCACCCAGCATTATCCGCAGCCGGGCTGGGTCGAGCACGATGCGGAGGAGATCTGGATCAGCGTCTGCACCGCCATGGCGGAAGCGCTGGCCGCCGCGGGCCTGGGGGCCGGCGACATCGCCGCCATCGGCATCACCAACCAGCGCGAAACCATCGTCGTCTGGGACCGGGCGACGGGCCACCCCGTTCATCACGCCCTGGTCTGGCAGGACCGGCGCACCGCCGCCGCGTGTGAGGATCTGCGCGCCCGCAACGGCGTGGAGGCATTGATCCGCCAGCGTACCGGCCTTCTGATCGATCCCTATTTCAGCGCCACCAAGCTGCGCTGGCTGCTGGACACCGTGCCGGGCCTGCGTGACCGCGCCGCCCGGGGGGAGGTTGCGGCAGGCACCATCGATTCCTGGCTGCTATGGAAGCTGACGGCCGGGCGGGTGCATGCGACCGACCCGTCCAACGCATCGCGCACCCTTTTGTTCGATATCCACCGCGGCGACTGGGACGGGGAATTGCTGGCCCTGTTCGACATTCCGCCGGGCATCCTGCCGTCCGTCCGCCCCTCCTCCGCCGTGCTGGGGCATACCGACCCGGACGGGCCGCTGGGCCGGGCTCTGCCCGTGGCGGGCATCGCCGGCGACCAACAGGCGGCCCTGTTCGGCCAGGCCTGCCACACGCCCGGCATGGCCAAGGCCACCTACGGCACCGGGTCCTTCCTGCTGATGCATACCGGCACGGTGCCGGTGGAAAGCCGATCCGCCCTGTTGACCACGGTCGCCTGGCGCCTGGGCGACGGGCCGCTGGAATACGCGCTGGAGGGGGCGGTCTTCGTCACCGGGGCGGCGGTGCAATGGCTGCGCGACGGGCTGGGCCTGATCGCCGCGGCGGCGGAGACGGAGGATCTGGCCCGCAGCGTGCCCGATTCCGGCGGCGTCGTCTTCGTGCCTGCGCTGACCGGCCTGGGCGCCCCCCACTGGGACCCCTATGCCCGCGGCCTGATCATCGGGCTGACCCGCGGCACCGGCCGGGCCCATATCGCCCGGGCGACGCTGGAGAGCATCGCCCTGCAGACGGCCGATGTGGTGCGGACCATGCAGGCGGAATCGGGCGTTCCCCTGCGTCAGCTGCGCGCCGATGGCGGGGCCGTCGCCAATAACCTGCTGATGCAGATCCAGGCGGATCTGCTGGACGCGCCCGTGGTGGTGCCCGCGGTGACGGAGACGACGGCCCTGGGGGCCGCGTGCCTGGCCGGGCTGGCGGTCGGTATCTGGCCCGATCCGGGCGCCATCGCCGCCACCTGGCGGGAGGCGCGGCGGTTCGAACCGGCCCTGGACGCCGCCTCGCGTGAGACGCAGTTCCGCCGCTGGCAGCGGGCGGTGACGCGCAGCAAGGGCTGGGCCCGCGAGGACGACGGCAACGACTGAAAGACGAGGAAACGGCAGATGGCGGCTGGATTGGACCGGGGCGGGTTGGACCGCGCGGCAATGCTGGACCGGGTGCAGGCCTCGTCCGCGACGGCGGGAGTGGCGGAGCCCTGGGACGTGATCGTCATCGGCGGCGGGGCCACCGGCCTGGGTGCGGCGCTGGATGCGGCCACCCGCGGCTACCGGACCCTTCTGCTGGAACAGCATGATTTCGCCAAGGGCACGTCCAGCCGGTCGACCAAGCTGGTCCATGGCGGGGTGCGTTACCTTCAGCAGGGCAATGTCTCCCTGGTGATGGAAGCGTTGAAGGAACGGGGCCGGCTGCTGGCCAATGCCCCGCATCTGACCCGCAACCAGCCCTTCGTCGTGCCCGTCTATGACTGGTGGGACGGGCCCTTCTACGGGCTGGGGATGAAGCTGTACGATCTGCTGGCGGGCAAGCTGGGCCTGGGCCCGTCCCGCCTGCTATCGCGGGAGGAGACGATCGCCCGCCTGCCGAATGTGGAGACAAAGGGGCTGAAGAACGGCGTCGTCTACCATGACGGGCAGTTCGACGATGCGCGCCTGGCCCTGTGCCTGGCCGCCAGCATCGCCGCCCATGGCGGCACGGTGCTGAACTACGCCGCCGTCACCGGCTTCCGCAAGACCGGCGGGCGCATCACCGGCGTGGAGATGCGGGACGGGGAGACGGGGCGGGATTACAGCCTGGACGGCCGCGTGGTGATCAACGCCACCGGCATCTTCACCGACCGCCTGCGCCATCTGGACGATCCGGGGGAGGCGCCGCTGCTGGCCTTGTCCCAGGGGGTGCATCTGGTGCTGGACCACCGCTTCCTGGCGGGCGACAGCGCCATCATGGTGCCGAAGACGGCGGATGGGCGGGTGCTGTTCGCCGTGCCCTGGCACGGGCGTACCGTCGTCGGCACCACCGACATCGCCATCCCCGAGGCGAGCCTGGAACCCCGGGCGACGGAGGCGGAGATCGCCTTCCTGCTGGAGCATGCGGCCCTTTACCTGGACCAGGACCCGACCCGGGCCGACATCCGGTCCATCTTCACCGGCATCCGCCCCCTGGTGCGGGCGGCGGGGGACCGCGGCACGGCAGCCTTGTCCCGCGATCACACGCTGCTGATCTCCGACAGCAACCTGGTCACCATCACCGGCGGCAAATGGACCACCTACCGCAGCATGGCGGAGGATGTGGTGGACGCCGCCGCCCTGGTCGCGGGCCTGCCGGACCGGCCGGCGCTGACGAAGGAACTGCGCTTGGATGGCTGGGTGGAAAGCCCGGTGGAAGCACCGGGCCTGCTCTCCCTCCACGGCGCCCATGCCGACCGTGTCCGGGCGGTGCTGGCCGAACAGCCCGGCTGGGACGCGCCGCTGCACCCGGACCTGCCCTATTTCACCGGGGAGGTGGCCCACGCCGCCCGGTATGAAATGGCGCGGACGGTGGAGGATGTGCTGGCCAGGCGCACCCGCGCCCTGCTGCTGGACGCAGCCGCCAGCATCGCCGCCGCCCCCCGCGTCGCCGCCATCCTGGCCGCCGAGCTGGGACGCGACAGCGCCTGGGCCGACGCCCAGGTCGCCGACTTCACCACCACCGCTGCCAGCCACCTGCCGTAAGGCGTGGGGGCGTGTCGTGTGTGTTGGCCCTCGCGTCGCTCGCACCAACCTACGGGGGCCTGTCGTAGGTCACCGCGGGGGCGGAGCCCGAGGGGTGACGAACCTTCGCGGCTCCCCCGCCCTCACCTCTCCGCCGCGGCGAGGAAGGCGATAAGGCTGCCCATGTTCTGGATATAGGTGCCGGTGGAGATCCCCATTTCCGGCGTCTCGGTGATGTAGGGGGAGGTGTCGGTGTGGTCACCCACGCGGGTTGTGGCGAAATCGCCCGGTGCCGGGGTGGCGGGGCCGGGGCCGGCATAGGGGTTGCTGACGGCGCGCAACGGCGTGGGCCAATAGCCCTGGTCGTTCAGCCCGTCGATCAAGGCGCGCACGGCCTCTGCCGCGGTGGCACCCTTGGCCCCGCCGGCGCTGTTCAGGTCCGACCCCAGCGCCACATCGATGGAGAAGAATCGGGGCAGCGGCGTCCCCACCGGGGCATGCAGGGGGGAGCCGCGCACCGCCACCTCCGGCGGGGTGGCCAGCAGCCGCGCATACCGGGCGCGAAGGGCGGGCAGGTCGATCGCCCGGGTGGGGGAGTAATGGCCGATCGCCCCCTCCAGGCGGTCGGTCACATAATACTCACCGTTCACCACATTGGACCCGCGCCGGTGGACATAGAGCGGGCGGTCGGTCCCGATCTCGATGAAGGTCGGGTGGGTGCGGCGGTTCTTCACCTGCTCCGGCGGCAGTTTCACCTTCTCCAGCCAGTCCAACCCCTCCCCGATCCGGGCCAGGTATCGGCGGTCGCCGGTCAGCTCATAGAAATCCATCAGCTGGGTCAGGTTGGCGGCGGTGGTGTGGGTGACAAGGGCGCGCGGTTCATAGGTCCGGGCCCCGGCGGGCTGCAGGTCGGGGGTGTATTGCAGGCCCCAGCCCGGCTGGGACGGCGGCCCCTGGGTCACCAAGAAGGCGTCCATGCCCCGGCGGATCGCATCCTCAAGGCGGGCGGTCAGGCGGGCATCCTCGCCCAGGGTCTGACGCACCATCAGCAGGAAGCGGATGTTCTGGGAGGCGACATCGTCGTTGAAGGTGATGTAGGCGGAATAATCGTCCTTCTGCGCGCCCTCCAGCGGCCAGCGCTGGGGCCAGCCGCCCATGGGGTACTGGCTGTCCAGGATGAAGGCAATGGCCTTGTCCAGGGGCGGGCGGTAGCGGGGATCGCGCTTGGCCAGGTACAGGCGCAGCAGGAAGCGCGCCGCCTCCGCCGTGCCTTCGTCATCGAAGGTGGCGTTGCCGTGGTAATGGTGGAATTCCTCCATCCGCCAGGCATTGGCGCCGATGGTGGCGTACCAGCGCTTCAGCGAGTCCTCACCGCCCGTATCCGCCATGTAGTTCCAGCCGCCCGCCGGGTGCTGGGCGCGGATGACGGCGCCGGCCACATGCTCCGCCGCGCGGTAATAGAACTCATCCCCCGTGGCGGCCAGGGCGTCCAGATAGACGTGGCCCATGGTGGCCGTGCCGGGTGGCTGGATCCAGACCATGGTCGGATAGGCCTCCAGCTCCCCCCAGCGGCGGGACAGGTCGGCGGTATAGGCCCAGACATAGCCGCCGTCATGGGCCACCGTCTCCAACATGAAGGTGGTGGCCCGGCGCATCGCCGCCACGGCCTCCGCCCGCAGGGAAGCCTCCGCCCCCCCGGCGGCCGCCGTCCCCGGCACCAGCAGAAGCACAGCCAGACCCAGGGCCCGGGCAGTCCGGGCGATCAGGCTCCAGGGGTGGAAAATCCGGCGGGCAGCCGTCATGGTCGTCACTCCACAGGTATCCGGGCCAAGCATCGTGCCTAGCCCGCCATCCGGGGAAGGGTCATGGACAGGGTGGGCACTAAGGTGATCAGTATCAGGGCGACGACAAGGGCCGCATAGAAGGGCCAGATCGTCCGCACCGCCTGTTCCACCTTGATCCGGCCCACGGCCGACCCGACGAACAGCACCGATCCCACCGGCGGCGTCACCAGCCCGATGCCCAGGTTCAGCATCATGATGATGCCGAAATGAACCGGGTCCACACCGGCCGATATGGCCACGGGAAGGAAGATCGGCGTGCCGATCACGATCAGCGGCGCCATGTCCATGAAGGTGCCCAGCACCAGCAGCATCAGGACGATGATCAGCATGACCACCACCGGATGGTCGGAGATCGCCTGGATCAGGCCGGCAAGCTGGGCTGGCGCCTCGAGCAGGGCGACCAGCCAGCCGAAGGCGCCGGCGGCCCCGATGATCAGCATGACCATGGCCGTGGTGCGCACGGCCCCCGTCACCGCGGCGGCGAAACCAGCCCGGCCCAGGGAGCGGTAGACCATGGTCGCCACGATGATCGTGTAGATCACGGCGATGGCGGAGGATTCGGTGGGGGTGAAGGCCCCGGCCAGGACACCGGCGAAGATGATCACCGCCGTCATCAGCCCCGGGATCGCGTCCAGCAGCGCCGTCAGGAAGGGCCGCCAGCCGGGGAAGGTACCGGCCGGATAACCCCGGCGGATCGCCACCGCCCAAGCGGCGACCATCAACAGCCCGCCGGTCAAAAGGCCGGGGATCACGCCTGCCAGGAACAGGTCGTTGACCGACACCCCCACCCCCGCCGCCGCGGCATAGATGATCATGTTGTGGGAGGGTGGGATCAGGATGCCGGTGATCGCGGCGGTGGAGGTGACGTTGACCGCGTAATCCGCGTCATACCCCTTTTCCTTCATCATCGGCATGAGGGTGGAGCCCAGGGCCGACACACTGGCAATGGCGGAGCCGGAGACGGCGCCGAACAGCATCGACGCCCCCACATTCACCTGCCCCAGCCCCCCGCGCGCCCGGCCCAACACACCGTCGGCCACCTGCACGATGCGCCGCGCGATCCCCGCTTGGTGCATCAGGTCACCGGCGAAGACGAAGAACGGGATGGCCAGCAGGGCGAAGATGTTCATCCCCGCCGCCATCTGCTGGATCGCCACCACCGGCGGGATGTCCAGCACGATGAAGGTGACCAGCGACGCCCCCAGCAGGGCGAAGGCCACGGGCACGCCCAGCACAAGCAGCAGCAGAAGGGTGCCCAGAAGAACGCCTAGTTCCATTGCGGTTCCACCTTTCTGCCCAGACGCTCACACAAGGCCTGTTCCAGCGCGAAGAAGACGATCAGAACCCCGGCGATGGGGATCGGCAGATAGGCCGCCCCCCGGGGGATCGGCAGGGTGGGGATGGCATGGGGCCAGGTCATGCGCACCAGCTCCGCCCCCCAGACGGCCAGGGCCGCCCCGATCAGGGCGACGATGCCGTGGGCGACCAGGCGCAGGGCATGGCGCAGCCGCGGGGCAGCCAAATCCTCCACCGCCGTCATGCGGATGTGGAACCCCTCCCGCACCCCGGCGGCGGCGGCGAAGCTGATGTACCAGATCATCAGCACCAGCGACGCCTGCTCCGCCCAGGCGGGGCTGGCGGCCAGGACATAGCGGGCGAAGACCTGCCAGCCGATGATGCCGGTCATGACGATCAGGCCGATGCCCGCGAACCAGAGGAACAGCCGGCTCAAGGCAGCGGAGATGGCGGAAATGACGTCAAGCATCGGCCCCTCCCATGGCCTGGACATCGGCCAGGATCTGCTTCAGCCGCGGGGTGGTGACGAAGCGGTCCCAGACCGGGCCCATCCGTTCGGCGAAGGCGGCGGTGTCCACATCGTCGTTGAACTGCACCCCCGCCGCGACCAGACGGGTCTTCGCCTCCTCCTCCCGTGCGTCCCAGAGGCGGCGCATGATGGGGACGGAGTCCTTGGCGCAAGTGCGCACGATTTCCCGTAGTTCCGGCGTCAGCCGGTCCCAGCGGCGCTTGGACATGACCAGCACCTCCGGTGCTATGACATGGCGGGTATAGCTGAAATACCGCGCCACCTCATGATGGCGGGTGGATTCGTAGGACGGCAGGTTGTTCTCCGCCCCGTCCACCACGCCCTGGACCAGGGCCTGATAGGTTTCGCTCAACGGGATCGGCGTGGGATTGCCGCCGGCGGCGGAGATCATGGCCACATACAGGTTCGATGCCGGGGATCGGATCTTCACACCATGCAGATCCTCCGGCGAGCGCACGGGTCCGCGGGTGTTGTAAAAGCAGCGCGATCCGGAATCATAGAAGCACAGGCCGATCAGCCCATGCGGCTCCAGCGCCGCCAGGATCGCCTCCCCCGGGGCGCCGTCCAGCGCACGGCGCATATGCCCGGTGGAGGTGAAAAGGAAGGGCAGGCCGGGGATGAAGGTTTCCGCCGCGATGGGGTTCAGGGGCGCCAGGTTCACCCGGTTCAGGTCGATCCCGCCGAAGATCGTGATCTCCAGCGTGTCGGATTCCGTGCCCAACTGCCCGCCGGCATAGATGCGGACCGACAGATCCCCGTTCGTGCGCTCGCGCAGCAGGGTGCCGAACGCTTCCGTCGCGGTGACAGTGGGATAGCCCAGCGGATGGGTGTCGGCGGAGAACAGGACCTTGCGCTCCGTCTCGCAGCCCGGCAGCAGGGCCAGCGCCCCCGCAGCAGCCCCCAGGCCCAGAAGGCGCCGCCGGTCAAGACCGGCGGGATTGGTCGGCAACCGCGTCATGCTCCCTCCGCCGGTCGGGTCAAGGTGTCGGGCGTGGCGGCGACCGCGGTGCACGCGATCTCCCCCACGGCATCGAAGATGACACGGGCCTGATTGCCCGGCACCACCTCATGGATGCCGGTCGTGGCCCCGGTGGTCACCAGATCGCCGGCCTTCAGCGGGATGGCGCGGGCCCGGGCATGGTCCAGCAGGAAGCGGAAGGCGGCCAGGGGCCCGCCCGGCACACTGGCCGCACTGCCCGCCCCCACCGTCACGCCGTCCACGATGGTGCGCACGGTCAGGCTTTCCGGCGACCGGGTGCGCCAGTCGGGGATGCGGGGGCCCAGGATCAGCCCGGCATTGTTGCCGAAATCGCTGACCACCACCGTCGGCCCCAGGGCGTTGATGGTGGCGAGCGGGCTTCCCGCCGTTTCCACCCCGATGAACAGGTCGCCGGCCAGCCGCTCCGCCTCCGCCGGGCCGATGGGGCCGCTGCCGGGGGGCAGGTCTTCGGCCAGTTGCACGATGAACTCCGCCTCCACCGCGGCGAAACCGCCGACGAAGACGGGAAACAGCGTCGGCTCCGCCGGGTTGGAATACCACAGCGACCGGCGGAAGATCGGCCCGGCCAGCCGGTCCGTGCCCAGCCGTTCCCGGAAGGCGGGGGGGACAAGGCCGACCTTCCACCCGATCACCCGGTCCGGCCAGGAGGCACGGGACCGGTCCTGGATGGCATAGGCGGTGGCCAGATCGTCCGGCTGGCTGCCCGGGAACCCGTCCAGGGCCGCAGCCGATCGCCGGGCGGTCACGAAGGCGTGGGAAATCCAATCCAGGGCCGCGGTGGCGGGCATGGTGTTCCTCTTGGAATGCGCCGGCCCGCGGGGGGCGGGACCGGTGATGGTGGCCGGGGGCGGGGCGTGACCTCAGCGGAGCTGGCAGATGTCCAGCACCTGCATATCCGTGTAGTCCTGGTTCTCGCCGCCCATGGCCCAGATGAAGCTGTAATTGCTGGTGCCGGAGCCCATGTGGATCGACCAGGGCGGGGACACGATCGCCTCCCCATCCTGGACGACGATGTGGCGCGCCGCCTCCGGCTCCCCCATGAAGTGGAAGACCCGGGCATCCTTCTGAAGATCGAAGTAGAAATACACCTCCGACCGGCGCAGATGCAGGTGCGGCGGCATGGTGTTCCAGACACTGCCCGGCTTCAGCACGGTCAGGCCCAGCAGCAACTGCGTGGACTTGCAGACGCCCGGGATGATGTACTGGTAGATCGTGCGCTCATTGCTGGTCTCCAGCGACCCGCGCTCCAGCGGGACCGCCTGGTCGATGGAGATCTTCACCGTCTCATACCGGGCATGGGCCGGCGTGCTGACCAGGTAGAACCGGGCGGGTGCCGTCCCGTCGGTGGAGGCGAAGGTGACGCTTGCCGTCCCCATGGGCACATACAGCCCGTCCCGGTTGCCCAGGTCGTAGGCGGTGCCGTCCACGGTCACCCGCCCCGGCCCGCCGGTATTGACGATGCCCAGTTCGCGCCGTTCCAGGAAGGGCCTGCCGGCGGCCGACGGCGGTTCCGTCTGCACCGGCAGGGCGATCGTGCCCGCCACCGGCATCGCCCCGCCGATGACGAAGCGTTCATGGTGGGAATAGGTCAGCACCACCTGGTCTGGCTCGAACAGGCCGGTGACCAGATAGCGGTCCCGCAGGTCATCGGTCCCGGCCCCGGCCATCATGGATGGATGGGTGGCGTGGTAGGTCTTCTTGAACATGGGATCCTCCCCCTCCGGGCGGTTCGCGAACCGGTCCGCCCTGTCGGATGTCGTGCCTTGGTACGTGCGAGCGTGCAGCGGCGCGGAACGGGTCGCCGGGTGCGCCTTGAACCGCAGGAATTACGGGTGCAGATCGCTGTTGACTGGAATTGGTAACCGGTGTCATTGAAAAGATCAACAGGGTTCGTGCCGTCTTTCCGACAGGATATGTCCGATGCCGCCATCCGCCGGGGCCTTTGCCCAAGGCCGGAGCCGATCATCGGGCGGGAAGGGTCGGGAACAAGGTGTCACCGGTGTCAAGAAGCGCCCGCGGACAAGCGTCCGGCAGGGGCGCCCCACCGGAACAGCCCAAGAGCGGGGAACCCGATGGCACAGACCTGATGGCACGGGAGGGCCGACGGGGATGACCGTAATAGCAGACGGTGGCGGCGGGGGATGCCCCTGCTGCACCGGTGGAATCGGGCGGCGGCGCCTGCTGGGCCTGATGGGGGGTGCGCTGCTGCTGCCCACCTTGCCCGGCGACGCTCCGGCTGCGGAATCGGCCACGCCACGCCTGTCCCCGGTCCTGGCCACCTTGTTCGACCGGTTGCACGCGGAACGCGCCGCAGGTACGGCCGATCCGGCTGTCCAACTGGACCGGCTGCGTGGAGTTCCGGCGGCGGGGCTGGGTCCCCAGGACCGCCTGGACCTTGCCCATGTGCTGGACGCGGTCGGGCGGGAAGTGGCGCTGCGCCGGGTCTGGCCCCATGGCGCCCCGGCCAACCGCCCCAGCCCCTATACCGTCAGCCCCCAGGCCGGCACCTGGCGCAACGCCGCCGCCCTGGCCAAGGGTGGTGGTGCCGACACCACCCTGGCCGCCACTTTGGCCGCCACTTTGGACGGGGAGACGGAGCGGCTGCAGGCGGAAGCGGCTGCGGGGGTGGTGCTGCCAGCCCCGATCCTGGCCGCCCTGATCGACCGGATGGCTTCCCTGTCCCTGTCCCTGCCCGGTCCCGCGGGCACGGCGCTGGACCGGCAGCGGACGGTGCTGGCGGGGATGGTGCCCCGCGCCCCGGCGGCGCCCGGCCTGCACCACCTGCCGGGCGGGGGGGATGGCTATGCCGCCATGCTGTCCGTGGCGGCGACGGTGGATATCACGCCCGACCAGGCCCATGCCCTGGCCCGCGATCTTGCCGACCGGTTCACGGCGGAGGCCGAGCCGCTGTTCCGCCGCCTGGGGCTGGCGGGCGGCACATCGGGGGAGCGGTTCCGGCGCCTGGCCCAACAACCGGATCAGGCCCTGGCCGAGGATGAGGGCGGCCGGGCGGCGGCGGTGGCGGCGATGAATGCCCATCTGACGGCACTGCGGCCCCGGCTGCCCGCCGTTTTCGGCCGGATGACCCGCGCGCCCATCACCATCCGCGCCCTGACCACGGCGGAGCTGGCGGCCGGGCGCCAGGGCTTCCGCCAGGATCCCGGCTTCGGGGCCGACCGGCCCGGCGGCTATGTGGTGGACCTGTCGCGCATGGCCGAACGCCCGCGCTTCGCCCTGCCCACCATGACCGATCATGAGACCCTGCCCGGCCACCTGATCCAAGCCGCCTGGTCGGAGGAGGCGGGGCTGCACCCGTTCCGCGCCCGGTTCCAGTCCGGCGCGGTGCTGGAAGGCTGGTCCACCTATGCCCAGACCCTGGTGGTGGAGATGGGGGTGTATGACGACGATCCCGCCGCCCGGCTGGGCTATTGCCAGTCGGTGCTGTTCCGGGCGGCGCGGATGCTGGCCGATACCGGGCTGCACGCCCGGGGGTGGAGCCGGGAGCAGGCGATCCGCACCATCACCGACCTGGGCGGGGAGCCGGAGCGGGTGGCCGCGGCGGAGGTGGACCGGATGTCCGTCCTGCCCGGGTTCCTGACCGGCCACATGGTGGGCTATGCGCAGATGCTCCGCCTGCGCGACCGCGCCCAGGCGGCACAGGGTACCCGCTTCAGCCTGGCCCGATTCCATGACGCCGTCCTGTCGCCGGGGCCCCTGCCCTTCGCGGTTCTGGACCAGCAGGTTCCCACATGATGCCGCCCCCCGTCGACCGCGACCGCCGCCGCCTGCTGCGCGGCATTCCCCCCGCAATACTGGCCGCCGCCCTGCCAGCCCCCCCTGCCGCCGCGTCCGACCTGCCTCCCACCGGCCCCGACCCGGGGGAGGTGATCGCCCTTTGGCCCGGCAACCCGCCGGGATCGCCCGTGCCCGCCATGACCCAGACAGTGCTGGAGCGGCAGAATCCCTGGGGCCTGCGCGACCGGGCGGTGAAATGGGTGACACGGCCGACCATGACCGTCTTCCGCCCCGACCGGCCCAAGGGTGCGGCCGTGCTGCTGATCCCCGGCGGGGGCTATGCCCATGTGGTGGTGGACAAAGAAGGGTTTGAAACGGCGCGGCTGCTGGCCGGGCGGGGGGTGACGGTCTTCGTCCTGCTGTACCGCCTGCCGGGGGATGGCTGGCGCGACGGGCCCGCCACACCGCTGCAGGATGCCCAGCGGGCCATCCGTCTGATCCGCGCCCGGGCCGGGGAATTCGGCATCGATCCGGCCCGGGTGGGAGTGCAGGGATTTTCCGCCGGGGGGCATCTGGCCGCCCTGCTGTCCACCCGCTTCGCGGACCCGGTCTATGACCCGGTGGACGGGGCGGATGCCCAGCCCGCCCGGCCGGACCATGCCTGCCTGATGTATCCTGTCATCACCCTGGACGGCCCGGCCGCCCATCCCGGCTCCCGCCGCGCCATGGTGGGGGAGGTCCCGGCGGAGGGGGCCGTGGCCCGCTGGTCGGCGGATAGGGGGGTGGGGCCGGACACACCCCCCACCTTCCTGGTCCACGCCCTGGACGACCGCCCGGTCCCGCCGGAGAACGGGCTGATGATGCTGGCCGCCCTGCGCCGGGCGGGTGTGCCGGTGGAAGCGCATTTCTTCCAGGAAGGGGGCCATGGCTTCGGCCTGCGCGGCATCGCCGACAAGCCGGTGGCCGCCTGGCCCGCCCTGTACCTGGATTGGGCCCGCCGCCTGGGCCAGTTCCCCTGACCGACCGGAGAGGAGATCACCATGACCGACCTGTCCCGCCGCAAGGCCCTGGCCGCCGGGGTCACCCTTGGCCTTGCCGGTCCGGTCGCCCTGCCGGCCCTAGCCGCGACCGCGCCGCAAGGTCCCACCCCCGCCGGGCCTGCGCCTGCGGCCACACCCCCCGGCTGCCCATCCCCGCACCGGTCCGACTGGGCGCGCGGGTTCGACAACCAGCGCATCGCCGACCGGGGGGACGGCACTTTCCTGAATCCCCTGATCGCCGGGGACCATCCCGATCCGTCCATCCTTAAGGACGGGGCGGATTACTGGATGACCTTCTCCACCTTCGATTCATATCCGGGGCTGGTGCTCTGGCATTCCCGGGACCTGGTGAACTGGGTGCCCCGGCTGGCAACGCTGCGCACCAATGTGGGCGCCGTCTGGGCGCCGGAGCTGACCAAGCATCAGGGCCGCTACTACATCTATTTTCCCGCCCGGACGAAGGATCACCGCTCCAACTACGTGATCTGGGCCGACCGGATCGACGGGCAGTGGAGCGAGCCGGTGGACCTGAACCTCCCCCGCCATATCGACCCCGGCCACGCGGTGGGGGAGGATGGGTCCCGCTGGCTGTTCCTGTCGGGCGGGGACCGGGTGCGCCTGTCCGATGACGGCTTGTCCACCATCGGCGCGGTGGAGCATGTCTATGATCCCTGGCGCTATCCGGAGGATTGGATCGTCGAAGGTTTCTCTCCCGAAGGGCCGAAGATCACCCGGCGGGGGGAGTGGTTCTATATGATCACTGCCGTCGGCGGCACGGCGGGCCCGCCCACCGGGCATATGGTGATCGCCGCCCGCTCCCGCTCCATCCACGGGCCCTGGGAACACCATCCGGGCAACCCCCTGGTCCGCACCGCCGACATCGCGGAGAAATGGTGGTCCCGCGGCCATGCCACCCTGGTGGAGGGACCGGATGGAAGCTGGTGGTCGGTTTATCACGGGTATGAGAACGGGTTCTGGACGCTGGGCCGCCAATGCCTGCTGGACCCAGTGGAATGGACGGCGGATGGCTGGTTCCGCATGACCGGGGGCGACCTGTCCCAGGCGATCCCCGTTCCCGCCCCGATCCCGGCCGGCGGGCGGAAGGGGCCCCATGGCATCGCCCTGTCCGACCCGTTCCAGTCCCTGCGGCTGGGGGAACTGTGGAACTTCTTCGATCCCGCCCCGGATGAGGGGACCCGCGCCCGGGCCGAGGGCGGGACCCTGCACCTGGCCGCCCGCGGCACGGCGCCCAAGGACAGCGCGCCCCTGCTGCTGATCGCCGGCGACACCGCATACCGCTTCGAGGCGGAGGTGGAGATCGATCCCGGCGGGGTGGCGGGGCTGCTGCTGTTCTACGACCGCAGCCTTTACGCCGGGCTGGGCTTCGATGAGAAGCGCTTCGTCACCCACCAATACGGGCTGGAACGGGGCCGCCCGGCCCATCCGCACGGGCGCCGGCTGTGCATCCGCGTCACCAACGACCGCCACATCGTCACTTACGACACCAGCCCCGACGGGGTGACCTGGCGCCGCTTCGACCGGGGGATGGAGGTATCCGGCTACCACCACAATGTCCGCGGCGGGTTCCTGATGCTCCGCCCCGGCCTCTACTCCGCCGGCCAGGGCACGGCGCGGTTCCGGAACTTCCGCTTTCAGGCGCTATGACGCCAGCGACGGGGGGTGATATCAACGTCCGGATGTCTGTTCGTGGACCTTATTCCCAGACCAGGGCGATCTTGCCGCGGACATGCTTGGCCTGAAGCCGGGCATGGGCGTCGACGATACCGTCGGGGCGGATGGTTTCGGTCAGGGTGGGTTTCAGCCATCCGGCTTCCACCGCACTGCGCATGCGGTCCAGGGCGTCGGGCACGTTTTCGAACGCCACCTCCCGCAGGGTGACGCCGTAGCGGGCCGTGTTTTCCGCCCGATGCTCCATCTCCAGCTTGTGGCCGCGTTCCACCAGCAGGATGGTACCGCCCCGCTTCATGGAGCGATAGGTGGCCAGGCTCACCTCCCCCCCCAGCTGGTCGATGGCGTAATCGTAATCCTTCAGCACCTCGGCGAAGTCCTGGGCGGTGTAGTCCACCACCACATCGGCGCCCAGGCTTCGGCAGAATTCCACATTCCGGGTGGAACAGGTAGTGGCCACATGGGCGCCCCGCTGCTTGGCGATCTGGATAGCGAAGCTGCCGACCCCGCCCGCCCCCGCATGGATCAGGACCCGGTCGGCGGGCGTCAGGTCGATCATGTCGGTCAGCGCGTAGAAGGCGGTCATGGCGGCCATGGGCATGGTCGCGGCTTCGGCAAAGGATAGGCTTTCCGGCATGCGGCGGATGGCGGCGGCGGGCACTGTCAGGTAACGGGCATAGCTGCCCTGGTTCGGCGGCCAGCGCAGGCCCCAGACCTTGTCACCCACAGAAAGCCCGGTCGCCCCCCCGCTCGCCCCCGCGCCCGCCTGCACCACCACCCCGGCGAAGTCGGAACCCGGCACATAGGGCAGGTCCATCTTGTAGAACCAGGTCAGGTAGCCACGGCGGATCTTGGTATCGAAGGGGTTCAGCCCCACCGCTTCGATCCGGACCAGCACCTCCCCCTCCCCCGGGATGGGGCGGGCGATCTCCTCCACCCGCAGGACGTCGGGATCGCCATACTGGTGGAAGGTGATCGCCTGCATGGTCTCAGGCAGGTCCGCCGCGCCGTCCATCTGATGCCTCCATGTTCCTGAATTGCTAACTTCTACTTTGTCGTTCCGGGTCCGGCACGGTCAGTCGCGCACGCGGACAAGCTGCTTGCCGGGGGGCGGGTTGCGGAACAGGCCGGCAAAGGCGCCGGGCGCATTCTCCAACCCCTCCGTCACCGTCTCGAACAGGGAGATCCTGCCCTCCCGGTACCAGGTGGTCAGGGCGGCCAGCGCCTCGGGGAAGGCGGCGGCGTGGTCGCCGACCAGGAACCCCGTCATCGTCGCCCGCTTCATCACCACCGCATAGGGGTTGCCGTAGAGGCGCCGCTCCCCGCCATAGGCGGAGATGAAGCCCGCCAGCACGATCCGGGCGCCCACGGCGATGGCGGTCATGGCGGCGTCATGGGTGGCCCCGCCCACCGTGTCCAGCACCACATGCACCCCGTCGGGGGCGGCGGCCCGGATGGCAGCACCCAGATCGGGGGTGGACAGGTAATCGATGGCCGCATCCACCCCCACCCGGTCGGTCAGGAAGGCGATCTGGTCCGGCCCGCCGGCGATGGCGACAACCCGGCAGCCCGCTGTCCGGGCGATCATGCAGGCGGCACTGCCGACCGATCCGGCCGCGGCGGTGACCAGCACCGTTTCCCCCGGCCGGGCCCGCCCCGTCCCCAGCACGGTCAGATAGGCCGTGAGGCCGGAGGGGCCGAGCAGCCCCAAGGCGGCAGAGGGCGGGGCCGCCGCCGGGTCCAGCACCCTTGGGCAAGGCGCACCGGCCGGGATCAAGGCGTAATCCTGCCAGCCGGGATCGCAGACGATCCATTGCCCGGGGGCAAGGTCGTCCCGCCGGCTGGCCACCACCCGGGCGACACCGCGGCCGATCATCACACTTCCCCGTGGGATGGGCGGCGGGCCGCCGGGCCGGTCGGTCAGCTGCATGCGCGGGAACGGGTCCATGGACAGCCAGACTGTTTCCACCAACGCCTCCCCCGCCGCGGGGTCGGGGATGGGCCCCGTTTCCATCCGGAAATGGCCGGGTTCGGGCAGATCCGCCGGATAGCTGTCCACCAAAAGGCGGCGGTTGACGGTCGCGGTACCCATGGCGTCTCCCGGGATCAGGATGGGCGGGCCGGCCAATGCCGGGCCAGGAAGCCCGTCAGGACGGCGTTGAAGGGGGCCGGGCGTTCCAGGTTGCTGATATGCCCCGCCTCCGGGATCTCCGCATAGCTTGCCTGCGGGATTTCCGCCGCCATGCGGCGCGCCATGGCAGGCGGGGCGATGGGATCATGCTCACCTGTCACCACCAAGGTGGGAACCGTGATCTCCGCGAAGGGCGGGAAATCATGGTAGCGGGTGACGCAATCCAGCGTCTTCAGGTAACTGCCGGTCCGCAGCGCTGACAGGCTTTCCACCATCGCCGCCATGGCCGCGGGCGGGCAGGTGGGCCCGGCCAGTTGGCGCGCGATGCCGGGGGCGATGTCGGCGGTGGTTCGCCCTTCCTCCAGCAGGGGGCGGCGGCGGGCGGCCAGGAACAGCTCGATCTTGGCGGGGTCCCGGCTTTCGGGCGACCCGGCGCTGGTATCGGCGAAGACCAGGGCGCCCACCCTGTCGGGATGGCGGCCCTGGAAATCCAGGGCGATGCGCCCGCCCATGGACAGGCCGACCAGGCAGGCCTTGGCGGCGCCCAAGTGATCCAGCACCCGCAGCAGGTCGGCGGAGAAATCGGCGAAGTGCAGCGGCCCGTCATAATCATCGCTGCCGCCATAACCGCGCGCGTCCCAGGCGGCGGCCCGCCAGCCCAGGGCCGCCAGGGGGCGCATCTGGCCGTGCCAGTTAACCCGTGCCCCCCCGATCCCGTGCAGGAACAGGACCAGCGCACCCTCCTCCAGCCCCACCACATCCACGGCGATGCCGGGGCCGGGGCTGCCGCTACCCGGCCCGCCAATGCGCAGGGTGGCTAGGGTGCCCAGGGTGCCCTCCCCCGTCATCACTGCACCGGCAGGTACAGGTCGCCCTGTACCACCCCGTCCTTCACCACCACCTCCCCGTCCAGGGTGATGGTGGTGTTGCGCACCGGGATGTCGTAATGGCCAAGGGTGAAGCGGTTCGCCGACGGGTTCGCCCCGGTGGAGAACAGGAAGTTCCCGGCAAAGGCCCGCTGCTCCGTGGCGTTGGTGTCCTTCTTGTCATACATGACCAGGGCTTCCCAGCGGGCGTTGGGGTTCATGCCCCAGCCGACATGGCTGACGCCATAGGCGTTGCGGTCGTTCCAGACGGCGAAGTATTCGCGCATCAGTTCCGCGTCCACGCCCCGGCCTTCGATCCGGGTGACGAAATCATCCTCCAGGGTCAGGCGCACCGGCTTTTCGTAATAGCGCTTGAAGGTCAGGTTCTGGTCCCCTTCGTCCAGGACAAGAATGCCGTTCACGGCCCCCGCCGGGGGGAAGCAGGAATTGATGCCGCCGGGCCAACTGGCCAGTTTGCCCGGTTCGCGCACCACGCCCAGATTGCCGCCGACCCGCGCCCCCGCCATCTTGATGCGCAGATCGGTCCCGGCGGCGGAGGTGACGCGCATCTCCTTGCATTTCAACATCTTTTCCCGCCCCAGCAGGACCTTTTCGATCACCGCCTCATTCGGTTTCAGCCGCTCCAGCACCTCCGGATGGTCGTTGGAGACGTAGAGGGAGCGGCTGCCGCTGCCCAGGATGCGGGGCGTTTCCGGGGCGTGCATCAGCCCTTCCACCGTGCAGTCGGCGATCATGATTCCGCCGGACAGGGCGGTCAGCACCGGTTCCAGCATCTGGATCGCGTGGGAGGAGCCGGTGGAACGCACCGGCACCTTCTCCTCCTGGGGCGGGGTCGGCACGATCACATGGAAGGGCCGGGCGCCCAGGCGCAGCAGGGCCAGTTCGCACAGATGGATGTTCAGGGGCCGGGACTGGGTTTCCGACAGGATCGCCACGGGGTCCCCGGGCTTCACCGCGCACAGGGCGAAGGTATCGGCGAAGACGTCGATCCAGCGGGCTTCGATGCGGTCCTGCAACATGGGGCGTATCCTCGGGCGTCGTCTCCGGTCCGGCCAAGTGTCCGTGCGCGGGCGGGGTCGGCGCAAATTCATTGCCCGGGCCCAGCCATAGCCGCCGGTTATGGCCGGGCGGCACCACCAACATGCAGGACGATGCGCCCGGCCGGCCCGAAATCGGCCACCACCTCCTGCCCCGGTTCCGCTTGGGCGAAGGCGATGTTGCCGGAAGCGACCAGATCCCCCGGCCGCAGGGCAAGGCCCTGGCGGTCCAATGCGCCCACCAGCCAGGACAAGGCGTTCCAGGGGTCGCCCAGGACCAGGGCGCCGGTCCCGGCCATCCGCTCCTCCCCCCCCACCAGCAGGCGGGCGGCGATGCCCGTCAGGTCCGTGCCGGGCGGCAGGGCCGGCCCCAGGACCAGCCCTGAATTGGCCCCGTTATCGGCGATGATCGCCGGGCCGCCCAGGGCGAAGGGGTCGGCCCAAGCAGGCTGGTTCATCTCCACCCCCAGATGCAGGGCGGCGACGCAGGCCTTCAGGGCCGGAAGCTCCAGCCCCGGGGCCGGGGTGGCGGCCATGACGAAGACAATCTCCGCATCCAGGGTGACCGCCCGCCCGCCCCCGTCCCAGGACACGGACGCGCCGTCATCCGGCGCCGCCCGCACCCGGTCGCGGAACAGGCGGCCGAAGAACGGCTCCGCCAGGCCCAGGGCCTGCTGCCCCCGGGCGCCGGTGGCGCCGATCTTCCACCCCACCACCGGGCCCCAGGCGGGCTCCAGCAGACGGGCCAGATCCGCCGCCACAGCATAACCGGCGGCCGCATCCGCGGAACGCAGGTCCGGGCCGGGATCGGCCAGCGGGGCGGGGGCGGCACCGGCGGGAGCGGTGCGGCAGGCGGCCAGACGCTGCGCCAGGCCGGGAGCGGAGACAGGGGCGGGAGCGGTTGCGGGTGTCATGGGCGATTTCCTTCCCTTCTGGGGGGCATAGCGGCCGGCTATGGCTGGACCCGGATAGAAGGACGCCCGGCGGGGATACCGCCGGGCGCCGAGGTACCGGACATCAGGGAGGCGATGCCGGGTGGTTGGAGGGGGGAAACAGTCAGGCGGGGGGTGGTACCGGGGATGCGACGGGTGCTGTGTCGCGGACGACCCCGTCCACAATCACCTCCCCACTGGCGTTGTCGACGATGATGGGCGTGTCCAGGAAGGTGATCTCCGGCTCCGCCCCCACCTGGCGGGCGATGATCGGCCGCGCCATCTCATAGAACTTTTCCGCCAGGGCCCGGTCGGACCACAGATAGACGCCGTAGCCGACACGGCGGTCCCAATCCAGGCAGATATACTTGCGGATCACACCGGGACGGTCCTTGTAGACATGGATCGTCTCCTGGATCTCCGCGATCGCCTGCTCGCGGGTCAGGCCGGGGCGGAGCGGATACTTGGAAAAGACGGTGATCATGACGGTGTCCCTTTCAGGATGTGGGCGGGCCGCTCAGCCGAATGCCTGGATGCCGGTGATGGCGCGGCCCAGGATCAGGGCGTGGACATCGTGGGTGCCCTCGTACGTGTTCACCGCCTCCAGGTTCAGGACATGGCGGATGACGTGGTATTCGTC